>CAZVHF010000133.1:0-6847 GCA_964627105.1 uncultured Chitinophaga sp.
ATTCCCAGTTGATGGGTTTGTATTGGATGCGGTTTTGGCCGAATTCCATTTGGGAGCCATTGTAAAACTGGGCATTTAGCTCAGTATGTCCTTGCACAAGTAAACCCAAAATGAGATAGAAATAAAGCCCTCGCATGCCATGTAAAAGTACCAAAAAACCTAGCCGTTCGAAAAGAGAATTTACGCAACAATAGTGTCTTGATTTACTGCAAATTAAAGTCCTTGAGCCATTATTAACCATTAATAGGATGAGAGAAACGATTTATTTAGTTACTTTTCGAGCATTGTTTCGAAAAATGATAAATGTAACCAAATCGTTTCTGCCTTCATTAGAAGAATATGTAAAGTATCTGGAGGGAATTTGGGATCGAGGACACTTAACGAATCACGGACCACTTGTTCTTGAACTCGAGGAAAAGATTAAAGCCTATCTTGGTGTTAAGCATTTCTTTTTTGTTAACAATGGTACAATTGCATTACAAATCGCTATAAAGGCCGCGAATCTAAACGGGGAAGTTATTACTACACCTTTTTCGTATGTGGCGACAACTTCTAGTTTGGTATGGGAAGGATGTAAGCCAGTGTTTGGGGATATACTTCAAGGTAATTTTACGATTGACCCCAAATCGATCAAACAAATGTTAACATCCGAAACGAGTGGAATTCTTGCTACGCATGTGTATGGAAATCCCTGTGATGTTGAGGCGATTGAAGAATTAGCCCACGAGCACAATTTGAAGGTAATTTACGATGCAGCACATGCTTTTGGTGTAGAATATAAAGGAACTTCGGTTCTGAACTATGGCGATATTTCTACATTGAGTTTTCATGCCACCAAGCTATTTCATACCATCGAAGGAGGTGGTATTGTAACTGATAATGATGATTTAGCGCACAAAATTTCGTTTATGCGAAATTTTGGACACAATGGACCGGAAAACTTTTTTGGAGTTGGCGTAAATGGGAAAAGTTCCGAATTTCAGGCAGCAATGGGACTATGCTTGCTCCCGAAAATAGATGAAATAATAAAGTTGAGGAAAAGCATTTGTGAGCGTTACCGATTAAACCTAGTTAACTTACCAATTGATTTTCTTGAAGTACAGCCTGGTACATCGCAATTTAACTATGCTTATTTCCCATCGGTTTTTGAGTCGGAGAAGCAACTTTTGAACGTGCTCGAGTCTTTAAGACAAAATAATATTATGGGTCGGAGATACTTTTACCCATCGCTCAACACATTGAATTACGTTGAGAATAACTTACAATCTAGTTTGTCCGAGAGTATAGCTTCAAGAGTACTCTGTTTACCGCTTTATCCGGATTTAAAACTTGAACAGGTTGACGCTATTTCAACAATAATTCGAAATGCGCTAACACGGAATTAGCTATCAACGCTTTATACGCCAATGTCTAAGCCAATTATTTCATTTATAATCCCGGTTTTTAGAAATGCCGGATCAATACATATTACCTGCGATAAAATAATTGAGTTGTTCGCCGATAGATTAACAGAATTTAATTACGAATTCGTATTAGTTAATGATGGGTCTGACGATGATTCGTGGGCTGAAATACTAGATATTGCGGCAAATGAAAAATCTGTAAAGGCGCTCTCATTTTCTCGCAATTTCGGTCAGGTACCAGCAATGATAGCTGGTGCAAGGTATGCCGCCGGTGATGCTGCAGTCATTATGTCTGCCGACCTGCAAGATCCGGTCGAACTTATAGAAGAAATGATTAAGGAGTGGCATCAGAAAAAAAGTGAAATTGTTATTTGTTATCGAACTGAACGTGAGGATTCTATTCCGGCAAAGTTAACATCAGCAATTTTTTATCGCTTCATGAAAATTGCAAATCCCAAGATGCCACAGGGTGGATTTGATTTTGTTTTGCTTGACCGAAAACCACTTGAAGTTTTTGCAGAAATAGATGAACGAAATCGTTTTTTTCAAGGAGATGTGCTATGGATGGGATTTAATATCAAGTTTATTCCATACAAGCGATTGAAAAGGACGATTGGCAAATCTCAATGGAATTTTAACAAAAAATTGAAGTACTTTATTGATGGTTCGTTAAATACTTCATACATTCCAATTCGGTTTATGTCTATGATTGGAATGCTTACAGCAATCGTAGGGTTTATTTATGCAATTTTCGTGGCTTATGCCCGCCTTATTAATAAAGTTCCGTTTAAAGGATATGCACCAATTGTGATTTTATTGCTAATTATCGGTGGTCTAATTATGATAATGTTGGGAATTATTGGGGAATATTTATGGAGAGTATATGATGAAACTAGAAAGAGACCTGTGTATATTATAAAGGAGAAAGTGGGGAGTTTTGATGGAATTTAATAAACACTATATTCTTCGTGGCTAAGGCTTGAATCTACTCGTACTGACTTTAACCCAAAATAATTACTAACTGCCGAATTACAGTCCTGACTAGAATCAGGCAAAATATCGCATAAAAAAATAGTGTAGGGGTTATTGCTAAATGGGGCTACACGAATATTTTTATTTCTGCTATTTTCAAATAGTCTATATCGGTTTTCTGATTCAATAGAATAGACTCTAGCCTTTCCAGAAGAAATATCGGTAATTGATGCCATTATCCTATTGGGCATAATTAATGAACCCAAAATTAAAGCAATACCAAGAAGATAAATAAGAGTTTGAAAAGGAATTGAATAAGCAACATCAAAAGATTTATACAATACGATAATGCTTATAAAGCCGAACCAGCCGGCAATTATAATAAACTGAATTACATTTAAAACCCTGCCAGGTAAAAATGAATTACCAGTTTTATAAATGTAAGGAAATGCAAGCACAAGCAAGGTCGCGACCCATGCAGATACATAAAGAATTAATAGTAAACTACTAATTCGATTATATTTCTTTGAGTCTACATTCCTAACCAAAACCAATGCATAAATCAAACTTATACCTAATAAAGGGCTTCTAAACCAAAGGGCAAATAATTGACTTTTTATCAAATGTAATGAGGTTTTTACGCTAAACCCTATATCCAATGGCCTTGCTGATTGATCTACAACAGAGAGAAGTACATTGCTTCGAGTATTATTTCCCGGTGACAATAGCGAAAAAGCTGAAAATAGGATTGATATAAATAAAATAAAAAGTAGAGATTTATTAATTTGACGATCATTTATAAAATCGAATACGACTGTACAAACCAAAATGCCATTGAAAAGTAATAATGTTACTTCGCTGGTTCCAGGAGTTAAGACAGCTAATCCAACTAATAGATAAAAACTGGTGGTTTTTATTACTGATCTTTTATTGGTCCATAACAATGTTGCTGCGATGACACAAAAAAGCAGTCCTAATTGGTACGAAAAAGTGGCTGGAATCCAGTAGAATGCTTCAGCTGATGAAGGTATTTGCCACAGATAGCAGATCCAAATAAACCCAGCCAAAATTAGCCTTTCTCTAATTTTTATGGAATTCGGTAAAATTTTTACTAAACACCATATCAATCCAGCAAGAAATAATAACTGATAAATAACAGAAAAAGCACCTATCAATTCCGGCTTTCGATATATTATTGGATGCAATAAACTAATAAAAGCAAATGCTGTATATCTACCCGTCCAAGTTAAATACCAATCAACCTGGGCTTCGAAATATGACATTTGATCTAAAACGTACCAAAGACCGAAATCATCGAATTGAGGCTGCGCGTATTGTGAAATATAAAGAAATGGAACTGTAGATATTAGCCAAATAAAAGAGGCAAATAGCCAGGGTACATAAGTTTGTAAAAGTTTATTTAACATAATGGCTTCTCAATACATCCAATCCCGCATACCTCCCGGCATTTCCCAGTATTTCCTCAATCCTTAATAACTGATTATACTTTGCAATCCTGTCAGAACGTGATGCTGATCCGGTTTTTATTTGTCCACATCGCAAAGCCACCGACAAATCTGCAATGGTGGTGTCCTCGGTTTCGCCCGAACGATGACTCATTACTGCAGTATACTTATTGTTCATGGCCAATTGAACGGCATTAATTGTTTCGGTTAAGGTGCCAATCTGGTTTACCTTAACAAGTATTGAGTTTGCAGTCTGATTTGCAATGCCTTGTCCTAAACGCTCCACATTGGTTACAAAAAGGTCATCTCCAACAAGTTGCACTTTTTCTCCAAGGGTTTCAGTCAACTTTTTCCAGCCATCCCAATCGTCTTCAGCCAATCCATCTTCAATAGACAGTATAGGGTATTTCTTACTCCAATCTGCCCAATAATCAACCATTTCTGATGAGGTTAATTTATCTCCGGTCGACTTCTTAAAATGATAGTGACCAGATTTCTCATCGTAAAATTCAGAGGCTGCGGCATCCATGGCTATCCAAATGTCTACTCCAGGTTTGTATCCCGCTTTTTCAATAGCTTGGAGTACCGTTTCGATTGCTTCTACATTCGATTTGAGGTTAGGTGCAAAACCGCCTTCATCGCCAACATTGGTCGACATTCCCTTTTTCTTCAATACATCTTTAAGGTGATGAAAAACTTCAGTTCCCATTCTCAAGGCGTCCGAAAAAGAGCGTGCATTTGCAGGCATTATCATGAATTCCTGAAAATCAATGCTGTTATCTGCATGCGATCCGCCATTCAATATATTCATCATCGGAACAGGAAGCAATGCGGAGTTAACGCCTCCCACATATCGAAACAGTGGCTGACCGGTTTCGGCTGCAGCAGCTTTTGCAACGGCTAACGAAACGCCTAGAATAGCATTGGCACCTAAGTTGGCTTTATTGGGTGATCCATCAAGCTCAATCATCGCGATATCAATACCACGCTGATCCATAACATCCATTCCACGGAGTTCTTCGAGTATTGTTGTATTCACATTGTTAACAGCATTTTCTACCCCTTTCCCCAGAAAATGTTTTTTGTCTCCATCACGAAGCTCTACCGCTTCATGTGTCCCGGTTGAAGCCCCTGAAGGCACAGCAGCTCTGCCAATCGATCCGCCTTCAGTCAATACATCAACTTCGACAGTTGGATTTCCACGTGAATCTAAAATCTGACGTGCGTGAATATGCGCTATTGAACTCATTGTGCTATATTTTTCAATTTAAACTCTGCCATAATCGAGATGAAATCATCAAATAAGTATCTTGAATCGTGCGGACCTGGAGCAGATTCGGGATGATATTGAACTGAAAATGCCGGGTGAGATGTGTGCCTTATACCGGCAATCGTCTGATCATTCAAATGAATATGCGTCACTTCAATTTCGTCTCGGGCTTCTGCATCCTCTTTACGCACTGAAAAACCGTGGTTTTGAGATGTTATTTCTCCTTTACCCGTTTTGACATTCTTGATTGGGTGATTAATTCCTCGGTGCCCATTGTGCATTTTATAAGTCTGCATTCCACATGCTTCTGCCAGAATCTGGTGTCCTAAGCAAATGCCAAACAAAGGAATATTATGCTCTAAAATGGACTTCACTGTTTCAATAGCGTATGTAACAACAGACGGATCTCCGGGTCCGTTTGAAATCATGAATCCATCTGGCTGAAAGGTCATCATTTCTTCAAATGTTGATTTTGCCGGGAATATTTTTACCAAACAACCGCGTTCAGTTAGGCAGCGCACGATATTTTTCTTGGATCCCAGATCAAGTAAAGCAACCTTGAATTTTGATTCTTCATCGCCACTCACATACGGTGTATCTGTCGATACTTCAGAAGAAAGTTCGAGACCCTGCATTGATGGCGTATTGTTCAGCATAGTTCTCAATACTTCAACATCCTCAATCTCAGTCGAAATCACGGCATTCATAGCACCTCTGTTTCGTATATGCTTAACCAGTTTTCGGGTATCTACCTCGCAGATAGCGGGTACGTTGTTCTTTTTAAAATATTCTAATAAAGATGATTCAGCATTATTTCTCGAATAGACAGATGAAAAGTCGCGGCAAACCAGTCCCGAAATTTTTATGCTATCTGATTCGGTATCGTCTTCGAAAACACCGTAATTTCCAATGTGCACATGAGTGGTTACTACGATTTGTCCGAAGTAAGATGGATCGGTAAAGATTTCCTGATAACCGGTCATGCCAGTATTAAAACAAAGCTCTCCGGTTGCAGTACCGTCAATGCCCGCCGATTTACCTTTAAATAATGTACCGTCTTCGAGTAGTAGAACTGCCGATTTTGAATCTGAATACCGCATTGAAATTGTTTCGCGAATATCCAAAAAAAAAGGATAGAACATTGTTCTACCCTTTTTTTTTAAACTACTATGAAAAACTATTCTTCTGATGGAGTTGAAGTCACTTCCTCCGATGCATCCGATGCTTCAGGTGCAGTTTCAGCTGAAGCGGTCGCTTCTGTAGTACTTTTCTTAGCACCACCACGGCCACGACGTGTTTTCTTCTCGCCTGTTTTTGGTTTAATTTCTTTAGTCAAATGCTCATTGAAATCAACAAGCTCAATCATCGCCATCGAAGCATTATCGCCTAAACGATTGGGAAGCTTTATAATTCTGCAATATCCACCTGGTCTATCGGCAATTTTAACCGATATCTCACGAAAAAGCTCCGATACAGCATTTTTATCTTTCAAGTATGCAAATACAGTACGACGGCTATGCGTAGTATCCTCTTTTGATTTTGTAATCAAAGGTTCAACATAGGTACGAAGAGCTTTTGCCTTAGCTAAAGTTGTATTGATTCGTTTGTGTAAAATCAGAGAACTTGCCATATTCGCCATAAGAGCTTTGCGATGGGGAGCAGTTCTGCCTAAGTGATTTACTTTTTTTCCGTGTCTCATGATCGGTTATTATTATCAGTCTCCCGACTGGTCAATT
>CAZVHF010000134.1:0-6800 GCA_964627105.1 uncultured Chitinophaga sp.
GCGTGCAAGCACTTCCAAAAGTTAGTTTAAAGTTCGGCAAAGAGCGTTCATTGCTGCGTTTTCATCCCTGGGTATTTTCGGGTGCCATTCACCGAATCGACGATGCTGCAAAGGAAGGTGGACGCGTGCAGGTGTTTTCGGGCGATGGGCAGGCTCTTGGATGGGGGCATTACCAGAAAGGTTCAATCACCGTGCGCTTACTCGAGTTTGGCAATGTCTTGCCAGATGATACATTCTGGAATACGGCGCTCATGCGTTGCCTTAAAAACCGAAAGGCACTTGGTTTTCCGGGAAAGCATACCACCACGTTTCGTTTGGTCCATGGCGAAGGCGACGGCCTCCCCGGATTGATTATCGACATTTACGGCGCAGTGGCTGTTGTGCAATGCCATTCCATCGGAATGTTTGCCGAGCGTAAGCTTATTGCAGATGCTTTGATGAATTGTGCAGGCGATTTCATTACCGCCGTTTACGACAAATCGGCCGAGTCTTTGGGCAATAAAGAGGGCAACGGATGGTTGGCCGGATCGGGCAGTGGCGATGAAACCTGTGTGGAAAATCAGCTCAAGTTCAAAATAGATTTTGCCACCGGACAAAAAACCGGATTCTTCATCGACCAGCGCGACAATCGTGCTTTGCTCCAGCAGTACGCTCAAGGCAAAAAGGTGCTCAATACATTTTGTTATACCGGTGGTTTCAGTGTAGCGGCCCTGGCTGGAGGAGCTGTGCAGGTCGATTCGGTCGACAGTTCGCGCAAGGCCATCGAACTCACAGACCACAATGTTGCGCTAAATGGTTTTGGCATCGAAACGCACCAATCGCTGGTCGAAGATGTGCCCGAATGGATTCGCAGCAATCCAAAAAAATACGACATCATTGTACTCGATCCACCCGCATTTGCCAAACACATGGATGCCCGTCACCGGGCCGTTCAAGCATATAAGCGCTTGAATGTTAGTGCGCTTAATCAAATCAATTCCGGCGGATTGCTGTTCACCTTCAGCTGCAGCCAGGTTGTCGATAAACAGCTTTTTAGAAACACCATTACCGCTGCGGCCATTGAATCGGGCCGTTCGGTGCGCTTGCTACATCAATTGAGTCAGCCGGCCGATCATCCGGTAAGTTTGTTTCATCCCGAAGGCGAATACCTCAAAGGACTGGTTTTACAGGTCGATTAACGTAAAAGCATGTCGGCCGAAAACCACACACCGGTTAAAACCATTTTAACGCTGGCACTTCCTATTATTTTGGGCGGAATTGCACAAAATGTAATTCTGGCTACCGACGTGTTTTTTATGGCGCGTGTGGATGAAGTGTTGCTCGATGCGGTTGGGCTGGCAGGCCTTTTTTACTCTACCATTTACGTTTTGGGATTGGGATTCTCGACCGGAGTTCAAATTATCATTGCCCGCCGCCACGGTGAGAAAAATTACCTTTCAGTAGGATCCATCTTCGATAACAGCCTCATTTTTCTGCTTCTGTTTTCGCTCTTCCTATGGGTATTCATGCTGTTTGCTGGTCCTGTTGTGTTGAAGAATTTGATCTCGAATGATGCGGTTTATCAAAACGCATTACTTTACCTCGACCAGCGTGCCTGGGGAATCGTGTTTGCGATGGTAAATCTTGCATTCAGGGCCTTGTTTATCGGCATATCGAGTCCTACGGCCATAACGCTGAGTTTATTTGCTACGGCACTTTCCAATGTATGGCTCAACGATGCACTCATTTTCGGGCATTGGGGATTCCCCGAAATGGGAATTGAAGGCGCTGCACTGGCATCGTCGCTGGCCGAGATTGCAGCAACGCTCGTATTCGTTGGTTTCACAAAGGGCCTGCAGCTGCGACAAAACTTCGGCGTGCTTGCGCAATGGAAAATATCCAAACCAACAATGAAACAGGTTTTCGGTGTATCAGCTCCGGTCATGTTTCAATACTTTATTTCGCATGCCGGTTGGTTCTTGTTTTTCATCATCATCGAGCAAAATGGAGCAAGAGCATTGGCTATCTCCGTAGTTATTCGCATGATTTATATGTTTCAGATGGTTCCGTTCTGGGGCTTCAGTTCGGCGACCAATACGCTGGTTTCGTTTGCTATTGGCGAAGGACGAACTAATGCCGTAATGCCATTGCTGAAACGAATCACCATTATGTCGATACTGGCCTCGCTGCCTTTTATTTTACTAAACAGCATTTTTCCTGAGTGGGTCATCGGTTTATCGCTCGGAAGTGCGAACCAATCCTTACTTAATGATTGTATTCCAACGCTGCACATTATATCGTTAGCCTTACTCTGCTTTTCGGTTGCCATGACCTGGTTTAGTGGCGTAAGTGGAAGCGGAAATACGCGAATGGCATTGTGGATCGAAACCATCACCATTTTGGTTTACTGCCTGCTTGCCTGGTTTCTAGGGATTGTTTTACGGAGCCGTGTCGAAGTCATTTGGTTGACCGAACCCTTCTACTTTTTGATACTCAGCCTTGTTTCGATTGTGTACATGCGCTCCGGTAAATGGAAAGGGAAAGTAATTTAGTTGCCATTTTTGTAAATTTGATAACCTTAGATTAACGTTGAATAGGGTTTGAATTTTTAGGTTTGCACTCAAATTATCGGACGAAGCTTGACCATGAGTTCAGAGAAAGTTAAAATACTGCTGGTAGACGATGAGCCCGATATCCTTGAATTTATCAGTTATAACCTAAATAAAGAGGGCTTCGAAGTATTCACCTCGAACAACGGTCGCGATGCCATTAAAATAGCCGTAAGAGAAAAGCCCGAACTCATTATTCTTGATGTGATGATGCCCGATTTGGATGGCATCGAAACCTGCAGGGTAATACGCGAAACCGCTGAACTGAAAGATGTAATTATCGCTTTTTTAACGGCGCGTAACGAAGATTATAGCCAGATTGCAGGCTTTGACGCCGGCGCCGACGATTACATCAACAAACCCATTAAGCCCCGCGTGTTGATTAGCCGTGTGAAGGCTTTATTGAGGCGATCAGGAAAATCGAGCGACGCAGAAGGTTTATTGCAGGTAAATGGATTTACCATTGATCGTGAGCGCTACCTCATTTTGAAAGACAACGAACAAATCAATCTTCCCAAAAAAGAATTTGAACTCATTGCCTTGCTGGCCTCAAAGCCCGGGAAAGTTTTTACCCGCGAGGATATTTTAAAAAGCGTTTGGGGCGACGATGTGGTGGTTGGCGACCGAACCATCGATGTGCACATCCGAAAATTGCGCGAAAAACTGGGAGATAACTATATTCGCACAATCAAAGGAGTAGGCTATAAATTTGAATTCTAAATCGAGTTTTTTTAACCGCGTAAATACCTCATCGCCCCGAAGTCTGGCACTATTCCTTTCGGTGTGTTTCGCTCTATTAGTAGGTTTTTTTGTCGGCATTCTCGAATATACCTTGCACAAAATTCACACGTTTTGGGTGCCGGTAATTGTTGTATTCCTTACGTTTTTTCTCGCCTTCTTTTTGTTTCAGTATTCGGTTGAGCGATTTATTTACCGGAAGATCAAGCTCATTTACAGAAATATCCATCAACTTAAACTAAAGAAAGGGCAATTGCCACCCAGTGTTGATTTATCGGCCGATATAATTTCGGAAGTAAACAAAGACGTAGAAGCATGGGCAAAAGATCAGAAAGAGGAAATCGAATACCTGAAAAATCTGGAAAATTATCGGCGCGAGTTTTTGGGCAATGTGAGTCACGAATTGAAAACACCCATTTTCAATATTCAGGGCTATATTATGACATTGCTTGAAGGCGGGCTGGAAGATGAAAAAATAAATCGCACCTACCTCGAGCGCGCCGAAAAGAGTGTTGAACGCATGGTGCACATTGTTGAGGACCTCGAAATCATTACGCGCTTCGAAAGTGGTCAGCTCATATTGCACAAAGAAAAATTCGACATGGTAGAGCTTGCGCGCGACATCATGACCGGCATGCAGTATTCGGCCGAACTAAATGGCGTAAAGCTGGTATTTAAAGAAGATTACGACAAGCCTGTGTACGTTAAGGCCGATCGGGAGGCCATTCAGAAAGTTTTATCGAATCTGATCATCAATTCCATTAAATACAGCAAAACGCATGGTGAGACTAAAATCTCGTTTTACGATATGGATGAGTACATCCTTATTGAAGTTTCTGATAATGGAATTGGTATCGCGCAAGAGCATATACCACGGTTGTTTGAGCGGTTTTACCGCGTAGACCGAAGCCGCTCGCGCGAAATTGGCGGCACCGGCCTTGGACTTTCTATCGTTAAACACATCATCGAGGCTCATAACCAAACCATTAACGTGCGTAGTACACTTGGAATTGGTACAACATTCGGCTTTACCCTTGCAAAAGGGAAATAATTAAAGAAATCTTTTTACTTTTGAGAACTGTAAATAAGAAACTATAGTACAACGCGTTATAAAATCGAAAAGACTTGCATGAAAATATTGCTGCGTTTTATTCTGATAACGTGTCTGTTAGTGTTTAAGGTGCTGAATTTAAAGGCACAAAATCCCTGTTCATTTACACTCGAACAAGGTCCTGTTGTTTATGAAGATTGTCTTGAGATAATGAATGCCAGCGTGATTGTAACCGGTGGCTCAGGTAATTTTCAGTACTTGTGGAGCGATAATGTTACCGTCGATTCCATTCTTACGGTAACCGATCCTGTGGATACCGTTTACTCATGTGCCGTTTTTGATTTAGATGAGCAATGTGTAGATGTTATTGTATTCACAATCAATGTCCCTACAAATATTGGAGGAGACGTTACCATCATTGGAGACACCTTAGACTGCGCCAATAAAAATCGCGAATTATATGCATTAATCATAGGTGGGAGCAATGATTTTACATACACGTGGAGCAATGGGGACTCAACACAACGAGCCTTTTTGGTACCGCCATTTCCTGATTTTGTTCGGGTCGACATTACCGACAATATTACCGGATGCGACACCTTTCTCCTACAAAACATCTGGTCTATTCCCGCACCTGTCGCGTTATTCGACACCCAAGATACACTTTGCCCACAGGAGCCTATTTTTATCGTTAACCAAAGCGAGTTTCCCGATGGCGTTTCTTTCATTACATATCGATGGTTTTTAAATGGATACGAAAAGAGCAACGACGTTGTACCCGAGTTTTTAGCAAACGATACAGGGTTTACTTATCTTAAGCTTTTAATTGTTGATGCTTTCTGCAGCGATTCAATTTCCGATACAATTCCTGTATATCCATACAAGGCAATCAACAGTGAGATAATCGTACAGGAAGATCGATTTACAGAAATCCGTCTTCAATTTCCTGACGATGCCCAACTCGATTCGTGTATTGTTTATTGGGGAGATGGCGATTCGACACTCGCAGCATGCAACTTCCCCGATGCACGTCATTACTACGAAGAATATGGCAGTTATGAAATTGTTTTGAGTTACGTAAACCGCATCGGATGCAAGATTGAACGCATTCTCGATATTGATGTAATTCCCGAAATAAAAATATACTTCCCAAAAGCTTTTAGCCCCGATGGAGATGGCTTAAATGACACCTTTGGTCCTATGTCTGACGAACTCGATAAAGTGGATGGAACATTTAATGTGTACAACCGCCGCGGTCAAATCATTTTCTCGACCACCGAACCGGGAAAAGTTTGGGATGGAAAAGTAAATGGAAACATTGCGCCAGAAGGCTTTTACCACTACTCATACGAATTCAAACCGCTCAATGGCTCCGAAAAAAATCTCGGAACAATTAAGGGTTATTTTCTCTTGATGAAATAAGCAAACCAATTAGTTCTTCAAAAAACGAATGGGCTTCTCGGTAGCAAGTTGAATGAAATACATCCCACTGGGCAGTTCTTCCAAGACAATCTGTTCTGTTAATTGTCTTTTTATACCCCTTTCCAAAATTCTGCCCTGCAAATCTGTAATGATCCAAAGTCCATTCGATTTCGAGCGGATAAACAAATTGGCGGCAACAGGATTGGGGAAAACTGAAATAACACCATCACGTTGCCCTTCATCGAGAGCCGATGCTGATTCTTCGCAGAATGAATAAAATGCTCCATCAAATGGAACATCATTCAAACTTGGAAAAGCAATAGAATCTATCGTCAACAATTCGGGGGCATTCGAAGGTCCAACTACAGCCAAAACCTGCTCATTCGTATAATTTGCATAGCCGATAAACGGACCAGGATATTGCTCAAAAATCTGCACGGTATCAACAATAAACGATGGTCCTATGCGGCTTTCCCAACAACCATTATCATAAAACCAGAATTGAAAACTTGTTCGCGCCGTACCCGTAGTATCTTCATAGAATCCTGCGTTCAGAAATTCAACTTTCAATACATTGGCCCCGTCTACCACTTCATTTTTGTAACTAACCGATGTTTCATCACCAGCTGCAATCAAGTCAACATAATATGCATTGAATTCGTGTACATCGTCCAAGGTTATTCCCCAGCCATTTGAAGATAAAACAAGACTATCGTAAGTCTGTCCGGCAACAGGAAAAGAGAACCCAAACGGAATAACCGCAAATTCATCGTCCCAATCGAATGGCCAATCTATTGGAGTTGATGGACTGCTAAGCTCAACGAAAGGGGCATTTCCATACGAAAGCTGAAAATCCTGAGCATTTACCAATGAACCAATAAATACCGCTAAGGCAAGAAGGATACTGCGCATGAGAATTTAAATTTTTCTCGAAAGTAAGAAATATCAAAATCTATTTACGCCAATCCCATCGAAGAAGCCGCTTTTTTACGCTCGTTCTC
>CAZVHF010000135.1:0-6799 GCA_964627105.1 uncultured Chitinophaga sp.
TCGTTGCAAAATATGCATCGAAAGTAGTGTTTATTCGTTGCATGCCAAAATAGGCGAGCAATTTTTCTGCGGTGACAAATCTACGCTTTCCCTTTGGTAAACAAGGATCGACTGCACACTCTTAGGTATGCCTTTGCCGATGAAAAAACGCAAGCCGCGTTCGATCAGAATAGCTATGGCAATGATGAGCGCGATGCGGAAGGCCAAATTTGCGGTTGATCCAAACCAGGATAAATCGTTCATGCTACAAATGTAAAAATCCCTGCTTAGGAAAACCGAAGCAGGGATTTAAATCGCATGTGTTTGGTGAGTGCTTTTGGAGCCTCACTGGATCAGCATTCCTATTAATTATTATGGGTGTACTTATTGGTAATTCACCTGTTATGATGATATGTTTTCTCGGATAAATTAAACCATAAATGTCGGAAAAATCGTTCATGTTATATATTGTGTCATCACTGCTTAGGATTTTCGTTTTCCGTCTCGCATCAAATCAAAACTCCCAAAAATTACATTCCCCTCGGGTGTTTTTAATTCGAACGAATATTTTCCGTCGGGTAAACCTGTTCCATCAAAATCATTGGCATAGTTGCCGGTTTGATACACCTGCTCGCCTTTCTTGTTGTACACCACCAAGGTACTGTAGCGTTTCAGGTTGGCAATCACAAACACATCGTTAAAGCCGTCGCCGTTGGGCGAGAGCATGGTGGGAATAACCGGTGCGCGCGGTTCTTCCGTTTCCTTCAATACACGCAAAGGCTCAGGCGAACTTACCGGATCTTCGGGCACGCACGATTGCAACTCAAACGCATCGAGGTAGATGTACACCGTTTTACTCCATGCACCGCGGTTGGCCGGCTGAATGAGTGTGGATGCATCTGTTCTGAAATTCCCTACATATATAAATTGCTCATTGCCTGTCGCCACATACGTAAACTCGAGGTGCTTCCATCCAGCCGTATCGGAGATGGTGAGGTACTTGCGCGTTCTAAACTGTGGACCAACCTGAATTGGCGCCCAGTTCTGCGTGGCAATGCTATCCGCTCCAATGTAAACGCCCAGCTCATCGGTATAGGCCCAGGTTTCGTCGGCGGCAGAAACCTTAAACTGCACGCAATATTCTACACCGGGCTTTAATTGCTTACTCAACTTCACGCCCAGGTACTCGCGGAAGTTAGCATTTTCGTGGTCATACAAAACAATCCCCGCATAATTGCGCCCGTCTGCAGCGTTTTGTTTGCCAAATGTTCCGGCATTGTTTTGAATTAAATCGGGGCTTCCGTTGCCCGGCCTAAACCAGGGATACGCTTTTTCGATGCTGCCCGGATATTTCGATTTCTTGGGTGTACGCACGTTCTCAAATCCCGCATTGGGAATGAGGTTTTGCGCATGGTGTTGTAAAGAAATTATAAAAAGGGAGAGTAGCGCGAGCAATTTCATCTTGCCGAAAATACATCAAACAAGCCTTTACTTTTGCGATTTACCGAATTTCTGTATCAAGCCATCGGCACGATTCCGCAGCCAGGGAATATCGGCGGCCGGACGCAATTGCTCCAGTTCTGCCATAAATGCGGCATTCGGTGCACTGCGGTTGAGCTTGAATTTCATCAGTTTATTGATGAGCAAAATAAAATTGTGGTAGGTTTTCTTTTGTACTTCCGAAATGGTTTGGTTGCGGCGCAGGTATATCTTAAACGCATCCACCAGCGAGGCAAAGGCATCGTACTCGTCGAGCTCGAAATACACTTTCATGAGCAGCGATTTCGAATCGAGGTGGTAATACACATCGTTGAACTCCACCTTCAGCAGCATGCGCAGGGCCTTGTCGTATTCTTTGCGCGCAAAATGCACCCAGGCCATCGAATACGTGTAAGCGTTTTTGGCGAATTGTGGATTGAGTTTCGGGTAAAATTCCTCAATAAAATTCCCCACCCATGCATCTTCGCCCAAACGCAAACCGGTAGTGACGATGTTTTTAAAATCGGGCTGCGAAACAAAACTGCCTTCAAATATTAAGTGCTTGTCGACCATTTCCTGGTACAGCGCGAAGATCATTCCCAGCGCATCTTTATCGCCCGAATTGATGCGCCGTATGCAGAAGTTCTGAGCAAATACATACATGCCGCGCGCTTCGTTGCGGCTAAACAGGTGCTCGTATTTCTTCAGAGCATCGAGTAAGTTCTCGTAATGCGCTATTTCGTCGGGCTCCGTTAAGGTGCAGTGAATGAGGCGGTAGATGTAAATGGCCGGAATGTCGTCGAAGGTGCCTTTGCGCAGGTACTGCACCAGTTCGTCGAAAAAGCTGAGGTTGTAGCTTACCGACAGAATATTGCGTCGGTTAATCATTTCGCAGTAATAGCGAAAACCTCTTGCCAGATAGGTAATTTCGAGGTTATCGATGAGTTCCTGCAGCGAATTATCGAAGGCGCGGTTTCGGTTTTCGGAGCTGTACTCGTAACGAATCTCGCTAATCTTGTGAAGCTTGAGGTAATAGTCGCTGTCGCGGAATGCGGCTGTTTCGTTGAGTTTATCGAGTTCGTCCAATTCCTGTAAAAAGAACTTGGTAACGTTACGTCGTTGCAACGATTGCGTGAGATACAACTGCTGTTGGAAACGGTCTTTTCGGTATTCGGTATAGGCAATGAATTCCTCAAGCAGTTTGGTTAAATCGCTTTGCAGGTAGCGGAATTTTTGTTCGTCGAACGTCTCACCGGGATAGTGCTTTTTGAAGAAAGCTTCCTTTTCGAGCTTCGGATTGCTAAAATCGTCTTCGTACTTCGCAAGCAAACCGATGAACTTCTCGAGATGTCTGTTCGGATTGTGGTAATCGCTGGCAACAAAGTGCCGGAAATCTTTCAGCTCCTTTTTCGAAAGGGTCTGCAGGAGTAGGATGAGTTTTCCGTTTAGCATCGTTTTAACAAAATTAGGGGAAATGCCCGCACTTCGAAAAATTACGTATCCCAGCTTTATCGAGATAAATGGTTGAAAAGCGATATACGCTAAACATCAGGAATTCAGGTTTAAATAAATTTATTTCGGCATGAAATCATTCAATTTGCAACATCTTTTTTTCCGATAAAACGCAAATCATGTTTCAAAAATTTCCCCAATCTGCAATTTAACTTTATCGAAACCTTAAAACCCAAGACCATGAGAAAGCCGTTCTACACATCTACATTGCTTGTTTTACTTCTTGGTTTTATCTTCAATGCACTTTCTGTTGTTGCAAGTGAAATTGAAGGCGTTCATCGTTTCGAACTACGGATCCTTCAAGAGTCTCATCAGCAAGTCGTACCGAATTTTATGAAACTGGAGGTAGAGGTGCCACAAGGAACTAAACTGGTGTTCGTGGGCAACGATAAACTTCAGGTCGAAGAATCTTCTTCAACCAATGTTCGTGCAGATGGCAAAATAGACGTCGACATCATCATTCGCGACAACGGGCAAGCGATTCCACTCGATGGTAGCACTCCGCTTGAAAATCTCCCTCATGCCGAAAATACGGCTTATGTGTTGGGCGAAATTGATGTTCAGGTTATTACAGTTGATAACATTTCGGGTGTATACGAAGTAAATCCGAACCAGCCGGTAAACATGCAGGCTCGTATTTTCGACCGCTTTGGAAACGAAATTAGTACTGCCCAGGTTGAGTTGGCAGAACTTGAGAATCAAGTTATTTTAGATCGATTTAAGACTGAACCCGAACTGATTGTTTTCCCAAATCCTGCACCAGACGGTATATTTAATCTTCAAATTAAGGGGGCAAAAGTTATCGGACCAGTTGCGGTGCATAACGCCCTTGGTGCAATGGTGGTACAATTGCCTCCTGCAAGTTTTATTGAAGCCAGCGAAGTGAGATTAGAGCATCTGGCAAAAGGTGTTTATTATATTAAGGTTCCTACCACCGAGGGTGAATTGATAAAGAAGATTCAGATAACACGTTAAGCTCTAGTTTATAAAAGTGCCATCCTCAATCGATACGATGATGTCTTCTATCATCCGGTCCTCTGAATTGGCATTGGGGTCGTAGGCCGATTTAAGATTTGTTCTAAATATCCTAGCTACCGATTGCCAGAAGACTGCCTGGAAAGAACCGCGCAGGTCTTTTACTAATCCGTAGGAGGTGTTTCCCGTTTCGCGGTCAATTAGCTTTATCAAAATGCGTCCCTGATTTAAGGTCATATCTCGGATATCGTCTTCAAATTCGGCCTTTATATCGTTCTCTGCTAACTTTAGAATACGTTTTTGATCTTTCTCTGATTTGCCTGTGAGTTGATCGTTATACTCCTTCAACTTTTTACCGGCAAGCTTTGAGTATGGATACACTTTGGCCACATCGCGTTTCAATCTGCTCCATTTGCGTTCTTCGCGTTTTGATGCAAATACACGTGTTTCGGAAACGGTTAGTGGCTCGAGGGTAACGGTTGGGATGGTATCGCCCGAATCGGAGATAATATAATACAATTTAAAGCCGGTCGGCGTTGGCTGCTCTTCTATTACCGGTTGTTTTTTGGGACGAATTTGCGCGATGCCTAACGATGGCAAGATCAAGGCAAGAAAAATTAATATTCTAATTGTGTTCATTTTGATTTGCCCTGTCTAAATGTTGTGCCAAAATTAAAAATGCTTCTTCAATATGTTTTCTAAAACCGATGGTATGCGAACAGCTTTGTTCGTTTTTGCCGAAACAAAAACCAGTTCGGTGCTTGCCGAGTTTAACTGTTCGCCCTTTTCGTTGAACGTTTCGTATGTAAAAAGGATACGTGAGACCGGCATAGTTGGAATGCAAGTTTTGATTCGCAGTTCTTCGTCGTAAAACGCAGGCTTGTGGTATTTTATTTCGAAATGCCTAACCGGCATTAAAATCCCCGAATCCTCAAGCGTTTTATACGAACAATTCAAACTACGGAGTGCTTCAACCCGGGCCACTTCAAAATAGGTGGCATACACACCATAATATACATAGCGCATTTGGTCGGTTTCGGCATAACGCACTCTTAACTTGGTTTCGTGAATAAACATGGTTAATTTGCCTTCCGGAAGGTAGATGGGAAAATTGAGGCAAATATCGCATGAACAAAACATTAAGGTTATCTAAAGTTGTGGTTTTTATTCACCTTTTGGTGTGGATGACCTTTTTATCGTGTCAAACTAGGCAGTTAAGCCAGTTTGAACCCATTGTAAATTCTGAAATTTCGGGGGTTAATTTAGCGGAAGATGCAGAGGCGGAAGACCTGATTCTTCCTTACCGTAAACCCCTTCAGGAAAAAATGCAAGAGGTACTTTGCCATGCGGCATCCCCGGCAACAAAAGAATTACCCGAGAGTTCGCTGGGAAATCTCATCTGCGATTTATTGCGTGCAGAGGCTGGTAGGATGAGTTCGCTGCAGGTGGATGTAGCATTCATGAACCAGGGAGGATTACGCATTGAATGGCCCAAGGGAGCAATCACCCGATCGATGGTGCTCGAAATCATGCCGTTCGAAAACCGTTTGCAGCTTATAGCCATGGATACACTACAGTTCGTTAGTTTACTCGAGCAAATTGCCAAACGTGGCGGTGCACCTATTTCGGGACTTCGAATGGAAATTGATGCCAACAATAAACTTAGGACTTGGGAAGGAACATCAATTATAAGCAAATCGGACGGACTAATTTATCTGCTAACCTCTGATTATCTTGTAAACGGGGGCGATTCGTACACGATTCCGTATAAAAAATTACTTTGGACCGGTCCCAAAGTGCGCGATGGCATCGAACAGGCCATTGTTACGGTGAATGCAGTCGGTGATACCTTAAAACCAGCAAAGGATGGACGAATTACGAAATTACAATCGCCGTGAGGTGTTGCGGCTGTTGGGTGCAAGCGCCCTGGCAATTGGTGCGGCAAATGCGTTTGGAGTAAGTCCACAGGCAAGAAGAGCACAAACCAAAATCAGTATTCTTCACACCAACGACTGGCATAGCCGAATCGATCCTTTCCCGGATAACGATCCAAAATTTCCGTCCAAGGGTGGGGCAGCACGAAGAGCGACCTTGATTAAGTCGATTCGGAAAGAATCTGAACACGTTCTCCTACTCGATGCAGGAGATATTATTCAGGGCACCCCCTATTTCAATTATTACCACGGCGAACCCGAGATTAAGTTGATGAATCTTATGGGATACGATGCGGCCACCATGGGGAACCATGATTTTGATAACGGTATGGAAGCTTTGGCTCGACTGATGAAACTGGCCGATTTTCCATTTGTGAATTGCAATTATGAATTGAAAGGTACACCCTTAGAAAATCTGGTTCAAAGGTCGATTGTAGTAAAACGTGGTGGAGTTAAAATTGGAATAACCGGTGTAGGTATAAATTTGAAGGGGTTCATTCCAGATGAGCACCATGCAGGAGTTGTGTATCACAATCCAATCGCTAAAGCCAATGAAGAAGCCTTATATTTGAAGAAAGAAAGGAGTTGTTCGATGGTTATCTGTTTATCACATTTAGGGTATTCATACCCCGATTCAAAGGTATCTGATCGGGTGCTTGCCTCTGAAAGTGAAAATATTGACCTCATTTTGGGTGGACATACCCATACTTTCCTTGAAAAACCTGAGATTTTTAGCAATAAAGCCAATAAAAACGTAGTCGTAAATCAGGTTGGATGGGCAGGTTTAAGACTAGGTCAAATAAACTGCGTTTTTAGTAGCCAAAGCAACATGAAATCGGATGACAAAGTCGAAATTGAAGTTTTTAAAAAGTCAATAGCAATTTAATTTTTTTTTAATGTTTTTTTAGTAAATATTTGCC
>CAZVHF010000136.1:0-6453 GCA_964627105.1 uncultured Chitinophaga sp.
CTGTGGTATCGATTCGACGGTCGCTGCGCACATTTATCAGATGTCGGGCGAGTTTCCCGGCTTCGTTTAATTCTCCAAACTCCCGAAATACACGACGCAAATTGGCTTCATCGTAATTCATCAGGATGTCGGCAGCGCTGGTTGGCTGTGCCGGATTCATCCGCATATCCAATGCTGCATCGAAACGAAGCGAAAAGCCTTTTTCGGGTGTATCGAACTGGTGCGATGAAACGCCAAGATCTGCTAAAATGCCATCTACCGGAACTGCCTTGTACATGCGCAAGAAGTTTTTCAGAAACCTGAAATTTTGAGGTATTAGCTTAAAACGTTCATCATTAGGAGCATTTCGGGCGGCATCGGGATCTTGATCGAATGCGAAGAGTCTTCCCTGTTCGCTAAGCTGCGTTAGAATACCACGGCTGTGTCCTCCTCCGCCAAAGGTAACGTCAACATAGGTTCCGTCGGGCCTCAGGCGAAGTCCTTCTAAACAGTGTTGAAAAAGAACGGGCGTGTGGTAACTCATGATCCGCTGTTTCGAATCCCCTTCATCACTTTAGAAGCGAGGGAATAGAAAGCATTCGGATCAGACGTCCCATGCACTTCATCATAAACTTTAGGCGACCAGATTTCAAAGTTCTCCAGGTTAGCGCTGAAGAGAATCTCATTTGTAATACCAGATAATTCGAGCAATTGCTTTGGAAGCAACATGCGCTTGGCAGAATCTAAATCGACATGCACCGCTGTTCCATAGAACTGACGGATGAACCGGTCGTTCTCGGGGTCGTAAGGGTCTAGTTTGCGAATGTCATCAGTGCGCTTCTGCCACGAATCTGTGGTATACAAATCGAGACACCGGGTAAACAAGGATCTGTTCAGGACGAAATGATCGCGCCTGCCTTCCGTGAACTGCTTCAACATAGCAGCAGGAAGCATTACGCGGCCTTTGGCGTCCACCTTGCACATAAACTTACCGGTGAATTCGGTCATACTCCAGATTAGGATTTGGGACGTAAAAATAGCTATTTAAAAACACAAGCTACCACTTTTTACCACTTTGTTGATAATTTAGTTTCAATTAATCCAATACGGAGGTGGATTTAATTTCAAAAGCATTGCTATTATTGAATTTTAAGCGGTGGTAGAAAGTGGTAAAAAATTTTACTGCTTCCGTTTTTTTAACATTTCGACGCTGATAATCGCGCTACAGGTTTCTTGCCGGATGTATTGCTATTTTCTTACTTTTGGCAATTGATAATCGATTCGAATGCAACAGGTACTTAAACAAGACGGCGAGTTCAGATATATCGAAGAAGGATCAGGACCAACATTACTAGTGTTGCATGGTCTTTTCGGAGCCTTGAGTAATTTTCGCGATGTCCTCGATGAATTTCGTCACAGCTATCGCGTTGTTATTCCAATGATGCCCATCTATGAGCTGCCGGTTGAGGATACACATGTACGAAGTCTCGCTGCATTTATACTTCGCTTTGTTCAGTTCAAAGGGTATACCTCATTAAACCTCTTGGGCAATTCGCTTGGAGGTCACGTAGCACTGGTTTTTTCTAAAGACAATCCTGGTCTTGTGAATTCGCTCATTCTGACAGGGAGTTCCGGGTTATACGAAAATGCTATGGGCGGATCATTCCCACGTCGCGAAGATTATGATTTCATTAAGGCAAAGGTTGAATATACGTTTTATGATCCTGCCACTGCAACCAAAGAGCTGGTAGATGAGGTGTTCGAAATCGTAAACAACAAAGAAAAATTAATCCGCATTCTGGCCCTCGCTAAGTCGGCTATCCGCCATAACATGGGCGAAGATCTTCATACGTTCGAAATGCCGGTTTGCCTCATCTGGGGGAAAAACGATAACATCACTCCGCCCGACGTGGCTGAGGAATTCCATAAATTACTCAAGCACTCAAGTCTATTCTGGATTGAACATTGTGGGCATGCACCTATGATGGAACGCCCGGCAGAATTTAACACTATCCTCAAACCATGGCTTAATGCCATTTATGCAGAAAAGGTATGAAGGTAAATGAACAATTGATTGGGCATCTCTCCCATTTAGCCCGCTTGGAGTTCGACACCAATGCTGGTCAGGAAATGATTCATGACCTCAATCGCATTCTTGGATTTGTAGAAAAGCTTGAAGAGGTTGATACCGAGGGTGTAGAGCCCCTTATTTATATGACCGCAGAAACAAACATCCTGCGTAATGATGAGGTTGTACAAACCATCACGCAGGATGAAGCGCTAAAAAATGCCCCGCGAAAAGACTCGGATTATTTCCGGGTGCCGCGGTTTATCGATCAGGAATAATTTACAAACTAAATTAAGTCGGCCGTTTAGCAATACTGCTCAAACGCCATTAACAGGTTGTCGGCAATCATTTGGGCCGAACGCCCTTCGATGTGATGGCGCTCAATAAAATGTACCAACTTACCATCTTTAAATAAGGCCATAGCCGGCGATGAAGGTGGATAAGGTGCAAAATATGAACGCGCTTTTGCAGTAGCTTCGCCATCGTTTCCTGCAAAAACAGTTGTTAAGCGCAAGGGTTTTTTGGTGGCTTTATCGAGTGCCATACGAACGCCCGGACGTGCTGAACCTGCAGCACAACCGCATACCGAATTAACAACTACCAGCACAGATCCTTCTGTGGATCCCAATACGCTGTCGACCTGCGCAGCCGTGCGCATCTCTTCAAAACCTGCATTTACAAGCTCCTGACGCATAGGAGCAACCAATTGTTCGGGATACATAATTTGAATTTATATTATTTGATGGCAGCAAATTTAGGATATTTTACCTGAGATTTCCCTGTCCTAATTCGGTTTACTTCTTCCTATCAACGGTATAATGCACTAAATCAGCAAACGATTTCGAAAAAGCACTTTCTGGAAAATCTGCAAGTAAACCCAAAGCTCTATCGCGGTACTCGCACATTTTTCGTTCGGCAAACGCAATGCCTTTGCCCGCTTTAACAAGCGCAATGACTTCCTCAACCCTTGCCGGTTCTGTATTGTGATATTTCACGATTTTCATAATCCGGCTGCGCACCTCACGCGGCGAATTGGCCAGTGTGTAAATCAGTGGCAAGGTCATTTTGCGCTCCTTGATGTCGATTCCGGTTGGTTTGCCTATCGCCTTGCCGCTTTCGTAATCGAATAAATCGTCTTTTATCTGAAAGGCAATCCCAATCAACTCGCCAATTAGCTTCATTTTGGCAACTTCTTCTGTGTTTGCTCCTGCAGAAGCCGCCCCCGAGGCACAACACGAAGCAATGAGCGTTGCTGTTTTTTTACGAATAATATCGAAATAGACTTCTTCCGAAATGTCGAGCCGCCGTGCTTTTTCGATCTGTAACAATTCACCTTCGCTCATCTCGCGCACCGAATCGCTTACGATGCGCAATAGGGCAAATTCCTCATGGTCGACCGATAGCAGCAATCCGCGCGATAGCAGGTAATCGCCCACCAAAACCGCGATTTTATTTTTCCATAGGGCATTCACCGAAAAGAAACCGCGGCGTTCGTTCGAATCATCAACCACATCGTCGTGCACCAGTGTTGCTGTATGCAACAATTCAATGAGAGACGCTGCACGGTATGTACTTTCGCGAATTCCACCGCAAATGCCGGCCGCCAGAAAAACGAACATCGGACGAATCTGTTTGCCCTTTCGCTTTACGATATAATATGTAATTTTATCGAGCAGCGGAACCGTACTTTTCATCGACTCTTTGAAATGGCGTTCAAACTGGTCCATTTCAGTCCGGATGGGTGCTTTGATCTCGTCGATTCCTCTCATTTGGTTTCAAAAGTAGGGTATTTCCCTTTCCTAAGCGCCAAGCTTGCTTAACTTCGCAAAATAAATGATTGCACAACGCAGCATCGAACAGGTTCTCGACACCGCTCAAATTGAAGAGGTGGTGGGCGATTTCGTTTCCCTCAAGCGAAGGGGCACGAATCTCATCGGTCTCTGTCCCTTCCACAACGAAAAAACGCCTTCGTTCAACGTTTCACCTGCACGTGGCATCTACAAATGCTTCGGTTGCGGCGAAGGTGGCAATTCGCTGCGTTTTATCATGCAGCACGAAAAGCTGAGTTACCCCGAAGCCATCCGCTACCTGGCGCGCAAATACCAGATCGAACTCGAAGAAGACCACAGCAACGAAAGCCATTCTGAAGAAAAACAAGAACGCGAATCGCTGCTTTTGCTCAACGAATGGGCCTGCAAATTTATGGAAACCCAATTGCACGAAACCGAGCATGGTAAGGCAGTTGGTCTGAGTTATTTCAAGGAGCGCGGTTTTAGCGACGAAACCATCCGGAAATTCCGACTGGGGATTATGCCCGAGGCCTGGAGCGTCATGAGCGAGCAAGCACAAAAGGATGGCTACCTGCCCGAATATTTGGTTAAAACCGGTTTGTCGATCCAGCGCGATGACGGTTCGCTGTACGATCGTTTCCGCAACCGCGTAATGTTTCCAATTGAGAATATCAGTGGGAAGGTCATCGGGTTTGGTGGACGCATTTTGGTAAACGACAAGAAACAGGCGAAGTATGTAAACTCGCCCGAGTCGGAGGTTTACAACAAAAGTGCGGTGTTGTACGGCATTTTCCATGCGCGGAAATCCATCAGCGAGCGCAACGAGGCTTTGCTGGTAGAAGGTTATACCGATGTAATTTCGCTGCATCAGGCCGGTATTGAAAATGTGGTGGCCTCGTCGGGAACCTCGCTCACGCAAGATCAGATTAAGATTATTCGTCGCCTCACACCCAATGTTACCATTTTGTACGATGGCGATGCGGCCGGAATTAAAGCATCTTTCCGCGGGCTCGATATGATATTGGAACAAGGCATGAATGTAAAGATTGTGCTTTTCCCCGACGGCGAGGATCCCGATTCTTTTGCCCGCAACAATACGCCTTTGTTCGTGCGTGAATACATTCAGGCAGAATCCCGCAATTTCATCGAATTTAAAACCTCGGTGCTGGCCGAGGAAGCCGGAGCCGATCCGATTAAACGCGCGGGCATGATTCGCGAGATTATCGCATCGCTGGCGCTGATTCCCGATCCAATGCTGCGCTCATTGTACTTGCGCGAGTGTGCCCGTAAGGTGGAAATGGACGAACAGCTGCTTGTATTCGAACTCAACAAGCAACTTAATTCAAAGCGCGATAAGGCATTCAGAAATACCACCACAGAGGCTAAAACGCAGGAATTGCCCGAGGCTCCGCCCGATCTGTTTGCCGACGACATTCCGCAAACACAGGTATACAAAGCCGAAGCCCAGGAGCGCGATATCATTCGTATTTTAGTGCGGTACGCCAACGAACTCATCTATTTTGAAGTGGAAGATGAAAGCGGCGAAAAATCAAATCTGGCATACCGTGCCGGCGATTTTATTTTGTCTGAACTGGAGGCCGATGCGCTGGTTCCCGAGCACCCGGTACATCGTAAAATGTACGATATGTTTATGATGGCGGGTGAGGAAGATTTTCCGGGCGAACAAAAATTTTTCAATCACCTCGACGAAAGTATTTCGCAACTGGCCATTGACCTATGCAGCGAGCGTCATAACCTGAGCGTATTGTGGCAAGAGATGCATCAGATTTTCGTAGCATCGGAAGCCGACAAGTTGAAGAAACTTGTTCTGGAAGCCATATACAGCTACAAGCTTCGCCATGTGCTGCACATGATACGAGTCGTGCAAGAACAAATTAGCAAGATGGATTCGGAAGATGTTACAAATCTTGATTTGGCCTTGCAGGAACTATTACTATTGCAGGAAGCCAAGCGCGAATTGTCGGGCAAATTATCATACGTGGTATTATGAAGCAACTTGTATTTGCGAGCAATAACGCGCATAAACTGGAGGAGGCGCGGGCTATTCTGAATGAGAAATTTATTGTGCTCAGTTTAGATGATGCCGGTTTTGTGGGCGAATTGCCCGAGACCAATCCAACCATTCGCGAAAATGCAGTGCAGAAGATGCGCTATTATTTCGAAGCATCGGGGCATGATTGTTTTGCCGACGATACCGGACTGGAAGTGGAGGCACTGCTTGGCAAACCGGGTGTTGATACGGCGCATTACTCAGGAAGTCGCGATGCCAAGGCCAATATGAATTTGCTGTTATCGAACCTCGAAGGCGCTGTTTCGCGGCGTGCGCGCTTTGTTACGGTAATTGCGGCAATGGTTGATGGACACGAAATTGTGGTGGAAGGAGAAGTATGGGGAACTATCTCACTGAAAATTTCTGGTGATGGCGGATTTGGTTACGATCCGGTTTTCATGCCCGAAGGCTACGACCAAACCTTTGCTCAACTTCCGGCATCGGTAAAGAATACGATGAGTCACCGCGCACGCGCCTTGCAGCTTTTTGCAGCCGAACTGAAGCGCATTCTGTAGGAAGGTTTACCTTTGTCGCCCATGGAAGCA
>CAZVHF010000137.1:0-6324 GCA_964627105.1 uncultured Chitinophaga sp.
CATGCAGATGATACTTGCGTTGCCTGGTATTGAAGAAAAATGGGAATCTGAAGAAATTGAGCAGATAATTTTAAAAGCTGTGTCAAATTAGGTTGATAGTGAAGCGAATAAATAACATTGATTCATCCTGCCCAGTTGCTTCGGTCTAAGCTCCTTAATTGAATGGCTTCGGCCAGATGTTCTGTTTCTATTTGTTTCTTCCCATCCAAATCGGCAATGGTTCGGGCTACCTTTAAGATTCTATCGTATGCACGAGCCGAAAGCGAAAGCCGTTCCATCGCAGTTTTCAATAAGGCCGTGCACGAATCATTCAATACACACCATTTGCGCAGCATCCTGCTGTTCATCTGCGCATTGCAATGCATCTCGTTGAAACCATTGTAACGTTCTGCCTGAATTTTTCGTGCTTCGATGACTCTATTCCGGATTGCTTCGCTCGATTCTCCGGTTCGGCTTGTACTCAATTCTTCAAACTTCACAGGTACAACCTCCACGTGCAGATCGATACGATCGAGTAATGGTCCCGATATTTTATTTAAGTATCGTTGAACAGATCCAGGTGGACAAACACAATCGCGCTCAGGGTGGTTATAGAAGCCACAGGGACAAGGATTCATGCTTGCCACCAGCATAAAACTAGCCGGGTATGCTACGCTAAACCGTGCTCTTGAAATTGTAACGCTGCGCTCCTCGAGAGGCTGTCGCATTACTTCGAGGGCAGTTCGTTTAAATTCGGGTAGTTCATCCAAAAATAAAACTCCGTTGTGCGCAAGTGAAATTTCGCCGGGTTGAGGATTGCTGCCTCCTCCGATTAAAGCAATATCGCTGATTGTATGGTGTGGGCTTCTGAAAGGCCGATGCCTCAAAATGGAATTTGTTTTTCCCAGCTTTCCGGCCACCGAATGAATTTTCGTGGTTTCCAGCGCTTCGTCGGTATTTAAAGGAGGTAAAATGCCCGGAAGCCTTCGTGCAAGCATGGTTTTCCCCGCACCGGGCGGACCAATTAGTAGCACATTATGACCGCCGGCTGCAGCAATTTCGAGTGCGCGTTTCATGCCAGATTGACCTTTCACATCCGTAAAATCAGATTCGCTAAACGCATCGATTTCGTGTAAAGAAAGTGGCTGAGATTTGAAGGGAGCGATCTCAACCTGACCTTCGAGAAACTGCACAACTTCGGTAATTGTTTGTGCAGGATATACGTTGATGCCTTCTACAATAGCAGCTTCAGCGGCGTTTTGAAGTGGAACAATAATGCCTTCGAATCCTTCTTTCAAGGCCTGAACAGCCATAGGCAAACTGCCGCGCACTGGCAATAAGGTTCCATCGAGCGATAATTCACCCATTATTATATAGGTGTTGAGTCGGGCATCATTCAACTGACCCGACGCGGCCAGAATGCCGAGTGCGATGGGCAAGTCGTAGGCAGAACCTTCCTTGCGAATATCAGCTGGGGCCATGTTTACGACAATCTTTTTGCCGGGCATACGGAATCCGTTTTGCAGCAGTGCCGATTCAATGCGTTGCTGGCTTTCTTTTACCGCATTATCGGGCAATCCAACAAGGAAAAATTTTATACCCTGTACTACGGTAACTTCGACCGTGATGGTGGTGGCATTGATGCCGTTAACGGCACTGCCATAAACTTTAGTTAACACTTATGGTATTCCTTTACGAGCCAACACTGCTGTCCGGTTGGCATAGAGACACGGAACACAAACAATCGGAATATCTCAAAGATAAACCAGAATGTAGAAAGTTATCGGACAGTTGATAATTTAGGGAAACAATACTTTTTCGACACCTTCAATCAGGGCGTGGATTACTTTAATATGAATTTCTTGGGCACGGTCGGCATATTCGCTGTGAGGTGCGCGGATTTCAATATTGGCAAGGCCAGCGATCTTACCACCATCTTTTCCTGTGAGTGCGATTACGTGCATACCCTTTTCCCTCGCGGTTTCGCATGCCTTTATAACATTGGTCGAATTTCCGCTGGTTGAAATGGCAAGAAGTATATCGCCCGATTTACCGTGTGCTTCGATAAATCTGGAAAAAACCGCATCGTAGCCATAATCATTAGCCACGCAACTAAGGTGCGAAGCATCACTAATTGCCATAGCCGGTAGGGCAGGGCGGTTGTTTCGGAAACGACCGCTTAATTCTTCCGCGAAATGCATAGCATCACACATTGATCCACCGTTTCCACACGAATAAACCCTCTTCCCAGATTGAAATGCACCGCCTAGCAAGTGAATGGCATGGTCGATTTTATTGAAGTTATCCGAATCACTCAGAAACGCATCGAGAACGTTGCGGGCTTCTGTGAAGGTTGAGCGTGAATCAATCATAGGGCGCATAAATAAAGCCGGCGGTTTGGTCGAGTAATGCAAAGATGCAGAAAAAGGATTTCGGGTCTTTCCAAGCTTTTCGGAAATCATCCAGTTTTTCCTCGAGTACCATTTTTCGGCGAACGAATTCTTCGAGTGTAGATGCGTAAACAGACCATTCGAGTGCCAGATCTTCCTTGTCGATAATCATTTTGCCAAGCGCAATTGGCTCCCGGCTCGCTATAAAAATCGGATAGCGCGATATACCCGATTGTAAAATTTCGAGTGCTATTTCGCGAATCGATTCTTTGTAAATCGCTAGGTTTTGTTCTAGGTTTTTTAAAAGATCTTGTTGTGCAGAAAAATCAGTCATGAACGAGTCGAATTCAAAAGCAATTGACGCAATTTACTGTATTTATCGAACGTGTATTGTGCCGTGTTTCGGGCAATAACGAAGCCGTTATGTCCGTCTAAAAATCCCATGCGAAGCACATAATCCCTAAAAAATGCAAACGGCGGTCGAATGCGCAGGTTGAAAAAAGAGGCTGTTCTTCCTTTTTCGAGATAGGCTTTCGCTGCGAGATTTGAAAAGTAATCAAGCTTTTGAATATGTTCTTCTATCGATGAAAAGGTGTAATGTAATAGGTCGCCCTTCAAATGAACCACCTTTCCACCTTTAAGCAATTCGGCTTTATCATGCGGATTTACACCTTTCCAACGAACCATTCGACGGTTAAACAATCGCAATTTCACATCGGGATACCAGCTGCCGTGTCGAATCCACTGGCCACAGTAATTGCTTAGCCGGTTAAACGAATAGGCTGGCGCCAGATTTAAAAAATCGATTTTTTTAATTGAATCGCGAAGCGCATCAGACAGCGCTTCGTCAGCATCGAGTGAGAGCACTACATCGTTTTGGGCTTGATCCAGTGCGAAATTTTTTTGTTGAATATGACCCTCAAAATGATGTTCTATAAAGCGAACTTTTGAGAACCCTAGGCAGATTTCCTTCGTTTTATCATTAGAAAATGAATCAACGACAACGACCTCACTAACCAAATCGTGCAACGAATTAATGCAGCGGCAAATATTTCGCTCCTCATTGTGTGTAATGATAACAGCACTTAATGGCAACATGATTGGGTTAAAAATAGTAATAAAAATGCCGACCAAACAAAGTTCAGACGGCATATGCGAAGCATTAACTGCTTAACTTAAAAGTTCGATTATTTTTTCGATACCCTTATTGAAATTGGTGATTTGATTTGCATCCAGTTTCCGAGCCGATAAGTTTGTAGAACTTTCGCGTAAAACATCAATAAAAGCACTGATATTGACGTTGTTATTCTCCAACAAATTTCTTAATACTGCTTTTGTGTTAAGCTCTTTGCTTTCATCGTAAAGATTGATGATTTTTCGTAAAAGAGTAACCTCCGCTTCCATAGCACTTGAGTTTCCATATGAAGAGACAGAGCCCCCCGGAATGCTTAGTTTTCTATCTAAGGTATCAGACTCTCCGTTGATGTATCGAATAAAATCATTTAATTCGATATCGAAAATTTTAGCCAAATCGGCCAATCTGTTCAAACTTAGTTTAGTAACCCCACGTTCAATTTTAGAATATGCACCAACGGTTATATCCAATGACTTGGCCACATTTTCTTGGCTCATACCTTTTGAAACGCGAATGAGACGTAATCTTTCTGCTTGCTTTTTCATTATTTAAAAAATATTATGTTTTAACGAATTCCAAAGGTACAAATTTTCACCAATCGATTTGGTATATCCAACAAACTTATTTTACCTGCCTTCGTTATATTTAATCGTAATTATGTACTTAAATTACAAAGTCATTTGGATCTACACAATTAATGTTGATGTGATTTGTTTATTTTGAAATCAGTGAATATTGGCTTACGGGCTGAAATATAATTGGTTTCGCCTTTTACAAAATAATGACATTAAAATTCTATCCTAGTCTTTATCTTTGCAATTGAAAGGCATGGCGAAAGAATTAAAATTACTGGCTTTTACGCATCATGATGCAGAACTTGACTTAGTTGGAAAGTTGCATATTTCGCCCGATGCATTGCCTAAGTTTTTACCACATCTCAAAAGGGCGCTTAAAATAGATGAATTACTATATCTGAGCACATGCAATAGGGTTGAATTAATTTTTGTGTGTGAAGCTGAGATAAATTCGAATTTTATTTCCAATGTAATTCAACTAATAAATACCAGGCTTGACTACAATGATCAGCAATTATTAAATCAAAATGCACGTTGTTTCTCAGGTAATTCTGCAATTCAACATTGTTTTGAAGTAGCTGCCTCGCTTGATTCATTAGTAGTCGGCGAACGCGAAATCATTACCCAATTTAGAAAGGCATATGAACTCTGCCATCAAATTGGCACTACCGGCGATTTTATTCGTCTACTTGTTAAAGCTACAATCGAAGCGGCCAAACGCATTTACACCGAAACGGGTGTTTCGCGTAATCCTGTTTCTGTTGTATCGCTTGCCTACAGGAAACTTCGTGAGTTAAATGTACGCAAGGATGCTAGATTTTTGGTTGTCGGCGCTGGTCAGACTAATGTAAACCTATGCAAATTTCTCAAAAAACATGGGTTTGAGCGTTTCACTGTTTTTAACCGGAGTGAGGCAAATGGAATTTCTTTGGCAAATATGTTAAATGCTGAATTTAATTCGCTTGATAAATTAGCTGCCTTTGAGGGTGGGTTTGATGTATTGATTTGCTGTACAAGTGCTTCAGATTACATTGTCGATTCTAATCTTTACAATGGATTATTGCGAGGCGAAACCAATAGAAAAATCGTCATTGACTTGGCAGTTCCTGCCGATGTCAATCCAGCGGTATATAAGCAGTTTCAGGTAATGCCAATTCTTGTTGAATCATTACGTGAAATTGCAGATGAAAATCTTGAAATGCGTCGTAATGAACTCGATCATTGCCATAGAATTCTTCAGGAGCACGTAGAAGCATTTGGTCATACTTATAGACACAGGCAAGTAGAGCTAGCTATGCAGGAAATCCCTAAAATGGTGAGAGAAATCCGCAGCAATGCCACTGAACGGGTTTTTGCTCGCGAATTGAATCAGCTTGATGATCAAAGCCGAGGAATTTTGGAAGAGGTAATCAATTATATGGAGAAGAAATATATCTCTGGTCCGATGAAAATCGCTAAGGAAATTCTTCTTGAAAAAGCCTGATTACACGTGGCAAACGAGATTGTAATCGGTTCGCGTGGAAGCGATTTGGCGCTCTGGCAGGCGCGGTTTACACAAAACCAACTCGAACAACTCGGTTATACTGTTCGCATCGAAATTATAAAAACCCAGGGCGATCATATTCAACACCTCTCTTTCGATAAAATGGAAGGGAAAGGCTTTTTTACCAAAGAACTCGAGGATGCTTTGCTGAACGGAACAATCGACCTGGCGGTGCATTCGCACAAGGATTTGCCCACTACCTCTCCTGCCGGTCTTGCTATTGCCGGTGTTTCTTACCGCGAAGATTGCTCAGAAACATTACTTATTCGCCCCGAAAAGGTAAATTCTGCGCAGCCATTGCACCTCGATCATCAAGCACACGTTGGAACGTCCTCGCATCGCCGTAAATCGCAGTTGCTCTATAACCGGCCCGATTTAAACATCAGCGATTTACGGGGTAATGTTCCTACGCGTATTCAGAAATTACGCGATGGGCTATACGATGCGATTATGCTTGCAACTGCCGGAATAAAGCGCCTCGAACTGGATTTAAGCGAGTTTTATCAGATTCAGCTCCCGCCGCACAAATTTATTCCTGCGCCTGCACAAGGCGTTTTGGCGTATCAGGTGCGCGAAAACGATGCTACTATGCGCAACCTCATTGCGCGCATTAATAACAGTACCGTGCAACAAGCAATCGCAGCAGAGCGCATCATACTGAACAAACTCGATGGCGGTTGCCTTTTGCCGCTCGGCGCGTAC
>CAZVHF010000138.1:0-6303 GCA_964627105.1 uncultured Chitinophaga sp.
AACGCCTGCAACACATCGGCAAGCAACATCTCCCGGTCTTCGATTCCCACATACATGCGCACCACATTCCATGGCACCGGCGAATTTGTATACGAAATCGATTGAGCCTGCCCGCAAACCGGAAAAGCCAATGATTCGTAACCTCCCCAGGAGCAGGCCAGCAAAAAATGCTTTAGGCTATCGCAAAAACGCTCCATTCCCGATGCGGCATCTGTTTTAATCGCCAAACTAAACATCCCGGCGCAGCGTTTCATTTGCTTGCGCGCCAGTTCTTCATGTGGATTTCCTTCTAAAAAGGGCCAATAAATATGTTCTACCGCTGGATGTTTCGCAAGAATTGGCACCATATACTCGGCAGTGTCTGCTGATCGATTGGCTCGCAATTCCAACGTGCGCAATCCGCGCAGCAGAAGCCAGGCATCGTTCGGCGAAATGGAGGGCCCCAAAGTCATCCACTCGTTGGCAAAGAGTTTTTGAATGTGGTCGCGGTTTCCGCAAATCGCGCCGGCAACTACATCCGAATGTCCGTTCAGAAACTTAGTGGCCGAATGCACCACCAAATCTATTCCCATTAGGTGTGGCTGCTGGAAAAGTGGCGAACTGTAACTGTTGTCGATTATGCTTACAAGCCCATTTCGTTTCGCAAAATCTGCAACGGCTCTTATGTCCTGCAGTTCGAAGGTCATCGAATTGGGACTTTCGATAAACACCATGCGTGTATTCGGTTTCAATGCCTCCTCAAAGTGCTGAATTTCTGTTCCGTCAATGAAGCTGGTTTCTACGCCAAAACGCCGAAGCAATCCGTTGAGGAGTTTGTATGTCCAGCTATAAGGCTTCTGCACACAAATAACATGATCGCCGGCTGGTAAAAAGCCCATAACGGCAATCTAAACCGCTGCCGATCCTGATCCGCAAACGAGTGCATCTTCGCAGTGTTCGAGGGCGGCCAGTTTTTGCCGCAATAATGCAACAGTTGGATTATAGCCCCGGGTATAAAAGGGGGTTCCGAATTCATCCTGCAAGGCTTTCCTCATATCGGCAACCGATGAAAATGCAAAGTTTGAACTCTGCACAATCGGCGGACTAACGGCATTGAAATATTCGGTTCGATCTTCGCCAAGCTGACCAAGGATTTCGGAAATGGTTGGGTTCATTTTTTCATTGTTTTAGGATAAAAATATCGGCGTAAATTATGCACTTTCTTCTCGAAAATCTCATAACTCATCACAGCCATCAGCAAGGTAAGGAATAGAATTATCAAGGGATTCAGAAAAAAAACCTGAAACGGTCGTTCGGCCAGGCCCCAAGCTTTTAACAACGGAACCATGCACGTTAACACCACGCCATGGTAACAATACAAACCCAACGAAAGTTGTCCGAGATAGGTCATGTTTTTAAATTGACCGAATGCAATCACTGGCCTTTCGGCAAAGCATTGCTCCATGATGAATACCACAAATAATATAGAAAAAACCAATTTCTCAATTACAAGCATAAATCCCTCGTTGAACCACGAAAAATAATTGAGTAATAAAAGCAGACCGCATAAATAAACGAGCACATAAAATGCCCGTGAACGGTTTGCAAAGATGCTGCGAAAATTCGACGAACGAAAAGCTAACACTGCCGCCAAAGCCCCCATCCCAAAATTGCCGGCAACGCTTAGTGTATTAAAAGTGAGGTTATTATTTTCATTAACATAAACTGCTCTAAAAACGAGCGAACTTGCAATTAACCCGAAACATATCCAAACAATGTAACGGTGGAGAAATTTCAGTACAAAAGCCCAAAACAGATAAAACTGCTCTTCTACAGCAATAGACCAAAAAAACACCAGCAGAAACAAAAAGTTTTGTCCGTGCTCGATGATGTAGTAATTGGAATAAAAGAATAAAAAAGTATGCAACGGGGGCAATGCATTCCATTCAAATTGTTTTGCGAAAAGTTCATGAATAGAATAAACCCCCAATACCAGCAGCAAATAGAGCGGCCATAGCCGAATTGCACGGCGAATCATGAAAAAAACGGAATGAAACTGACCCGTTCTGCGACGTTCATCGAGTGCCAGCCACGTAAGGAGGAAAGCCGAAAGCACAAAGAAATAATCCAGTCCGATGAAACCGGCTTTGATGGATACATTCACAAAGTGGAAGGCAGGCGAGGTTTTAACCGCCGTACTTGTTGTAAAAAAGCAATGCGCAAGGAATACATGCAGAAATCCTAAAAACCTTGTAGCATCGAGGTTTTCGAAATAATTTCGTTTGTTTTCGGCAATGCTCATTCAAACAATTGCAGTGTAAATTCGGGATTCGGCATAATTCCATCGCGAAAATAAGATGCTATTTCAAGCGCTAACATCGGAGCCAGGAGGACACCTTTTGTGCCCAGCCCGTTGAACGCAAAAATACGTTCTTCTTTTCTCGAACGTATAAAAAATGGCCTTCTGTTGGGGCTCGATGGCCGAATACCGGCTTCGTGAGCGATTACTCGAAATGGCACCATAAGCAAAGCACGGAGTTGTTCATAAAGTTCTTCGTATTTTGCCTGGGTTGGTTCTGCATGCGGAGCATCCCACTCATACGTAGCCCCTACCCTAAATCGACCATTTCCGATGGGAACTCCATAAACTTTACCATTGAAAACACGTTGCGGTAATTCGGGGGCTTCAATAATCAAAACCTCGCCCTTCGCAGGTTTCAATACAGCTGAATCAAAATAGGGATTCTTTGCGATGGCTGTTCCTTCGCAAAAGACAATAGCCTTGTAAAGCTGTCCATTCCATGTTATTCCTGCGTGGTTGTAGTTTACTTTGCTATGAATAAAAGCTTCATCATATATCAGCATCTGCGAATCCAGATAGGTTTTTACCGCATCAAGAAATAGCTGCGGGTGTATAAAACCGGCTTCGACAATATGTGCTGCACCAAATGGTGCATGAAGACCAGACAGTATTCCGCTATCGCGCGAACTTTCACCTAATACTCTAGACCATGTATGATTTTCTCTTTTCGCCGACCACATCCTACGCTCATCATCTGAACCATGTACGCGCAATATCCCATCTAAATTGAGGAAAGACGATTGAGTAGTTTGTTCTGCGATGCGGTAAAACGCTTTAGCCTTTTCGACAGCTTCGAAGGCACGCCAACCCTCGGTTAATCTTTTAAATACTACAGGATTAAACAGCCCGGCCGCAACAGCCGATGAGCGGGAAAAACCTACCTGCTCAACAACCCTAAACGTAATACCATATTCGGCGAAAGCCAAGGCAAGTACAGAACCGGCGATACCCTGACCTACAATAAGAATAGGCAAATCCATGCCCTAAAGGTAAAGATGCTTCGCTAAAAAGCATCCGATTATTGCGTAAACTTCTTGTCTTTGCTAGCAAACAATGATGCAGCGTATTTATTGATTGGTTTTTCGATAAACAAGTAACTTAATGCGGAGACCGTTAAAATCGAAATGAGTAACTGAAAAAAGTAGAACCAACCATCGACTTTAACCTGCAGACCAATGCAACGATACATTATTGGCATAAAACCAATTACAATTGGATGAATAAGATAAATAGAAAACGAACTATCGCCGAGAAACACAAAAAATGGTGGCACAGCATAAGGCTTGATTTTATTTCGCCACAGCAGTGTAAAAATTAAAAAACTGCAATTGAAGAAGTGATGCCAGTATGCATGAAAAAGCGGAATAAAGCCCAGATAGCTTAATGCGAAATTGGTACAACTTAAGAAAAGCAATACGTTAACTACCCTTACATTTGAAAGCACATTTTGTAAATGGTAGAATTTACCAAGTGCTATACCCGAAACAAAAAAGATTAGGATCGGATTGGTCATCAAACTACAATAGGGCAATTGGTATGTGTACCACTGGCGTAGCGACTGCATTACATAACCATTCGTAATTAACGGCACTAAAAAGACGGAGCTTAATAGAATTGAAATGAGTACGACCCAGCGCCAACGTCCGGCAAATGCACTAAGGGCAATAAGCAGGTAAAAATAAATTTCGTAATTCAACGACCAACCAACTGCAAGCGCCGGAAAGCCATAAGCAGGTCCGGTTAATGAACCATAAGATGGATAGAAAAACAAGGTAGGCAAAAGCCACCGGGGATGTTCTACAACATACAGATTTACTTTCGAATAAACCGCCAAATAAAGCAAAGTGCAAACGAAGTAAAGCGGCACAATACGCAGTAATCGTTTGGCCATAAAGACTCCAACGTGGCGCCAGTTTGGCGGTAACTTATGCGTTGTGGTGTACATGATAAATCCGCTAATAATGAAAAAAAGCGGAACACCGACTGCGCCGTTACCGAAGAGTATGTTCGGCAATTCGCCTGTTTTGATAGCGCCCTTCATGTGCAAAAAACACACAAGCAGAGCGGCAAAACCTCGCAAGGCTTGAATAATTTGAATTTGCGGTTTGGGAGGCAACGTGACGTATTCGTTGAACGTGCAACAAGGTAATACAATTAAAGAAAATTGGTTAGCTATTTTGGCTCAGCAACAAGGTAAATGAATATGCAACCAAAAATCAATTTGATTTTCTAAAATACCGCTTGTTCCAGTTGTCGCTGCTAAAATCGGTGCGTGTTACCAGGCCATAAATAAGCGAGCCGGTCGAAAATGCTCCGGCACTCAACACAAATAGCGGCACTTTGTAAAGAAAACTGTGAAATAGCGTGATTCCATTGGCCAAGCCCAGAAGTCCTGCGATGAGGCAAACCAAAAGCCCAAATGCAAACGAACTGATCATGAGGCTGCGCATGTCGCGGAAAGGATATCGCAAAACCTGCTGGTACCAGGGACGCGATTCGCCCCATTGACAGAGCATCGTGTATTTGCCATTCGGCTCTTCCGCAAAAAGCAAAGGACTTCGGTATTGCTCTTTCTTCAGGTAAAATTCGACCGGGGCAAGCACGAAAAAATTGACTTGTCTCGGATAGTTTTTATGCTCAAAACGTTTCATGCAGGCAATTACCTCAAAGGGTACCGCCCCCGAATACAATGCACTGGGCAAAAAGCGCAAGCGATATTTCACGCAGGTACGGCGCAATTGTTCTTCATCGATATGTTGATTCTGGCGGGCTTCTCTAAACCGATGGTTTGGACTAAGTACAACCGTACTTTCGCTACCGAAATGCCGCTCCAGCACTTCCTGCTCGCGGCGCTCGGCAAAAGAAAAGATGTGATTTACTTCATCGAGTAAATGTGCGCCGGGCTCATTTCCCAAAAAATCGTTCTTATTATCGCTACCTGCCTCCACAATCCTGAAACGCTTTTAAATCGAATTTGTTCTTAGGATTTCTTATCCCCTACAAAATGATGGGCGTTGTCTTTGAACAACAAATTGAATGTAGTTAAACTGCCGTATATACGCGTGATGTATTGCTGCAAATCTACTTTGTCGGCATCGCTTAAGCCGCTGTGTGCATTGATTTGTTGTTCCATAACGCGCAGACGGTCGCGCACCATCACAATCTTGTGAAAGAATGTCTCGATGGGAATTTCTTTGGCTTTAAGCGAGGGATCGGCGGGTTGCAGAATCATTGTTCCACCCTGCCAGCGCTCGCCTAAGGGTGCAATTTGCTGTATGTCTGAATAGTCTTCCAACACCCGGCGGAGCGTGCGCTCAATCACCGACATGCTCAAGGCCTCGCCTGATTCGGCAGCGTTTTCGGGTTCTTCATCGAGCAGCTCAAGTCCTTCGGCCCGCTGCGAAATATCCATATTGCCGCGGCTCGGAAAGTGAATGGTATACAAAGAGGCCATTACTTTTACAATTGTGCCTTTCCCATATAACGGATGTTTGATGCTCTGTCCAACACGTGCTGTTTGCATAGTAATTAAATAAAAAAGCCCCGAAAAATTCGAGGCTTTGAAAATACAAAATTATCGATTAAGCTTTGGTTGTTGCTTTTTTCGCCGGTGCAGATTTTTTGGCTACTGGCTTTGAAGCTACTTTTGCTGCTGGCTTTGCAGTTGTTTTTGCTGCCGGTTTAGCATTTGATTTAACAACAGCTTTAGCAACGGGCTTTGCTGCTGGCTTCGCAGTTGCTTTGGCCGTAGGCTTCGGATTTGATTTTGCTGCAGGCTTAGATTTCGCAGCCGGTTTTGCAGCCGATTTTTTTGCGCTTGCAGGAGCAGAATTTTTTACAGCATTGCCCAATGCAAACGCTTTTTTGAATGCGTCTACCAAATCCAGTTTTTCCCATGGGAAAAGTTCCACTTTGATGGATTTCTGATTCTTTTTCCCCTTATTAAACGTTTTGGTGATTAC
>CAZVHF010000139.1:0-6281 GCA_964627105.1 uncultured Chitinophaga sp.
TCGTTGTTGGTGTCATAATCTACATCCTTAAGAATTGGGGTATTGCTAAATATTGTTGCAAATGAGATACTGCCGTTTTCGAGGATAGGCAAGCCAAAAATCAACGTATCGATGAAAACCGTTTCGGGATTGATGTTGGGGTACCCGAGCTGCGTTCCGATAAATATCAGCCCATTTGCTCCAACCGTAACATTATTAATGGGGATAACCAAATCGGCATTTCCGGCAGAGCCCGAATCGCTTTCGAAAGCCACAACATACAATTTGTTGAGCGTAGAACCCGGAGTTGCTTTCAGTTCGATAAACTCATAAGGCTCGTCGGTACCCAATGAACCCGGGCGGTTAACATACACTTCATTCAAAAGCAATTGGGCATGTATCGAATTCAAGCAAGAATTTATCGTTACAAGGAAAAGAAGAACTCGGAAAATGTAAGTCATGTTTTAGCGGAAGAGCGTTAATCTACCCTCAACATATTCGTAATACAAATCGCTGAGGTAATATTTTATTTTAAAGTAATACACTCCATCGGGAACATCATTATCGTTGAGGCGGCCATCCCATGATGAGTCGAGCGAATATGTTCTGAAAACCCGTTCACCTCTTCTGTTGAATATCTCAAACTCTCCCTTAACAATGGTTTCTGAATAGTAAACCCGAAATTCATCATTTATTCCATCCCCATCTGGGCTGAAACTATTCGGTACATATATAGTTTGCGGAACCACTTCACGGATGTTGTAATGTGCTATTAACGTATCAGTTGTATCTACAACAAAACTGTTCACCACCACACTTGAGTCGAAATTCAATTCGTGGTAATTAAGCGACCAATGCGAAAACAGATATTTATCGACCACGAAAGCATCTGTGGAGATTACATCGCCCGGGAAATATTCCCGTGTAACGGGATAGCCATCAATGAACGTTCCATTCACCTTGATTTTCCCCGAAAAAACTGGATCAACAATATACGTTATAAACCAGGTTTGAATGGGTTTGAAATGTGCAACAATCGTATCGGGTGTATCTACCAAAAAGGTTAAGTCGGGCTGCAATGAATCGGGATCTCCGACATGGAAATTATCAGTGTACGCTACAAATTCGTAATTCAACGCCGGTGATGCGGATAACGATATGCTGAAATCCTGTCCATACATTTGCGAATACGGATAGGAGCCCGGAGTTATGCCATTGATGGATACCGTTCCGGTGCCGGGCGGGTCAACCAGAATAACTATTTCATGCTGTTCAATAAGTCGAAAATGCGCGATAATACTATCGGATGCACTAATCATGAAGCTATTCAAGGCCTCTGTTGTGTCGGAATTGAGTGTCGTCGTATTGATAACCTCCCAGAAATCGAATTCGTAGAGCGGATTTGTAACACTTGCTTCGATCTCACCTTCTACACCACCAAAATAGTCGCCCGCCCATGGATATTGCGGTACTTGCAATTCGTTGAAACGTATGGTTCCTGCTCCGGCAGGACTCACGTTAAAGGCCATTCGCCATGGTCCATTCACCTCATAACAATCCACAACGCCATTTTCGACGATGTACTCGCAGCGTCCATTAATCTGATTGCGCAGGTAATTTAAATTCGACTCCCACTCGGCAAACGTGCCGCCCCAACGTGCAATCTGGCCGGGCATTTCGGGGGCAATATGCGCTGCAATGCTGTCGAGATGAGGAATAGCGACATCGCAATGTAGGTATGTACTCGTCATTTCGGCATATCGATTCACAAATCGGGCTTTAAAATCGGTGTTGGCCATCAAGCGCGCGAACACATTCATATGTCCCATGTTGGGCCCTGCCGAGCTAAAATTATCCTCCAGATCACACGGATCGGCCGTGAACCCCATATTGTTCCAACCAGAAAAATTCTGCCCCAGGTTGAACGTGTTATCCATATCCCAAAGGGCATATTTCCACTTCACTTCGGGTGTGCCTCTTCCGCGCCACCACATGGTATTCCAACTAATCCAGTCACTGTTAACACTCCACGTATTGATAATCATGTAATCAATCGCAGAAGCAATATCAAGCCGTGCGGCAACCGCATCGTAATTGGCCTGAACGGAAAGATCATTGGCCATGATGTAGGCATACAAATCGTTCCAATCGTCGGGCGATCCATAGCGTACATTCAACCCGCCCCAATACGAAAGAAAATCCAAATCTTCCTCTTCTTGCCCCCAGTAATAGTCTGTATAATCGGGATCATTAACCTTTTCGCGTATTTCGTAAACACCCCAATAATCTCCGTTAATGTATACAACACAATGATCATTCGCACGGTAATCGACATGCATATTGGCTTTTTCGGCCAGTGTTTGAACAAAAGCATCGCGTAAGTGACAATTGGGATTGGGCGCTCCGCTAAATGGATAATTGTCGGAAGCACCTGCCTTGAACATGATGCGTTGGAACTCCTGACGAGGTTTTGTGGGGAAAATCTGGTATTCTATTTCGTTATCATAACCATATTGGTCCCTCACAACGAAGTCAACCCCTTTTTGCGGATATGCCCAGCTGTCGTTTCCGTGTGGATCAGCTTCACCGTAAGACTCCCATTGAAATGTTCCCGAAGCATCAAAATATTCGATGCCCGTTTTGATTTCATACATACTGTTGCTGAACAGATCGGCGTATTCATCCGAAATGAGTGAAACAACCGGTACGGTATGACTAATTCCAATGAAATAGGAGTTATTCTCAATAAAGCCCGGAGTGAGTGTGCTTCCGGACGCTGGGTAAGAACGCGCTCGAACAACTGTATTTGCTGCAATCGTAAGCGGAGAAGCATAAGCCGGCGAAGTCGGGCCAGGTTCCGAGCCGTCGAGTGTATAACGGATGGTAACTCCCGCATCGGTGCTATTCATCGAAAGCGTTTGCGCTGCGGGATAAATTCCCGCGGCAAGACTCATTTGTGGGTTCGAGGTATATCCGTCAAAAGCGTTAGCCGAATTTGTCGCCCCGGGTGTTGGATTCAAAAGCACCTTCCAGAGACCACCATCGGGATACCGTCCACGGCTTTGATTTACTAAGGTGGGCTGCAGCGTGTAACTGTCGATTAAAGCGGCACCAATGTCTGAGAAAAGAACGGTCTCTCCTGTAGTTTGCGTAAGTTTAAAATTCGTGTGTAGCTGACCCGTTGTGAGATCGCGACCGGAACAGAAAAATATGCGGTACCCTCCGGCTGCAATGGTTGTTCCTGCAGGAATTTGCCATTTTGTAGGATTCGCCGGATTATCGCTTAAAAAATGATTGCTGATATCGACAACACCAGGACCGGGATTGTACAATTCAATCCAGTCTTCGTACTCCCCGAACGCATCTGCGAAGTTGGTTCTGTTTGCTGCTGTAACCTCATTGATTAAAACTTGCGCATGCAAAACACCGGAAAAAAGCACCAGTAGAATTAAAATCCGAATCACAATTTTATGAACCTGAAAATGAATAGAAAGTTCAAATTTAAGTGATTTGAGTTAACATCGGAGCGTTTAGCGAATTTTATTCGATGAGCACGCCCATCTTTCCCATTTGAAAATCGCGGAAGGCCTGCATAATTTCGGTCTCGTTGTTCATTACAAACGGGCCATGCGTGGCAATGGACTCGTTTAAAGGTTCTCCCGAAATCAACAGTGCCTTGCAATCGGTGTTAAAATGGATTTGAATGGTATCGGCCGAATTGTCGAAAAGCAGTGCATTATGCTTTTCAACCTTGCCATAGCCATGCACTTCGATTTCGCCCGAAAGCAGGTAGAAGATAACCGTTTGACTTGCTGGAAATGAGGATTCCAGTTTACCCCCTTCAGTGCCATGCACAAAAGCTGCATTCAGCGCGAAAGTTTGCTGAATTGGTCCTTTAATTCCCCCTATTTCGCCTGCTGCAACTGCAATTGTGCACTTACCATCATCGGTTTGTACAGTTGGAATCTGATGCGTTGCGTAAGGATGGTACTCGGCCGGCTTCATCTTGTCTTTGGCCTGCGTATTTACCCAAAGCTGGATAATTTCCTGACGGCTTCCAATGGAATGAATGTTTTCCGGAGGACGTTCGCTATGCATGATGCCCCGTCCGGCATTGATCCATTGCACTCCACCCTTTTCGATAACAGAAGAGTTGCCGAGGCTATCGCGGTGATGAACCGCGCCCTCGAAAATAAACGTTACTGGCGAAAACCCACGATGTGGATGTGGACCAACACCTTCGTTTCGCAAATCGGCATTGGGATGAATATCGATCACTGCGTGGTGCAAGAGAATGAATGGATCGGGATATTCTACAAAATGTGATGGGAAAGGCTGTCGCACATGGATTTTACCCATCGGGAACTGTTGCGCATAGAGCAGCGCTTTTACTTTTCGGAGGTTCAAATTTGGCATGTGCAATACTATCGGTTTTCGGGAAATTATTGCTTTATATTTGCCCAAATTTGACGTATGAAGAATATCAATTTGATTTTTAACGTAGTGCTAACCATGGCGGTAGCCGTGCTGTTTGCGCTTCATTTTTCGGGCGATGCAAAAGACAATTCTACTGCAGAAGCAGTAGCTAAAGCCAGTTCCGATTTACGCATAGCTTACTTCAATTCCGATTCTATTCGCACGCAATACGCGATGTTTACGGTTGAAAAAGAAAAGATGGAAGCCGAAATGAAACAGGCCGAAGATCGTCTCATTGGTGAGCAGAAGAAATTCCAGGCCGATGTGGGAGAGTTTCAGCAACGTGCCGAATTTTTAACGATTACCGAACGCGAATCGCGCGAAAAGAAATTGGGTCAGAAACAACAGGAACTAATGCAGCTTGAGCAAAACCTCAGCGACCAATTGGCCGAGAAAGAAGCTGCCGTGAACAAGCAAATTTTCACCAATGTGGAGAATTTTCTAAAGGAATACGCTAAGAAGAACAATTTTACCTACGTGGTTTCGTACATGCCGGGCGGACAAATCTGGTATACCAATCCTGCGCTCGATATTACGGCCGATATGGTAAAGCATTTGAACGAAGAGTACGAAAAAACAAAAACAGCCGGCGAATAACCGGCTGTTTTAAATCGTGCCCAGGACAAGACTCGAACTTGCACAAGCTGAGCTCACTACCCCCTCAAAGTAGCGTGTCTACCAATTTCACCACCTGGGCAGGGACGGCAAAAATAGTAAAAATTCGATTTGCCAAATGAAATCTCCCGTTTTCATCTGTGGAATGCCCGGAAGCGGGAAGTCGACCTTGGGTAAAAAACTGGCTGCGCGTTTAAATGCCGGGTTTATTGATTTGGATAAAGCCATTGAAGTAGAAACCGGAAAATCGCCTGCAGATTGGCTCGTTCAGGATGGAGAAGCGGCTTTTCGGGCGGTTGAATCGGAAGTGCTTCGAAATCTGGATTTAGGGACCTACGCTGTAGTTTCCTGTGGTGGAGGCACGCCCTGTTTCAACGAAAATCTCGCGTGGATGCTTCATGCGGGCAAGGTTGTTTATTTGGATTTGCCTATTGGGATGCTGTTACAGCGCCTGCAACAAGCTGATGCCGACGAACGTCCGCTATTGGCCACTGTACTGTCGTTCGATGGCCTTATGGAATTGTATGAAAAACGAAAAGCTTGGTACGAGCAAATTCCGCTGGTTTTTAGACCGCATGAGGAGAAGCTGGCCGATTTGGTGGTGGGCTTGGGATAATTGGAATCTTGGAGAAATGAGTATGAGGAGCGGAGCATATTTCTTTTGTGAATTGACCATCGTCTAGTGCACTCATAAACAATTTACAAGGGTTGAAGTGTCTAATTAGTAGCTAATATGTTAGACCAAAAGCCCACAACGGAAGCTCGTTCAGGTATCCAAATTCAATATCATCTTTCACCAAAAAAGCATTTTCAGTTATTTTAATTTGCGATTTTTTTTTGTTTCTACCACCTACTTCAAAGGTATAGTCATCAATTTTAAAATCTGCTTTTTCGGCGGCTAAAACTCCATATTTCAGACGCATTTGGTTGCAAAAAAAAGTTTCGCGAACATTTCCGGTGTTGGATTGATTGCCACAAAGCGCGTTAATGAGATTCGTGTTATCGAGGTAGACCTTTTCTACTTTGCCCAAAGCTCGAATTCCTTTTGTTTCGGCCCTTAGCTGATAAATTAAACCTGCTTTTTCCATGTATGCAAAATAATCCTCAAGTGAATTTCTGCTAACACCAATTATTGCAGCGATTTTGGTGAAATTGGGTTTGAAAGGAGCGCTTTCTGAGATGATTGATAGCAGGTGTTTTAGCTTTCGTGT
>CAZVHF010000140.1:0-1198 GCA_964627105.1 uncultured Chitinophaga sp.
CCTTTGTGATGAATTCGAAAGCTGAAATTCAGCAAGCATTTGAAGACTACCACAACACCAAATTCGGAGGCTGGCCCTGGCCTAAATTCGATCAGGTGCACGACCGCAGCAAAAAGCGGTTCGCGCAACACGCCGATGGAAGAACAGAATACCGTGAAGGATAGAATCGATTATTTCTTGAATCCAATCCTAAAATAAAATCCCGATGCCAGCCAGCGCGGTAACACATTCGCTATGGCTTGATCAACTTTCGCAATGCCTTTGAGCGGAATAAATGGCAAATACGTTTCGATGATTGGAGCAAGGAAATAAGCTTTCTTCACTTCCAGCACTTCCATTCCAAGCGGCGCCAATTCGCGCTTCATACGCGGTACCGTAAAGAAATTGACATGCGGCGTTTCGTAGTTCTGTGAATACGGTTCTTTCTTGCCCAATAAACGTTTTACCTTCAAAATAAATCCATTGAGTCCTATTTTACGCATCAAATACAGCGGCTGCATGGCAATTTCGAAGGGACCGCGTCCGTTGGGCACGGTAATGAGCAATTGCATGTCTTTATCGGCATGATCGGCGATGTATTTCAGGATCTCCGGATATATGTCGATGTGTTCGAGCACTTCGGTAAGGATGATAAACTTCTGCCCGGCCAACGGACAATCCTGTAAGTACTGGAAACGGAAACTCACATTCGGAAGTTTGTTCGCTGCTATGGCAATATCGAGCGTTGGTTGATGGATATCGATGCCTAGCACTACAGAATTATCAATCAATCCCAACGGAATGGTAACATTGCCTGTGCCGGCTCCCACATCGAGAATCTGAACGGGCTTACCGGCTTCGCGCATGCGTTCGATGGTGTCGTAAATCCATTCGAGTCGGCTTAAGTGACATGGATAGCCGGTGTATTCGGTGTATTGAAGGGCTTCTTTTTTCATCAGAATTTAATTCCAACCTTGAGCAGGATGCGTTTGATATTATTCTTGAGGGTTTCTTTCACGTCTGTTTTTACCTTTTTTACCAATCCTTCTTCGGGACGTGCCTTGAAGATGGTATCGTGGTAGCCTTTCGCATCATCGCGCAAGGTGGTGTAGTAATAGGCATAAAACGACTTTCGCGATTCATCTTCCGGAATGGTAATCTTTCCATAGCCGTGGTACGAAATCTCGTTTGTTTCGAATATCACACAACGGTTAAACGA
>CAZVHF010000140.1:1298-6278 GCA_964627105.1 uncultured Chitinophaga sp.
TCGAAATTCGAACCTTCGGATTTGAATTCATTCAAGCCCTGGTAGTTACGCGACATTTTATCGAAGCCCGGAAAGTTGGTATACAAATGATTGGCAAAGTCGGGCGCCAAAAAGTTATCGATACACACGTGCCGAAATGGCTTGCCCGATTCGAACTGATTGTGCAGCGTATTGAGGTTTTCGGCACTAAAAAAAGCCGAAGGAATAATTTCCATAGCGGTAGGAATGAGGTGCAAATATACTATGTTCCACGCGTTTCGGACAATCGTTTTTTACAGGCCTTGTTTTTAAACGGTAGGAAATTGAATTCCACAAAAGAATGGCGATATACTATCTTTGCAGCAATGTTTCTCGCAAAACTCTCACTAATCAATTTCCGCAGTCATCCCGATGCACGCCTGCATTTTAAGGAGAAAGTTGCGGTATTTACCGGACACAACGGAAGCGGGAAAACCAATCTACTCGATGCCATCCATTACCTATCGTTTTGCAAGGGTTTCCTCAACCCTTCCGATGTACAAAACATCCATCTGAAAGAAGGATTTTTTCTGGTCGAAGGTAAATTTGAATCCGAAGATGCACCGCTCGCCTTAAGCTGCGGATTGAAACGAGGGCAAGCCAAGATATTTAAACGCAACGGAAAAGAGTACGAACGCCTATCGGAACATATTGGACATATCCCGTTGGTTGTTATTGCACCTACCGATATTGTTCTGTTGAGTGGTGGCAGTGAGGAGCGTCGTAAGTTTATGGATGCGGTTATTTCGCAATACGACCGCGGTTACCTCGATGCCTTAATTCGGTATAACCGTGTGCTGAAACAGCGAAACGTGTTGCTCCGGCAGGGAAATCCCGAACGCACCATGCTCGAAGTGTTCGACATGCAACTGGCCGAATTTGCCGCACCCATTTTTAAAGCCCGAACCAAATTCATCGCCATTGCCGAGCCTTTGCTGCTGCAATATTACACCGAAATGAGCGGTGGAAACGAACGCGTAAACATGCGTTACGAATCGCAACTGCAAAACGGACAACTCGAAGATTTGCTCAGACAATCGCTCGAACGCGATCTGGCCTTGCAGTACACCACCGAGGGCATTCACAAAGACGATATCGATCTCGAAATCAATGGATTTAGCCTGAAGCGTTTTGCCAGTCAGGGTCAACAAAAAACCATGCTCATTGCCCTGAAACTTGCGCAGTTCGATGTTTTGCATCAAGCAAAAAATCTGATGCCCCTGCTCCTGCTCGACGACATCTTCGAAAAGCTCGATCAGCAGCGCATCACCGCTTTGCTCAATTTAATTGCACAAGGTCACTTCGGACAAATCTTCATCACCGATTCGCATCCGCAGCGCGTTTCGGAAATATTGGGGAGCATCAATTGCGCATTCGATCATTTTGAGCTACCTTTTGAAGCTTCATTGCGTGAAGCCGAAATACACGAAACCCATGATCAAAAAGAGGAACAACCAGAGTAAGGTGTCGGAACTACTTAGCGAGGTGCTCGGTAACATGGGCCTGCGCGAAGGGTATGAAGAATACCGACTCTCGCAGGCCTGGCCCGAAGTGGTGGGGCGTATGGTGGCCTCGCGTACCAAAAACATTCATTTCGCCGATGGCGTGTATTACGTTTCGATCGATTCGCCGGCTATTCGTTCCGAGCTCAGTTTCATGCGCAGCGAGCTCGTTCGCCGTATCAATGAAGTTTGCGGCACAGAAGGTAAAGTGAAGGAAATTGTATTTCGTTGAGCTATTTACAGTTTTCGTTAAACAAAACTTAAAGAATGTGTGTTTCTTTGCATGCCCAATCAAACATTTATGCAAATTTCTTCGCACAACTCACTTCTTTCAATCTTAGTATTTACCTTTTTTTCGTTGTTGGTTCAAGCCCAGCAAACCGGCACCATCCGTGGTACCATTAAAGACAAGAACACTGCTGAAGTGCTTGTGGGAGCTACTGTTCAGATCGAAGGCACTACGCTTGGTGCAGCGAGCGACCTCAATGGGGTGTACAAGATTTCGAATGTTCCGGTGGGAAGCTACTCGCTCAAAGCCAATTTAATCGGCTATCAAGCACAAAGTAAATTCAACATCGCCGTTAGCTCGGGTAACGATCAAGTGATCAATTTCGAACTGAGCGAAACCCAAACCGATTTGAAAGAGATAGAAATCACCTTCGACAAAGGTAAATCGGCGGCCGCGGTCGATATGGTTACACCACTTTCGGTGCAAACACTCAGTACCGAAGAAATTCGATCCAATCCGGGTGGAAACTTCGATATCTCCAAAGTAATTCAGGTACTTCCGGGTGTGGCGGGTGCTGCTTCGGCCTCATTCCGCAACGATATCATCATACGTGGCGGTGCACCCAACGAAAACGTGTTTTACCTCGACGGCATCGAAATTCCGGTCATCAACCACTTCCAAACCCAGGGCAGCTCGGGCGGTCCGGCGGGCATGCTCAATGTTTCGTTTATCGAAGATGTAAAACTGAGCACTTCGGCATTCGATGCGCGATACGACAACGCACTGGCCTCTGTGTTTCAATTCAAACAACGCGAAGGAAATCCGGAACGCCTCAGCGGAAATCTCCGTTTGTCGTCTACCGAATTCGCTACAACGCTCGAAGGTCCGGCGGGAAAAAACACCAACTACCTCGTTTCGGCGCGCAGATCGTACTTGCAGTTGTTGTTTGAAGCCATCGACTTACCAATTCGTCCCAATTACTGGGATTTTCAATTCAAGCTTAGTCACCGCATCAACGATAAAGCCTCGCTTACTTTTCTTGGTGTTGGCGCCATCGACGAATTCGCGTTTGGCGTTCCGCGCGAATCAACACCCGATAAGACATTCATTCTCAATGCTACGCCATCCATCAACCAGTGGAATTACACCAATGGAATTGCATACCGGCATTTGATTAACAATGGATTTGTGAACGTGGCACTGAGTCGTAATATGTTCAACAACGAGCTCGACCGCTTCGAGAACAAAGACGAAGGCAACGAGGCTGCGCGTATATTGAAAATCAGATCGCAGGAAATCGAGAACAAATTGCGGGTTGACGTTAATAAGTTTGTAAACGGATGGAAGTATTCTTATGGTGTTTCGGCGCAGTATGTAAAATTCAACAACCTGCTGTTTAATCGATTGGTAAAGGAAAGTGTTAGTCCTACGGGCGATAGCATTCCGGCCATTGTACTGAACTACAACGCAGCACTCGAGTTTTACCGCTATGGTGCATTTGCTCAAGTATCGCGGCGATTCTTCGGAGAGAAGTTCCTGGTTTCGGCCGGTTTGCGCAGCGATGGAAATAGCTTCACCAACGATGGAAACAACCTATTGAATACGTTATCGCCGCGTCTTTCTTTGTCATATCGCTTGCTGCCAAAATGGAACATCAATGCATCGGTGGGCGATTATTATAAAATTCCAACCTACACGGTACTGGGTTTTAAAAACAACGAGGGCGAATATGTAAACCGCGGTTCAAAATACATTCGCTCGACGCATTATGTAGGAGGATTTGAATACATGCCCAAAGAGGATTTGCGCTTTACAATTGAAGGATTTTTTAAGCGTTACAGCAATTATCCGGTTTCGGTTGCGAACGGAATTTCGCTTGCCAATTTAGGTGGAGGATTCGACATTCTGGGCAACGAAGCCATTGTGAGCAATGGAGGTGGCGAAACGTATGGTATGGAATTTTACTTCCAGCAAAAACTGGTGAAACGCATCTTTGCCGTGTTCAGTTACACCTTTGTGCGCAGTCGTTTTTCGGGAAGTAACGGTGCATTGGTTGCTTCATCGTGGGATAACCGGCATTTGGTCTCGGCCTTGTTTGGATGGAAACTGAAGCGAGGCTGGGAGATTGGTGCCAAGTTCCGTTTCGCCGGCGGTGCACCCTACACGCCATTTGATACTACTGCATCGCGTTTCAGTTTTGCGACCACCGGACAAGGTGTTTTGGATTTCACACAACTCAATACCGAGCGCTTAATTAATTTCAGTCAGCTCGATCTTCGTTTCGACAAGAAATTCTATTTCCGCAAATCGACCCTCGATGTATTCATCGATATCCAAAATGCGATGCGTGCGCCCAATCCCGACATTCCAGACTATACGTTTAAGCGTAACGCCGACAATTCGGGATTTGAAACCACAGATGGACAAGCGTTACGCCCGGATGGATCGAACGGAATTCCTGTATACCTGAAGGACGAAACACCATTGGTAACACCGGCAATCGGGATAATTTTCGAGTTTTAAGCAAGTAAAATGCTCAATCAATTAGTGTTTTAACGGACGTTTTTTAATCATCCCGCCGCGCGTATCCTTCACACTATTCATCACAACAAAGGCTTCGGGTTCAATCTTCTCGATTTCCATATTGAGTTTATTGAGCTCAAGGCGCGTAATAACGGTGTAGATAATTTCCACCTCCTGATTTACACCTCTTTTACCATACCCTTTTTTGCCACTGTAAATGGTTACACCCCTTCCAAGTTGTTCGGTAATCATGCGACGTATTTCTTCGCTACGTGAGGCAACTATTGTTACACCGATATATTCTTCAATACCCTCAATAAAAAAATCAAGCGTTTTTGAAGCAGCGAGATACGTCACCATCGAGTAAAGGGCAACTTCGACACTCAGCAAATATGCTGCAAGAGAGAAAATAAGTACATTAATTACCAAAATAATATCGCCCATGGTTACACTCAGTTTTTTACTGAGGTAAATTGCCAGCACTTCGGTTCCGTCGATTACAGAGCCTCCTCTAACAGCCATACCGATGCCTGCCCCAAGAAAAAAGCCTCCAAAAAACGAAGCCAGAAAAGGATCTTTGGTGACGGCCGTAAAACTCATCGTAGCAAGAGCCGTAGCAAGAAACAAAATTGCAAGCGATGTTTTGATGGCAAAAACGCGACCGAGCATGCGATACCCAACAACGATAAACGGAATATTTACACACCC
>CAZVHF010000141.1:0-6275 GCA_964627105.1 uncultured Chitinophaga sp.
GTTTTCTTGATAGAAGAAGGATGCAAAAAAATCTAGAAAAATGTAAGGCTTCCCCGCATTTATTTAGCCCATTTCAAATTTCATAAGTTCATAATTCACACTTCGACCACCCTCTGAAGTTTGTTGCAAAATCCCTTTTTGTACCAAATCTTTGATGTCACGAAGAGCAGTATCTGTAGATGTTTTCGTGATTTTTGCCCATTTTGAGGTTTGTAATTTGCCCTCAAAGTTTTCGAACAGCATGTTGAGAATTTTTCGCTGTCGTTCGTTGATGGGTGTTTTTTCATGCAGCTTCCAGAATTCTGCTTTTCGTAAAATGTTCTGCGTTGTATTTACGGTTGCAAGCATTGCGTTTTTTAAACAATGTAAAAACCAATTGAGCCAATCTGTAATATCGCTTGAGCTGTGCTGCACCTTTTGCAAAATGGCATAATACGTTTTTCGTTCTTCCAAAATCTGACTCGACATGCTGTAAAAACGCTCGCCACTTCCCTCAGCTCGTGCCAGCAACATATCAGAGATAGCACGAGCTATGCGACCATTTCCATCGTCGAATGGATGGATAATGATAAACCAAAAATGGGCGATAGCTGCTTTTATTACCGGATCCTGACTATTATCGTAATTGAACCAATTTAAAAATTTGTCCATTTCTTTTTTTACGAATTCAGGTTTTATAGCCTCATAATGCACTTTCTCCTTGCCCATAGCACCCGAAACCACTTGCATAATTCCGGTTCTGTATTTGCCCACTTCGATTTTATAGAGTCCACTATACCCGGTCGGGAACAGAGCAGCATGCCAACCAAACAGGCGTTCTTCTGTTAGCGGTAAGGTAAATCGTTGCGTAACATCCAGCATCATTTCGACTACTCCTTCTAAATGACGATTGCTTTTAACGAGTCCTCCTATATTAATCCCAAGGCGACGAGCTATAGATGAACGAACTTGTTCATAATTGAGCAATTCGCCTTCAATTTCAGATGATTTCACAACATCGAGCGTTAGAGCTGTAAGCGTTGCTTCTTCCTTTGCGTTGAATCCAAGCGCATTCATCTGTCCGATGATTTTACCCTGCATAAGACGAACTTCTCCAAAAATCTTATTTATGGATGCGTTATTCCAGGTAAAGGCTGTCCAGTTTTTATGTTCGTAGATGTACTTTGCCATTTCATAAATGTAGTCTGCGTCAAATTTAGAGAATTATCGTCGCAAATATGCGGTGAATAAATTATCTTTTTACCGCATTATAGTGCTGCTTTTATAGCATAGTGCTTGCCTTCAGCGCCATCCTTTTTAATTTTTCATGTTCATTTTCAAGGTAAAATTGAGCTCGCCTTCGGTTTTCTTGATAGAAGAAGGATGCAAAAAAATCTAGAAAAATGTAAGGCTTCCCCTCGCCTCACAAACCACTAAAATGGCAAACAAACAGTCGCCTTGGATCTGTTGATGGGTATGGTAAATTTATCCAGTATCAATAACCAGTTATTGCTTCAATACGCTAATTTTACACAAAATTTCGCATGTGATATTTGTCACATGTAAACCTGATTTCACTTAAGACATTTGCACAACAAATTTTAGCGTATGAAAATTGAACAAATTTATACCGGATGCCTCGCTCAGGGAGCTTATTTTATTGAAAGCAATGGCGAGGCTGCTGTAATTGATCCGCTGCGCGAAGTTGCCCCTTACCTCGAACGCGCCGAAAAGTTGGGTGTGAAAATCAAATACGTGTTCGAAACACATTTCCACGCCGATTTTGTTTCAGGTCATATTGACCTGGCGGCCAAATCGGGCGCAACAATCGTGTATGGCCCTGCCGCCAACCCCGATTTTAATGCGCACATTGCAACCGACAACGAGGTGTTCAAACTTGGCGATATCACCATAAAAGCGCTTCATACGCCCGGACATACCATGGAAAGCACCTGCTACCTATTAAGCGATGCGCAGGGAAAGGATATTGCCTTGTTCAGTGGCGATACGTTGTTCATCGGCGATGTAGGGCGTCCAGACCTGGCGCAGAAAGCAGCGCATCTTACGCAGGAGCAACTGGCCGAAACGCTGTTCGATTCGCTGCGAAACAAGATTATGCCTTTAAGTGATGACATTACGGTATATCCGGCACATGGCGCTGGATCTGCCTGTGGCAAAAATATGAGCAAGGAAACTTCAGACACGCTGGGTAACCAAAAGAAAACCAATTATGCCTTGCGTGCCGACATGACCAAAGCCGAATTTGTGAAGGAAGTTACGAGTGGATTGATGCCACCTCCGGCTTATTTTCCGCTCAATGTAGCTATGAACAAGAAGGGGTATGAAAGCATCGACTCGGTTCTGAAAAAAGGAACAAGGGCATTGAGTACGGCTGCATTCGAAGCGGCTGCAAACGAAACTTCGGCTATAATTCTCGATACCCGTGCCGCGCAGGATTTTGCGAAATCGTTTATTCCCAATGCCATCAATATCGGCATCGATGGCGGATTTGCACCCTGGGTAGGTGCGCTGATTCCCGATATTCAGCAAGCAATTTTACTGGTAACCGATGCCGGTCGTGAAGAAGAAGTAGTGACCCGTTTGGCGCGTGTAGGCTACGATAATACACTCGGTTTCCTTTCGGGAGGCATGGAGGCATGGATTAGCGATGGGCGCGAAACCGACCAGATAATTTCTGTTTCTGCCGATGAAATGGCAGCTGAAATGATGAAAGGCGGTTACGAAATACTCGATGTACGTAAAGTGAGCGAATATGGCAGCGAACATGTATTAAATGCCCAAAATGCGCCACTCGATTACATCAACGAAAGCATGTTAAAGGTCGATAAGCAGAAAAAATATTTCGTGCACTGCGCCGCCGGCTACCGTTCCATGATTTTTACCTCCATTCTGAAGGCTCGTGGTTTCGACAATTTGGTTGATGTCAAAGGCGGATTCAAGGCAATCAAAGAGTCGGGGAAATTTGAGGTGAGCGATTACGTTTGTCCAACTACTTTGCTCTAACATCAGGTAAACAACACATTTTAAAATACTGGTACGAATGAATCATCTGGCAGAATTACTTAAAAACCCAGGCACTACGCTCATCGATGTGCGGAGTCCAATGGAATTTGCTGCCGAGCAATTGCCCGGATCTATAAACATTCCGGTCGATCAGGTGCAGGCAAAAGCATCCGAAATTATGAACATGGCAAAACCCATTGTTCTGTTTTGCCGCAGTGGTGCACGCAGCGGAATGGCGCTTTCGTTCCTCATGCAGGCCGGTGCTACCGATGTATATAATGGTGGAAGTATTTACGATTTAATGCCTTTAATTCAGAAATAAACTATGTTCGGATTCATCAAAAAACTATTCGCTCCGGCGGTCGATTTCAAACAATTAATTGCCGATGGCGCTCTCGTAGTAGATGTGCGCACACCTGCCGAATACAAATCAGGTCACATCAAAGGCTCAATTAATATTCCGGTCGACACGATTAAAAGTAAAGTTGGAGAATTGAAGCAAAAGAATAAAACCATTATAACGTGCTGTCGCAGTGGTGCACGCAGTGGTATGGCCAAAGGTATCTTGCGCAGTGGCGGCCTGGAGGCGCACAACGGCGGACCATGGAATGTTCTGAATTCCAAAATAAATGGATAACAAGCCATTATGGCTTTCTTCTTAGGTTAAAAGAAGTGGCCTTACATTCGTTTAATCTTGTTTAGCGAAGAATGGAAGCCCCTACTATTTAATGGTTAGCCTTCGATTTTAGTGAAAAAATAAGTATTCACAAAACTCATCCTTCTCCCCTATCTTTGCTACGCCTTGCAGAAGCAATCGAATATGGAAACGGATCGCAGGTTATCGACCAAAGAAAAAGCCCTTCAAATTAATTTAGACCACAGCTATTACGGTTCATTCGCCGAAATTGGTGCCGGACAGGAAACTGCAGCCCAATTCTTCAAAGCCGGTGGCGCTTCGGGAACCGTTGCCAAAACGATGTCGGCTTACGACATGAGCTTCTCGGATGCTATTTATGGCGAAACATCACGATATGTTTGCGAACAGCGCCTCGCGCGAATGCTCGAAAAAGAATACGGACTGCTAGAAAAACGCCTTCATTTTCGCGAAAAATCGACCTGCTTCTTCGCCTTTGCCAATACAGTCGAAACCACAAACTTCCACAAAACCAATCAAGCACATGGCTGGCTGGGCGTAAAATTCCAGCGCAGTCCGGAGAGTTCGCCCATCGAATGCGTCATCCATATCGTGATGCACGATACCGAAAGCAGCTGGCAGCAACGTGCCATTGGTATTATTGGCGTTAATCTACTCTACGCTTGTTTTTACCATGGCGGAAATCCCGATGCTTTAGTTCGCTCGTTGCTCGACGGCATCATTCCCGGAAGCATCGAAATAGATTTGTTGCGTTTCAGCGGCGAAGGAATTAACGAAACCGACAATCTGCTATATAGCCTCAAGCTCGTAAAAAACGGCCTCACCACCACGGCCATGTTTGGTCCCGATGGAACTGTTTTGCAGCCTTCGGAAGCCTTGTATAAAAAGAATGCGCTTGTTTTGGCCGGCCGTTTCAGACCATTTACCCGTGTGCATGAAGATATGTTGCAGAAAGCTACGGAAGATTTTATCGAGGAGCTGAAAGGAAAGACCGATTCGATGGTGATTATCGCCGAATTGTCGTTGAACACGCTGATCGATAAAAACGGAAATATAGATGACGAAGACTTTCTCGATCGCGCACAAATACTCATGGCGCTTGGGCATACGGTTATGCTCACCAATTTCCTCGATTACTGGTATTTGGTGCCGTATATGTCGAATGCTACACGTAACCAGTTGGTTGGATTTGTACTTTCGGTTCGTAACATCGAACGAAGCTTCAAGCCAGAGGAATTTAAGTCCTTGCGTGGCGGCTTGCTCGAAGGTTTCAGTATGTTGTTCGGAACGCATGTTAAAGCGTATGCCTATCCGGCCATTCGCCGCAAAACAGGCGAACTCATTACCTTAAGCAATCTGAACATCGCTGAAGAATACGAAGGTTTACTGCAATATCTGAAGGTAAATGATAAGGTCGAAGACATCCGCAACGCCAATACCGATTTGCTGCATATCAATGCCGATGAAATTCTGGAGCAGATACACCGCGGCGAAACGGGCTGGGAGCATCAGGTTCCGGCGAAGGTGGCAGAATTAATCAAAAGCAATTGCCTGTTTGATTATCCTTGTGCTCCCGAAACGCGGGATCAGCTAAAAAAGAACTTTACCTCATGACGGGATTTAACCAATTCGGTTTTTCGGAACAACTGCTCGAAGGCCTCGACGCGATGAACTTTCGCGAACCCACACCCATCCAGCAGCAAGCCATACCCGAAATTCTTGCCGGCAAAGACATCATTGCCAGTGCACAAACCGGAACCGGTAAAACCGCAGCCTTCCTCCTACCCGTTCTCGAAAAAAACATCCGCGAAAAGCCGGGCCACATCGACACACTCATTATTGTTCCGACCCGCGAACTGGGATTGCAGATTGACCAGCAACTCGAAGGATTTGCCTACTTCCTCCCCTTCTCGAACATTGCCATTTATGGTGGCGGCGACGGACGCGAATTTGAGGTTCAGAAAAAAGCACTCATACAAGGCACCGAGATAGTTGTGGCAACACCCGGAAAGCTTTTGTCGCACCTCAACATGGGCTATGTTGATATGAGTCAATTGCGGCATCTCATTCTGGATGAGGTAGACCGCATGCTCGACATGGGATTTATCGACGATATTCAGCGCATTCTGAAGTTTCTTCCGGCCGAACGACAGACCTTGTTTTTCTCGGCAACCATGCCACCTAAAATAAGGCAACTGGCGGTAAAACTGCTTCGCGAACCGGTGCAGATTAACATTTCGATTTCAAAACCGGCAGAAGGCATTCAACAAGAGGCGTATCTGGTTTACGATTCACAGAAACTGAAATTATTGCAATTTATTTTCACCAATCCCGACCTAAAGAGCGCCATTTTGTTCGCGGGCACCAAGCAAAAAGTGAAGGAAGTTGAGCGCGAACTACGCAGATTAAAATTCAACGTACAAGCCATTCACTCTGACATTGAACAGCAAGAACGCGAGGAGGTATTGCTCAATTTCAGAAACCGCAAAACAACCATCCTTGTAGCCACCGATGTGGTTTCGCGCGGAATTGATGTGCAGGGCATTGAGCTGGTGGTGAACTACGATGTACCGGGCGATCCGGAAGATTATGTGCACCGCATTGGACGCACTGCGCG
>CAZVHF010000142.1:0-2423 GCA_964627105.1 uncultured Chitinophaga sp.
CAACGGGCAAAGTGGCAATACGCGAAGGGCGATTTAATTTCCCGCGCCGACTATACCCTACCGTTTCGTTTGCATCAATATTGCGCAATTGGCTCACGGCTGTTGTCATTCTGCCAACAGGTAAAATATGTTGCTGTTCTGACCCTTCTGCGATACCATACAAGCCAATTCCAAGGCGCACCATGTCGAAACAGGCTTCGGGATTTCGTGCAATGCCGCCCGAATTGAGGATGTGTTTTTGAAATTTGACATTCAGCGCGTTTTGCAAATATTCGCACCATGTTTCGAAGCGATTTATTTGCGCCTTAGTGAACGTATCGTGCTCCGGTTCTGCACTCGCCGCAAGATGAGAAAACACCGATGCAATCTCGATTTCAGGATAGGATTTCAGGATGGAAATCAATTCCTCAAAATCCTTTTCCTCAAAACCAAGCCTGTGCATACCGGTGTCGAGCTTTATGTGGATGCGAATGCGCTCGGCATCAAAGCCTCTTCGCGAATTAAGCGCCTCCACAAATTGCTTCAGAACGCGTGTGCTGTAAATTTCAGGCTCAAGCTGATGTTCGATAATCGGAATTAAGGCATCGGGTTCGGGATTCATAACCATAATAGGCAGATGAATACCACCGCTACGTAGTTCAATCCCCTCGTCGGCAAAAGCAACGGCCAAATAATCGACGCCAGCCGTTTGCAAGGCTGCTGCAATTTCGATTGTGCCGGCGCCATAAGAAAATGCTTTTACCATCGCCATCCATTTTACCTTTGCCGGCAAGAGCGAACGGTAATAATTGAAATTCGATACCAGGTTGTTTAAATTCACCTCTAAAACCGTTTCGTGCGATTTCAGCTGGAGTGCTGCCGATACTTTTTCGAATGCAAAAATGCGGGCCCCCTTCAATAGAATAGCTTCCTTGATCAAGTGCAGATTGGGCAATGCTTCAAGCAATTCGGCGGTTGAGGTAAAAAAGTGTTTTTGGCCCGAATAGTTTTCAAAATAGGCATGAATCTGCTCTCCAACAGCGATTAAACGTGATATTTGAAAATCGCGGAGAAGCTCTTCCACGCGGCGATACAGCTCGTTCGGAGCAATGCCCGAATCGGGTAAGTCAGACAAAATGAGTGTGCGCTGCAAACTTCCAGCATGTTCCTTCAGCGCCTGTAAAGCCATCCGTAAGGAATCGAAGTCGGCAATCCACGAATCGTTGAGTAGCACACACTGGTTTATTCCCTGTAGGCGTTGTAAACGCATTTCGGGTGCCTGAAGTAGTTGGAGTCTTTCGTTTATAACATCTGCAGAATATCCGTTTGCCAACATCCAGGCGATGCAGTGAAAGGCGTTTTCGATAGAAGCCTGATTGGTAAATGGCATGCGAATCGCAATCTCTTTTTTTTCATATGTGAGAATAAATCTCCCCTTTTCTGCAGTTGCGTTTATGCGAATAACGGCATCAGGATGCGTACCCCAGGAGATGCATTTATCCTTAAATTTTTTCTGCAAAGCAACATGAATAGCTGGATGGTCGGCGCAATAGATGATACGTTTTGCCTGCTTTACCAACTCAGCCTTTTCGGTAATTTTCTGCTCCTGATTTTCGAAATTCTCGGCATGCGCCAATCCGATGTTGGTGAAAATTACCGTATCGGGCGCTATCATGTGTTCGAGACGGCTCATCTCGCCGGGTTGCGAAATACCGGCTTCCACAATAGCCAAATCGGCTTTAAGGTCGAGATTCCATAAGGAAAGTGCCACGCCAAGTTGTGAATTAAAGCTGCGTGGACTGCGTGTTATGCGTTTATTGGCATTGCAAAGTGTGTATAGCCATTCTTTCACGATGGTTTTGCCATTGCTTCCCGTAATACCCAACACTTCGCCCTTAAATTCGGCGCGGCACTGTGCTGCCATTTCCTGCAGGGCAAGCATAGAATCGGGCACTACAATGAAATTGCATGGTGCTGTTTTAACGGTATCGGGAATAAATTCAACCAGAAAATTTGAAACTCCCAAATGGATTAAGCTTTCAATATACCTGTGACCATCGTTGCGTTTGCTGCGGATGGCCACGAACAAAACGTTCGAACCTTTTACGAATTTGCGGCTGTCGTATAGCAACTCATCAACGCGGATGTTTTCGGGATTGCCGAGGTAAATTTTTCCGGAACAGGCCTGCGATAAAGCGTCTAAGGAGCGGGAATTCATGACTCGCGGTCTTGCTTCAATCCGGAGTACGGCAAGGGATTAACGCTGTAAAAGCAATCGCGGCAAAGTGGCGTGTAGCTGTCGGTTTCGCCCAAAAGTACCAAACTACTATTGCTTGCATCGATGCGGTGCGAATGATTGGCCAAATTGCCGCAATGCATGCAAATGGCGTGTACTTTCGTAACATATTCGGCTGTTGCCAACAGCGAAGGAATAGGACCAAACG
>CAZVHF010000142.1:2433-6269 GCA_964627105.1 uncultured Chitinophaga sp.
GAGCCCTGCAACAATAACACGGATGCCTTGGTTGGCGAGTTCGTTGCACACATTTACCAACTCCATATCGAAAAACTGTGCTTCATCGATGCCAACAACTTCAACATCGGTCGAAAGCAGCAGAATACTTTGCGAAGATTCGACAGGTGTAGAGCGAATTGAATTGGAATCGTGCGAAACCACATCGGCTTCGTGGTAGCGCACATCGAGCGCCGGTTTGAAAATTTCGACCCGTTGTTTGGCAAACTGGGCGCGACGTAAACGGCGAATCAGCTCTTCGGTTTTACCGGAGAACATCGAACCGCAGACTACTTCAATCCAGCCCTTCTTTTTTGTTGGGTGAATGGTGTTTTCGAGAAACATGAATAAATCGTGAACAAATAAATAATTTCTCTTTCAAAATCGATTACAAATCTAATTAAATTGCGTTCCAACCACGATTAGGATTTTTATTATGGATGTTCGCCGAATTCAGGAAGATATCAATCACCTGCTCATCAAACTTGAAGAGCAATACAGCCGCATTTTAACGTACAAAGAGCAAATACCTACTGTTGAGGTGGATTTGGTTTTAAAGGATGTGCGTGATTTATATGAGGTGTTTCTTGATTTGCGTACCGCAGCAGAATTGCAGCGCAGAAAGCCACTTGCAGCGGAGGTAGAAGAGAAGCCCCTAGTTGCGGTTGAAACACCTGTAGAGTTAAAAGTTGAGCCTGTTGCAGAGTTGGCTAAAGTCGAAGAGGTGAAAACAGAACCCGCAACTATACCAGCATTAGAAGCTACAATGGCCGAAGAGCCTATCGCCGAAATCAAGGTCGAAGAGCCGGTTGAAAAAATTGAACCGGTAGAGGCAATTATTACAGAAATTGAGGAGAAACAAAAACCAGAAGAATTGGTTGTGGCCTTGCCATCAGAAAAGCCACCGGTTATTGCCCCCAAAGTAGATTTGCTGCAAGAGCGCCAAAAAGATTTTGTACCAACGGTGCGAAAAATTGAATTCAAACCAGAGCCTGCTCCGGTAATTGATGGGAAGAAAGAAAGTCTTTTCGAAAAGGCAGCATCGCTGTACGATAAAATTGCTAAGCCCACCGATAAAACAGTTGTCGGACAAGCCACACGTCAACCTGTTTCAAATATCAAGGCAGCCATCGGTATCAACGATAAATTCGCGTATCTCAAAGAACTTTTCAAAAACAACGTGAACGATTACAATGAGGCGCTTGAGAAATTAAACAACTTTGAAAACTATGCCGAGGCAGAGGATTTCTTCCAGGAGTTGAAAGCAAAATACGAATGGGATCCCGAAAGTAAATCCTTTCAAGGCTTGGCCGACTTGTTGAATCGCCGCTACTTGCATAACGCCTAATTACATGGGTAAATTGCTGCTCGTTCCCACGCCGCTGGGCAATTTGGGCGACATTACCTTTCGGGCACTCGAATCGCTTAAAAAGGCCGATATTATTTTGGCCGAAGACACACGAACCACTGCGAAATTACTCGCTCATTATGGTGTTTCGGGCCTCAAACTGAAGTCGTTTCACTTGCACAACGAGCATAAAGTACTGCAACAAGCGCTCGAACTTGTGTGCAACAACGATACAGTTTGTCTAGTATCGGATGCCGGAACACCCGGAATTTCAGACCCCGGCTTTCTACTTGTACGTGCTTGCCGCGAAAATAACCTGGAGGTAGAATGCCTACCTGGCGCAACTGCACTTATTCCGGCACTGGTTATTTCAGGATTTCCAACCGATCGCTTTGTGTTCGAGGGCTTCCTTCCGCATAAAAAAGGACGGCAAACACGTATTCTGAGCATAAAAGAAGAAACGCGTACTGTTATTTTTTACGAATCGCCGCATCGTTTGCTGAAAACGCTCGAACAGTGTGCAGAATTTTTAGGTCCGCAGCGGCAAGCGGCAGTAGTGCGCGAACTAAGTAAACTGTATGAGGAATGTATCAATGGTTCAGTGGAAGAATTAATCGCGCACTTTAAGGCTAAGCCACCAAAAGGAGAAATTGTGCTGCTTATTCAGGGTTACGATAAAAAAGAAAAAGATACAACACCGTGAAATGGGGAATTGATTTACCTTGCCTTTTGTAAGGCGCTATATTGAAGCCATAGAATATGTCCATTCAAATAAATCAGGTTAGTAAGTTTTACGGAAGCCAAAAGGCACTCGATGCTGTTTCGTTCGAAGTTAAAAAAGGCGAAATTTTAGGGTTTCTGGGTCCAAACGGCGCAGGCAAATCGACGATGATGAAAATCATCACGACTTACATTCCACCTTCTGAAGGCAATGTGTCGGTTTGTGGGTTTGATACCGCTACACACAGCATGGACGTTCGTCGCAGGGTTGGGTATTTACCCGAACACAATCCGCTGTACCTCGACATGTATGTACGCGAGTACCTCGGGTTTATTGCCGGTTTGCACAACATCAAGCAACCGCAACAACGCATAAAAACCATGATTGAGCAGACGGGCCTGGGTATTGAGCAGAATAAAAACATCGGTGCGCTCTCGAAAGGTTACCGGCAACGCGTTGGATTGGCCCAGGCACTTATTCACGATCCGGAAGTATTGATTCTCGATGAACCCACATCGGGTCTCGATCCGAATCAGCTCGCCGATATTCGTGCACTGATTCGCGAAGTGGGCAAAGAGAAAACGCTCATGTTTTCGACGCACATCATGCAGGAAGTCGAAGCCGTTTGCGACCGTGTAATTATTATTGATACCGGGAAAATTGTATTGGATGGAAAAGCAAATGAGTTAGGGCAAGCCAGCTCAAAAGGCTACCGAATTCTGGTCGAATTTGACCGCGAAATTTCAAGGGGAAGCATTCAGGCAATTGCCGGAGTGTTAAAGGTAACACGGCTCGAAGGCCAGCAGTGGGAATTGTATTCGGAGCAAAGCACCGACATTCGTCCCGAAATCTTCAAATTCGCGGTAGAGCAGCAATTAACGGTGCTCACCATTAACCGCATTGAACAAGATCTTGAAAGCATCTTCCGCCAACTAACCACAAAGAAATAAGCGAATTATAGCCGTAAGGTTGTTTTATTCGCGCTTAACACTATTTTTGCAACGCTTTTTAAACTTAAAATCTATCTACTATGCCGTACCTGTTTACGTCAGAATCTGTTTCTGAAGGCCATCCCGATAAAGTGGCTGACCAAATTTCCGATGCACTTATCGACCATTTTCTAGCCTATGATCCGAGTTCAAAAGTAGCCTGCGAAACCCTGGTAACAACAGGACAAGTTGTGTTGGCTGGCGAGGTAAAGTCTGAAGCATACCTCGATGTGCAGGAAATTGCGCGTGAGGTAATCCGTAAAATTGGGTATACCAAGGCCGAATACATGTTCGAAGCCAATTCGTGCGGTGTATTTTCGGCAATTCACGAGCAAAGTGCCGATATCAATCAGGGAGTTGAAAAGAAAGACCCGATGAAGCAAGGTGCTGGCGACCAAGGGATGATGTTCGGTTATGCATCGCGCGAGACCGATAACTATATGCCCCTTCCACTGGAGCTTTCGCACTTGTTGTTGCGCGAGTTGGCCGAAATTCGTCGAGAAGGCAAACAGATGAAATACCTTCGTCCGGATGCAAAAAGCCAGGTTACCATTGAATACAATGAGGCAAACGAACCTCTTCGCATCGATGCCATCGTAGTTTCTACGCAGCACGATGATTTTGCAACGGAGAAAAAAATGCAGGAAGAAATCACCAAAGACGTGAAAAACATCCTCATTCCGCGCATTATGAAGAAATTGCCTAAGCGCGTTCAGGCCTTGTTTAACAACAAAATCAAATACCACATCAATCCAACCGG
>CAZVHF010000143.1:0-6206 GCA_964627105.1 uncultured Chitinophaga sp.
ACCTTCAACAACAATTGCAACTGCATCAAGCGTTAGTGCTTGGAACACCTTAGCAACAGATAGTTCTGCTGCTGATACGTTGGTACTCGAAAACGAGAAAATCAAAATCTATTTCCTTGCAAAAGGAGGCATGCCGGTTAAAGCCGAACTCAAAGAGCATTTAACCTGGCAGAAAAAAACTCTTACGCTCTTCAATAACAATCAAATCTACTTCCGTTTCCCAACTTATCTGGGTGTTAATGGCACGCATCAGATTCAATTCACCCCAAAACAAATTAACAATTCTCAACTCGATTTTAACGCACAAGCTTCAGATGGAAGTTCAATTGCCCTGAAATGGATCTTGAAGCCCAACTCCTACATGGCTTCGCTCGAATCGGGTTTTAATTTTAAGGAGAACTCACCTGCAATTGCGTCCTCAAACGTTAACCTACGCTGGATTTCCAACGCACCCGGCAAAGAGAAAAACCGCCAGAACGAACGCGATAACGCCACCGTTTACTATAAATCTTCGGCAACAGGTGAGGTCGACAAACTCAATCCGCTCGGTTTCGATAGCCTTGCAACGCCCGAATCGTTTTCGTGGATTGCCTTCAAACAACAATTCTTTACTGCAGCAGTTATGCCACAAAAGCCTCTACTTTCGGGCGGCTTAATTTCGACACGGCCGGGTGCTGCCAACGAAGATGTTAAAACCTATGCGGCCAACTTCAACATCGACCAAAAACTATCCGACAGATCGCCGCTTAAAATCGATTTTTACTTCGGACCAACACATTACAGCACCTTAAAAGACGCAGGAAACGATCTGCAACTTCAAATTCCACTTGGCTGGGGTATTTTCGGATGGGTCAATAAATTTTTGGTAATCCCCGTATTCAACTGGCTCGATACGTATGGGTTGAATTATGGGATTGTAATTCTTTTCCTTACCATAATTATCAAACTGATTCTTTTCCCATTCCAGTTCAAGTCGTACCTCTCGCAGGCCAAAATGCGTGTACTAAAACCCGAAATGGATGAGTTGAATAAGAAATACGAAAACGAAGATCCGCTTAAAAAGCAACAGGCGCTCATGGCCTTGTACAAAGAGGCCGGCGTAAATCCATTGGGCGGATGCTTCCCGCTTTTGCTGCAGCTTCCGATTCTGCTCGCCATGTTCAATTTCTTCCCAAATGCTATCGAGTTGCGCCAGCAATCGTTCCTCTGGGCCGAAGACCTTTCGACCTTCGATTCAATCATCACCTTACCGTTCAGCATCCCCGTTTACGGCGACCATGTGAGTCTTTTTGCCTTGTTGATGACCATCTCCACCATCATTTACACGATGATGAACAACTCGCTTTCGGTACAAAACGAGCAAATGAAGCAAATGAAATGGATGATGTACCTCATGCCGGTTGTGTTCCTCTTGGTGTTAAACAGCTATGCCGCCGGACTGAATTATTACTATTTCCTGGCAAACATCATCACCTTCGGCCAGCAATTTGCCTTTTCGAAATTGGTGGATGAGAAAAAGATTCACGCCCAAATTCAGGCGAATAAGCTAAAACCGGCTTCGCAAAAAATGTCATCCTTCCAGCAAAAACTCGAAGAGATGGCTAAGAAGCGTGGATACAATCCGCCAAAGAAATAAGTTTATTGCCGATTCAAGTCCTCGACATTTTGGCGTGAGGTAAAAACGATTAGCCGATCGCCGGCATGAATCTGCATCTCCGGCTCGGGATGCGTTATTACATCCGCAACGCGGCGAATGGCCAGCACACTGAGCTTACCACCAAAACTCTTTTCGAGCGTGGCGATACTCGAGTCAATGTACGACGAACCCTGTTTAATTTGGATCGAGACCAATTCCATACCGGGCAATTCGAGGTTGATGTCGGGAATGCCCTGTTGCTCGTAGCGAATGGTTCGTTCCATGGTGTAATTGAGCTGCCGCAATCGCTCTACCTGGTCTTCGATGGCTTGACCCGAAACCTGGTATTTCTGTAGCAGTCGGATGCCCATTTCGATGGCATTCTCAAACTTCTCGCTCACCAACTCATTGGCACCTGCATCATAGAGTTTAAAAAAATCTTCGGCAGAAGGCGCAAAGGCTAAAACACGGCAACGTTCATTTATACCTTTCACTGCTGCAATAATTGATTCAATTTCGGGTGTATCGTGAAGTGTAAGCACTACCAAGCGGGCCGATTGCACACCGGCATATTTCAGAATGTCGGGTTTACGCGCATTTCCATAAATAACCGATTCACCCGTGCGACGACGCGCCAAAACAATGGCTTCGGGATCGTTGTCGATGGCTATAAACGGAATCTTTGCCATGCGCATCATTTTGCTGAGCACTTTTCCTTTTTCATTGAATCCAATCACAACAACATGGTCGTTTAAGGTCAATGCGGCCTTGGTCCCCGGCCCATCGGGAACAATGCGTTTCATATCGATATTCTTCACAAAACGAGCAAGCACCGAAATAAAATAACCCGCCAGCGCATCTGCTTTTTCAATCACAAAAGGCGTTAATCCCATGCTCAATACCGAGATGGAAAGAAATAGCTGATAGTTATCGAGGCTGATGAGTTTAAACTCGGCGGCAATTCCGGCCAGTACAAACGAGAATTCACCCACCTGAGCAATGTACAATCCACTCAGCAAAGCCGTTCGGATATTGCGCTGGGTGGCAAAAACCGCCAGCCCAGAAATCAAGGCTTTTATGGCCACGATAAGAACGGTTACACTAAGAATAAAGATAGCATTTGCGCCAAAGAAATGTAAATCAACAAGCAAGCCTATCGAAATGAAGAAAAAACTCGTAAACACCTCCCGAAAAGGCAGTATTGTCGAAAAAGCCTCGTGGCTGTACTCCGATTCGGAAATAATAAGTCCGGCAAGAAAGGCGCCCAGCGATAAGGACAAACCCATCTTGGCCGTAAGCCAGGCCACCGAAAGGCAAATTACAAGTACCGTCATTAAAAACAATTCCTGCGATTTGCTCCGCGCCACAGCATATAGTAATTTCGGCATTACCGATCGTGTAATGTAAATTACAAGAACCACCGTTAAACCGGCTTTGAAGAGCATCTGTAAAATATGCAGACCTACGCCGCTGTTTCCGTCGGTCAAACCGGGTAAAAGCAGCATCAAAGGAATTACGGCAATGTCTTGAAACACCAGCACCGCCATCGCCGACTTTGCTTGTTCCGTTTGAACCTTACCCAATTCGTGGAGCACCTTCAGTACGATTGCCGTTGAGCTGAACGCAAAGAGCAAACCCAGCATCATGGCTTCGTGAAAAGGTATCGAAAATCCTACAAACAATAGGGCGAAAACAGCAACCGTACCGAGGAGTTGTATGAATCCTCCGAAAAAAACTTGCCGTTTAATCCGCACCAAATCTTTCAGCGAAAACTCAATACCAATGCTGAACAAAAGAAATACGATTCCTATTTCGGCAAAAATGGAAATGTTCTCCTTGTTTTGTGTAAGTCCAAGTGCATCGGGACCGGCTATAACACCGGTGATGAGAAATCCTAAAACCGTGGGGATTTTGAGTCGACTGCAAACCAGCAGCACCATGACGGCCAATCCAAAGATGATGGAAACATCATAAATTATAGATGGAATGCCGGCATTCAAAAGCATGCGCAAGTATACGCAAAACCCTGTACCTTGCAGCCTGAAATTGAAGCAAAGCGTATGAAAACCACCATCGAAAGCAAACAGGCTCCGGCACCAATTGGTCCGTATAGTCAGGCCGTTAAATCGGGGAATTTCGTGTTTTTAAGCGGACAAATCGCACTCGATCCAAGTACCGGCGAACTGGTTATGGACACGCTCGAAAACGAAACACATCGCGTAATGCAGAATATTCGTGAAGTGCTTTCGGCGGCCGGGTGTTCGTTTGATGATGTGATTAAAACCAGTATTTTTCTCTCCGATATGAACCATTTTACCCGCGTAAATGCGGTGTATGGTTCGTATTTCAGCGGCAGTTTCCCGGCACGCGAAACAGTTCAGGTTGCAGGATTACCCAAGAACGTGAATGTAGAAATTTCGGTAATTGCGGCTTGTAGAGTGTAAATGCAGAAGAACATCCGCATATTCACAGCATTTTCGGCATGCCTGGCTGTACTCGTACTGGCTTTGGCAGCACACGCATTGCCGCGCATTTTGCCCGTTGAAACAGTAAATTCAATTGAGACCGCCGGTTATTTGCAACTGATTCACGCTATTGCCCTGCTTGCACTTTCGCCCCAGGTTACGATTTACGGAAAATCCTTTGGACGCGGGTTAAAACTGATGGCCTTGGGTAGCAGTTTGTTTTCGTATTCCATTTATTTCATAAGCCTCAAATATGTTAGCGGATTAGAATTCGTTAAATTCGTCTGGCCGCTAACGCCGATGGGCGGAATTGTACTCTGTGCTGCTTGGTTTTTACTTGGAATATCGATGATTAAAAAGGATTAGCATGGAAGCCGACATAAACGCAACTTATCATTTGCTTTGCAAACGCATGGCCGCCATTGCCGATTTGAACAGTGCTGCATCCTTGCTGCAATGGGATCAGGAAACGTATATGCCTCACGGCTCGGGCGATGCACGCGCGCAGCAATTGGCTACCTTGTATGGTTTGGCACACGACCAATTTACCGATGCCGAAACCTTGCGCTTGTTGGAATTGTTAAGAAGCGATTCAGATAAATTATCCGATACAGCATCGCGCTCGGTCGATCGTATTTGGCGCGATTACCAGCGTAAAACCTGCCTCGATCGGAACTTTGTAGAGAAACTAAGCATTCAGATTTCAAGAAGTTTTTATGCCTGGGAAAAAGCACGAAAGGAACAGAATTTCGATCTGTTTGCACCCGAGTTGGAGCGATTGGTAGAATTGAAACGCGAGGAGGCCAATCGTATCGGGTATGAAGAGAGTCCGTACGACGCCTTACTGGATGAGTATGAGCCGGGAATTAAGGCATCGGAACTGAATCGGATTTTTGATGCATTGATGCCTGAGCTGGATCGGATATATGGTAAATTGGAATCCAACCGAAATGCTTCACTTATAAAGGAATCAGCATTTGCGCTATCAGAAGAAAAACAATGGACGCTCTGCCGCGAGGTGCTGCAAATGATTGGATTCGACAGCCAATTCGGTCGTTTGGATAAATCGAGTCATCCGTTTTCGATTGGCATCCATCCGAGCGATGTGCGCATAACTACGCGGTTCAATACCGAAGATTTAACGGTGGCGCTGTGGTCGACCTTACACGAGGCCGGACATGCATTTTACGAAATGGGGCTTAATCAGGAGATGCGCGGCATGCCCTTGGCAGAAGCGGCTTCATTGGGCATTCACGAATCGCAGTCGCGCTTGTGGGAAAATCAGGTTGGACGAAGCATGGCGTTTTTGCAGTACATCGAACCGGCTCTTTTGAACGCATTTGATGGGAAATTGTCCGAAGAGTTTATGGTACAGTTGCATCAAAAACTCAATCAAATAGAGAAGGGATTTATTCGCACCGAGGCCGATGAACTCAGTTACCATTATCACATTTACATTCGCTACCAGATCGAATTGGATATGCTGGAAGGTCGGTTAAAAATAAAAGACCTAAAAGAACGTTGGAACGACATGTATGCAAGCTATCTCGGTGTAAGACCAGAAAATGATGCTGAAGGCGTATTGCAGGATGTGCATTGGTCGCACGGAAGCATCGGCTATTTCCCGACCTATACGCTGGGAAGCATTTATGCTGCTCAATTCTACCATGCCAGCTTAATCGAAATTCCGAATCTCAGCCAGATGCATTCAGCCGAAACGATGATGCAATTGAAACACTGGCTTATACAACACGTTTTTTCATACGGCCGAACCTTGGATGCCAATGCCATTTGCCGAAATAGCACAAATAACATATTGAACCCATTGGAATTTGTGAAATATCTTGAAAACAAAATCGACTTACTTCAACCAAGCATAAAACCATGAAAACACTATTTATCGTATCGATATCGGGCATCATTTTCCTGAGCAGCTGCAAACAAAATAAGTCTGTTGCGGGCACTGAAAAAAATGGTGCACAACAGGAGGTAAAAGCCCCCATAGAACAGAGCGCACCAAAGGCCGAAGTCGTAGAAGAGAATGCCGAAAAACCGAAAGCAAACGAGCAAAGCATCAAGAGCCTGGTGGTTTCGTTTTACAGCAT
>CAZVHF010000144.1:0-6149 GCA_964627105.1 uncultured Chitinophaga sp.
GCATGGTTGCCGATGGCATGATGAGCGTATATGCCTTCATTAGTGTGGGATTGTTTTGTTCGACGTTGTGGCCGTGTATTTTCACATTGGCCATTGCCGGATTGGGCAAACATACCAATTCGGGCTCGGGCTACTTAATTATGATGATTATGGGCGGAGGCTTTGTTAGCCTTTTGCAGGGGTTTGTTGCAGACGACGCCTTGTTGGGCATTCAACAATCCTATTGGGTAGGCGTGCTTTGTTTTGCTTATTTGGCATTCTATGGGTGGAAAACATCGCAGGTTTTAAGGCAGCAGGGGATAAACTATGAACAAGGTGCAGCCAGCGGCCACTAATACGTATTGCACAGTATTATTTTGTATTTCCAATTTGAAAGCACAAGTGTTTGATATTGGCAACTCATCCTATTCGAGCATACGGAATTGAATCGTCGGCCAATTTCTTTAACTACTTTTGCAGTGCATGAAAACAAAAACGCTTCGGAAAAACAAGGTGAATGTTGTAACACTCGGTTGTTCCAAAAACCTGTACGATTCTGAAATCCTAATGGGACAATTACAGGCGAACAGGTTCGAAGTTGAGCATGAGTCGAAAACAGACGATGCAGCAATTGTAATTATAAACACCTGTGGATTCATTGATAATGCCAAGCAGGAAAGTATCGATACGATTCTTCGTTATGTGGATGCAAAAGATGCCGGAGCAGTAGAAAAAGTATACGTAACCGGATGCCTCAGCGAACGCTATAAACCCGAACTCGAGAAGGAAATTCCCGAGGTGGACGCCTGGTTTGGTACTCGCGATTTACCACGCCTGCTCAAGACCCTGAAAGCAGATTATAAACATGAATTGGTAGGCGAGCGTTTGCTTACAACTCCGGCACATTACGCCTACTTTAAGATTTCTGAGGGCTGCGATCGACCATGCTCCTTTTGCGCGATTCCACTAATGCGTGGAAAACACGTTAGCATTCCTATGGAAACGCTTATCGAGCAGGCTAAAAAACTGGCCTCACAAGGCACGAAAGAATTACTGCTTATAGCACAAGATTCGACGTATTACGGACTTGATATTTACAAAGACCGAAAGCTGGCCGAGCTGATGAACAAATTGTCGGATGTGGATGGAATTGGATGGATTCGTCTGCATTATGCCTTCCCTTCGGGCTTTCCGGAAGATGTACTGGATGTGATGCGCGAAAAATCCAACATCTGCAAATATCTCGATATGCCACTTCAGCATGTAAGTGATGCCATGCTGCAATCGATGCGACGCGGTACAACAAAAGCAAAAACACTCCAGCTGGTTGAACGCATACGCGAAAAAGTTCCCGGCATTGCATTACGAACCACATTAATAACCGGATACCCGGGCGAAACAGAATCAGATCACGAGGAGATGTTGCGATGGGTTGAAGATACCCGCTTTGAGCGTCTGGGCGTTTTTACATACAGCCACGAAGAAAATACCCATGCTTATACCTTGAACGATGATGTTCCTGCTGAAGTTAAACAGGCGCGTGCCGAAGCCGTTATGGAAATTCAGCAAGGCATTTCAGCGCAATTAAATCAAGATAAAGTAGGGAACACATACAACGTTTTAATAGACCGCAAAGAGGGCGACTACTTCATTGGCCGCACCGAATTCGATTCACCCGAGGTAGACAATGAAGTGCTTGTTAAGGCCGACTCATCGACCTATTTACGCATTGGTGATTTTGCGCAGGTCAGAATTGAAAAAGCGGAGGAATTTGATTTGTACGGTATTGTAAATTGATGGTGTTTGAATTAATGCTTTTCTATTTATCCTAATTCATTAGTTTTGATGCAATTATTTAAAATGATTACAAATCGCTTTAATCTAATTCTTTCAGGCTTTGTTTTAATAGCGTGTTTTACGGCTTGCTCAAAAAACATCCCCGATAACTGCAAACTGGGCGAAGGAGCTCAAATTTTTAATTACAATTCGGTCGACCGGCAGTATATTTTATACAAGCCTCAAAATTTATCCGATAATGCACCCTTGGTTATCGTTTTACATGGACGCGACCAAAATGCCACAGATGCAGCCGCCTTCGGTTTTAATGCGATTGCCGATACCGCTCAATTTGCAGTTTGTTATCCGCAAGGCATGAATTGCACTTGGGACAATGATAAGCCTGGTTCTAAAGATGTTGATTTTATTAGGCAGCTAGTTGCTAAACTACAGACAGAACATGGGTTTTCAGCAGAGCACACGTTTATTGCCGGCTTTTCAGAAGGCGGGGCACTTTGCAATATACTGGCACTCGAAGCGGGAGATGTATTCGAGGCTCTTGCTGTGGTTTCTGGACAAATACCCAACTCCATCTGGAATACCAAAAACCCACAAGCGCCTTTGCCAATGCTATTTATGCATGGCCTCAACGACTATATTAATAACATTAATGGTGGCGGTTATGCCGACTATATTAAACTCGACGATGTAGTAAAATACTGGCGCGAATTTAACGAATGCACATCCGACACAATTGTGAACATAAATGACAATGCAGCTCGTCGTATTTTCGGAAATGGCATCAACCAGCACGAAGTATGGTATTATCGGTTAAAAAATCACGAGCACGTTTTCCCAGGCGATCCTTTTGCACCCGATAGCCTACTTCAATCCGGCATCTCAGGTGCTCAAGAAATCTGGACCTTTTTTAAAAAATGGTAATCCATTTTCATTTACCAAATAATTTAAGGACTGCGTAGAAAGCATGGATGTAAATGTTAGTCCTTCGCCATTGCATAAAACCGCGATAATAAATGATCTTGTAAAAGATTATTTGAATGCCGATGATTTTTTAAAAGACCTGTATACGCACAAACCAATTGAACCAGAAATTTCTAATTGGATTGATGCGCGAAGAGATTTCCCACTGGAAAGGCGAATTTTATTGAGAAATGTGCTGGTCTCTCAGTATAAAAAATGCGGGATATTTAATGCTGAGGTCGAACAACAAATAGAGCTACTGAGCCAAACAAATACCTTCACAGTTTGCACCGGACAACAAGTAGGTGTACTACTCGGGCCGCTTTATACAACGCTTAAAATTCTATCGGCCATCTCGCTTTGCAAGGAACTGAAATTAAAACACCCGGATAAAAATTTCATTCCGATATTTTGGCTGGCTGGAGAAGATCACGACATCCGAGAAATTCAATCTGTTTATTTCGGCGCTAAATCATATACTTGGGAGACCAATCAGAGCGGGCCATGTGGCAGGATGAATACCGCGGGAATTCGGGAATTAATACGCTCCATTCCCGAACTTCAGCACAGACCCGAACTGCTCAAACTACTTCAGGATGCATACGAGCAGCATAATCTCGCCGATTCCACCATGCATCTATGCAATGCATTATTTGGCACTATGGGGTTGTTGATAATCAACCCCGACGATGTTGCATTTAAAAAATCATTCGCTCCAATAATGCTGCGCGATATAAGGGAACAAAACAGTTTCCGAGAAAGTCGTAAAGCCATAAGTCGACTGGAACAGCGCTATAAAATCCAGCTAAACGGTCGGCCTGTAAACTTCTTTTATCAGTCGAACATAAGTAGAGAGCGCATTGAGGCAACGGCAGATGGATTTGTAACCGAGAGCGGATCACAGCGATGGACACCAGAAGAATTGGAAAACGCCGTTCAAACAAGCCCAGATGCCTTTTCGCCCAATGCCATGATGCGCCCGATTTATCAGGAATTCATCTTACCCAACCTCGCCTATTTTGGTGGAGCGGCCGAACTGGCATATTGGCTTGAGTTGAAGCCAATCTTCGATTTTTACAACGTCCCATACCCGGCAGTTTTGCTCAGAAATTCGGCCTTTGCGCTTGATGCAGTTAATATGCATCGATGCAGAAATGCCGGCTTTGATGTATTCGATTTAATTCGACCATTACCCGAACTTGAGAAGGAGCTTGTTATACGTGAGACACCGCTCGATATTTTACTCGGCGAAGAATTCGAACTTCTGGAAAAAATTCATAGCACACTCGCCATAAAATCCGAAACAATAGGAAGTGGAATGCCGAATGCGGTCGCGTCGTTTACAAAGAAATCAAAAAACGAACTATCCCGATTACAAAAAAAACTACTGCGGGAAGCCAAAAAAAATGAGAGCAATGGCTTAAGTCAATTGAGACTGGCATGGTCTGAAGTGTTTCCTGATGGTACCTTTCAGGAACGAAAAGAAAATATTTTCGGATTTTTGGTTAAGGCTCAGAGAATGTCATTTCTAGATTTACTTGCTAAACAACAAGTCCCATTTGGAAACACATTAAGCTGCGTGAAGTTGGATGTTTAATTTTGAATAAAAACAGAATGTTCTATATTCGAACAGCTAAAATGGGTTCTTATGCGTTATTTACTTTCGATACTATTGATTATCGGCTCAATACCGAAAATTCATTCTCAAAACTGTCTTGAAGTTGAAACCATTCTTGTTGATGCTTGCGACGATGCCTTGGGAAGCCCCGAAGGCCTTAACGAGATGTTTCGCTTTCGGATTGGTGCAAATCCCATTTCAATCGGCGATATACAAATTGTAAATGGCTGGCCTTCGCAGGGAGTAAATACATTGCCATTCAATGGATTTGTTCAGAATGCCCTCACCGAAGCCAAAACAATTGAATTGAATGCAACTATCACAAAGAGCTGCGGTTACCTCATTGAACCACCCGCCGGGATAATTCCGGCCGGTAAAAGTGTATTGGCCATTACCAGCTATGAGGTTTCTGTTGGTCTGAATTCTTTTGCCAATCTAACAGATACGCTTTATGTTATCTATCATCAGCATACTGGTCAAGCAGGCGGGCATTTCTTAAATCATAATGTAGGGACGCCTCAGGAACAAACTTTACGCATTCAGGTAAATGGGGCATTCCCCTGCTATGAGGAAGTTACCTACTTAAGGGCCAATTTAGTAGACGCAAATGGAAATAACGTACCGCAAAATGGAGCGTTCGTTGATTTTACTTCAGACGGAATTCCAACCTACGGAAATACAGGGTGTCAAGCTCCTTTCGAGCCCTTTTCGGCCGATTGGACCAATCCCGGTGTATTGTGCGAAAATGTAGGGGCCATTGATCTGAGTACTTATATTACCGGAACGTTAGGAGGCACTTTTAGCGGACAAGGCGTAACCGGCACCTCGTTTAACCCCGATGGCCTCGAAGGGGCCATTGATCTGACCTACACGGTTATACCGACCAACGATTGCAACAATATTCCGGCTTCAATTACCCATACTGTTAATGTCGTTGCTACTCCCGATGCCGGATTTGATTTGCCCGATACGCTCTGTGGAACACTTGGTACTTTTAACCTAGCCGAAACGATTACCGGTACCACCGGAGGAACATTTAACGGTAACGGCGTTAGCAATTCAATTCTAAACCTCAGTGGAATTAATGGTACGGTGAGTATAACGTATACTGTTGGCTCGGGCTCATGCACAGATACGCAAACAAACGATGCTCTTGTAATAAATCTAAGTACTCCTGTGGTGAGTGGAGATACTGTTTTTTGCAATGGCGATGAACCAACGGCGCTTAATTCAACACCCGATGCCGGAGCCACTATAAACTGGTATGCCGATTCTAATCTTGAAACGCTCGTTTTCAGTGGCGAAAATTTCACCCCAACAGCAGATTTAACCACAAGTTATTTTGTAAATCAACAGGCGGGTGCCTGCCAATCCGATTCGGTCGAGGTGGCGATTGAATTCAACAGCGCTTCAACTCCAAGCGGCGATACTTTGCTCGAATATTGTGTGCCAACAAACCTTCCGCTTGCAGAGGTGCAAGGAAGCGGCACAATTAACTGGTATACAAATCCCCAATTGATAAATGCTGTTGAAACGGGGACCAGCTACCAAGCCACTACTCCTAACCAAACACTTTACGTTACGGCCATTCAGGGACTATGTGAAAGCGAACCTTTGGAGATAAATTTTACCCAACTCCAGGTTTCGGCTGCATTTAGTACAGATATCGACTCGGGTTATGTTAGCCTTGATGTGCAAGTAACCGACGAAAGCGTGAACGCCGAAAGCTGCGTATGGAGTATCAATGATAGTCTGATTCAATTCTCAGCATCGGGAACGCTTACGTTTGATGCTC
>CAZVHF010000145.1:0-6099 GCA_964627105.1 uncultured Chitinophaga sp.
GTAATGCGCGATTTTGCCGGTCAGTATGGTTTTTACAGTGCCTGGTTTCCGCGTTACCTAACCGGCGTTATTTCGAAAATGGAAAATGCCGAACACCGCACCCATTTGCTCGATAACCTGGCCGAAGAAAGCGGGCATTTGCACGAAGAAGACATGGAAGCCATTCGCGCCCTCGGAATTAAAGACGAATGGGTACAAGGCATTCCACATCCACAATTGTTTAAGCGTTTTCAACAGGCCATCGGTGCAGAAACAGGCGCAAAGCCCGGCATTGAGGTTGAAATCTGGCGCGACGGTTTCTTAACGCTTATCCAAAACTCCAACAAGTCGGCTGCAAATGCAGTTGGAGCTATTGGTTTGGGCACCGAATCGGTTGTGAAATACATCTACCGCTATATCATCGAGGCCATCGAGAAGCATACCGATTTAACCCTTGAGCAGTATGTGTTTTTTCCTCTTCACACAGAAGTTGATGATGAACACGGTCTTATTCTGCTCGATATTGCCCGTCAAATGGTAGATGAAAGTCCACAATCGGCGCACGACGTACGAAAGGGAATGCTAACTGCACTGAATATGCGTGCTTGTTATTGGGAAGATATGATGAATCGTGCACAAAAATTAGGGTAAATGGCTGCTCAACTTTGCCTTTTAGCGCTTCGAAATCACTGGCTCGAAACGCACGAAATTGAACAAATACGTGCTGGATTTACCGCTGTTAAAGAAGCGCTAAAACAAAAGTCGGCCAGCAGTTTGCTTGGGCAACCTTCGTTTGTGTCGCTGTTATACATTACATCGCTGCAAAACATAAACTCGTTTGAACGTATGCATGCCATGCTTGATGATGAGCTTACAACTATTCCTGAATTTTCGCCCGAAGAATTAGCTGTTTGGGATGCCATTTGGATGGAAATTCAGTGGCGACGAACCGGTATGCTCAACGAGAAAATTAATGCACGTAAAACGCTCACGCATTCAGATCAGGTAGAGGATTTTCGTTCATCATTAACCGATGCCCGATTGGACGGTATTTACGAGAACCATTCCGATAAACTCAACATCGATTTCCAGGTTCAGCGCTTGCCTTTTCCGCTCGAAGTACTCGACCCCCGCATTGTGCGTATTCCACCTGGTAAAACCAACGAGTTGCACAAGCATGCGCACGAAACGGTCTTCATTTTTATGCATGGCAGCGGACACGTCAAGGTCGATCAGGTGAGAATTCCGGTAGTTCCGGGCGATTTCGTTTTCATCCCGCGCTGGTGCCTTCATCAGTCGGTAAATGAATCAGAAAGCGAAATGGTATTTCTTGCGGTAGCCGATTTTGGACTAACGGGGAAGTCGTTTACAGGCAACTACCTTAAAACAGCCCGACTCAAATCCGAATAATTTTCGAATTTCGAAATATTTTCGCTGGTAAATTGCGATTGTGTTAAATAAAACAAGATTGCTATATTATTTCGCATGAATCAAGCCTTGTTTTTTCGAAATCAAAATTTTTCTTAGTAGTTTTGCAGCCAATTGAATAAACTATGAGATCGATCCAGTTCCGTGAAGCCTTGCGCGAAGCACTTTCTGAGGAAATGCGCCGCGATGAAAGCGTTTTTTTAATGGGTGAGGAGGTTGCCGAATACGATGGCGCCTACAAGGTGAGTCAGGGCATGTTGGCCGAATTTGGCGAAAAACGGGTAATCGATACGCCCATTGCAGAACTTGGTTTTGCAGGAATTGGAGTAGGGGCTGCAATGAATGGTTTGCGTCCTGTAATTGAATTCATGACCTTCAATTTTTCGCTTGTTGCCATCGATCAGGTAATTAATTCGGCTGCGAAAATGATGTCGATGTCGGGCGGGCAATTTACGGTTCCTATCGTATTTCGCGGTCCAACGGCTTCGGCCGGGATGCTGAGTTCGCAGCATAGTCAGGCCTTCGATAACTGGTATGCCAATACACCCGGCTTGAAGGTTATTGTTCCTTCGAACCCTTATGATGCCAAAGGTTTGCTTAAAAGCGCCATCCGCGATAACGATCCGGTAATTTTTATGGAGTCGGAGCAGATGTACGGCGAAAAAGGCGAGGTGCCCGAAGAGGAATACCTAATTCCAATCGGAAAAGCCGATATCAAACGTGTTGGAAGCGACGTAACCCTTGTGTCGTTCGGGAAAATCATTAAAACCTGCTACACAGCTGCAGAAGAATTAGAAAAAGAGGGTGTTTCGTGTGAGGTTATCGATTTGCGCACCATCCGTCCAATTGATTACGACACCATTATTGAGTCTGTTAAGAAAACAAACCGCCTTGTAATTGTTGAAGAGGCCTGGCCACTTGGCAGCATTGCCACCGAAGTGAGCTTCAAGGTTCAGCGCGAGGCTTTCGACTACCTTGATGCGCCTGTATTGCGTGTAACATCTGCCGATGTGCCGCTTCCTTATGCTCCAACACTCATCGATGCCGCCTTGCCCAATGCCGATCGCGTAATTCGCGCCGTGAAACAGGTGATGTACCGATAATTCGCTTAATTTCTTTGAATTTGATTTCGCACAACGAATCAAATGCTTATTTTTGCGCCCCTAAAAATTGTTAACAAACGTTAAATCACGTTCATTATGGAAAATTTCCTTTACCTCGTGCCGGTTTTCGGTGTAATTGGATTGGTGTGGATGTTCATCCAATCGTCATGGGTTACCAAGCAAGATGCTGGTGATGCCAAAATGCAGGGAATCGCCTCTGCAATTGCCGACGGAGCCATGGCATTCCTAAAAGCTGAGTACCGTATTTTGGCCATTTACATGGTTATTGCCGGAACTGCGCTTGGCGTTTTATCACAGGTTGTAGAATCGTCGCACATACTCATCGTATTGTCTTTTGTAATTGGTTGCGTATTTAGTGCACTTGCCGGCTTTATTGGTATGCGCATCGCCACCAAAGCAAATGTGCGTACTACGCAGGCTGCGCGTACATCGTTATCGAAAGCGCTCAAGGTGTCATTCAGTGGCGGTCTCGTTATGGGCTTGGGGGTTGCAGGCCTTGCGGTGTTGGGATTGAGTATGTTGTTCATCTTGTTTTTCCATTTCTTCATGGGTGGTCAAATGGATAGCTACGAAAAAATGACACAGGTTTTGGAAGTGCTGGCAGGTTTCTCGGTTGGTGCCGAATCAATTGCGCTCTTTGCTCGTGTAGGTGGTGGTATTTATACCAAAGCTGCCGATGTAGGAGCCGACCTGGTAGGGAAGGTAGAAGCTGGAATTCCGGAAGATGATCCACGCAATCCGGCCACCATAGCCGACAACGTGGGCGATAACGTGGGCGACGTAGCCGGAATGGGGGCCGACTTGTTCGGTTCGTATGTGGCAACGGTATTGGCATCGATGGTATTGGGTAACTATATCATCCGCGATATGGGCGGAATTGAGGATGCCTTTGGCGGAATTGGTCCGATTTTGCTTCCGCTTGCAATTGCAGCGGTAGGAATTATCGCTTCGATTGCAGGCGCGTTTCTGGTGAATGTAAGCGATAATGCAAAGGCCAATACCGATTCGGTACAGGCTGCTTTAAACCGCGGTAACTGGGTTTCTATAATCATCGCCATCGCGGCTTCGTTCTTTTTAATAAAGTCGATGTTGCCTGAGCAAATTACGATGAGCATTTTCCATGCGGGCGAATTCGCCGAAATGACCACTTCTTCGATGAATGTGTTCTGGGCAGTTGTAATCGGAATGTTTGTAGGTGGCGCTATATCATATATCACAGAATTCTACACTGGTTTGGGCAAACGTCCTATTTTAGCTATTGTGCAAAAATCGGCAACCGGTGCGGCAACAAACATTATCGCCGGACTTGGAACCGGGATGCTTTCAACAGCAACGCCGGTTATTCTTTTTGCCGGAGCAATTTGGGGAGCATATGCGCTTGCCGGTTTCTATGGAGTTGGTATTGCTGCCTCGGCTATGATGGCCACAACGGCTATGCAGCTGGCAATTGATGCATTTGGTCCAATTGCCGATAATGCAGGTGGCATTGCCGAAATGAGCGAATTACCATCCGAAGTGCGCGAGAAAACAGATATCCTCGATTCGGTAGGAAATACAACAGCAGCCATCGGAAAAGGCTTTGCGATTGCATCAGCTGCATTAACTGCATTGGCGCTTTTTGCCGCCTATGTAACGTTTACTGGAATTAACGGGATTAACATTTTCGATGCGAAAGTGCTTGCTGCTTTGTTTATTGGAGGAATGATTCCTGTAGTATTTTCGGCGCTCGCCATGAACTCTGTAGGTAAGGCAGCCATGGATATGGTGAATGAAGTGCGTCGCCAGTTCCGCGAAATTCCTGGTATTATGGAAGGAACCGGAAAGCCAGAGTACGGCAAGTGTGTAGAGATTTCAACCAAGGCTGCATTGCGCGAGATGATGCTTCCGGGTATCATTACTATCGTAACGCCAATCATAATTGGTGTGGTAATGGGCGCCGAAGCATTGGGTGCTTATATGGCCGGTGTAACCGTTTCGGGTGTACTTTGGGCTATTTTCCAGAACAATGCCGGTGGTGCATGGGACAATGCCAAGAAATCGTTCGAAAAGGGAGTAGAGATAGAGGTGAACGGCAAGAAGGAGATTTTTTATAAGAAATCGGAGCCGCACAAAGCTGCAGTAGTTGGTGATACAGTTGGTGATCCGTTTAAAGATACTTCTGGTCCTTCAATGAATATCCTCATCAAATTGAGTTCGCTCGTGGGCTTGACCATTGCTCCGTTGATTGGGTCGCATGAAGGTCATTCCTTAAATAGCCATAGCATGCAGTGTACTCCGCAAATGATGGAGCAATGCAAAGCAACCGGATCATGTGTGGTTGATGGAAAAACCTATACATGGGATGCAGCTACACAAACCTGTAAGGATGCTCAAGGCAACGCGTGTGTAGTAATGACTAGCGGCAAACCAGCCGATTGCTGCAAGATGAATGCTGCTCATGGAGCAACAGATCCTAAAGCATGCTGCAAAACAGGCGAGATGAAAGATTCGGCAATGGAAGCCGGTCATTCTCATTAAGCAGAACTTTATATTTAACTTTAAAATGACTGCCTCATAAGCAGTCATTTTTTTATTCTATCTGTACCCGATTTATTTCAGAACAATTGAAAAACAAATCGACATCGAATTAAAAAAAAAGCTATTTTTGCGCCTCATTTTGCATAATTTATTATGGCTAAAGAAACCGAAACTACCAAAGATCCGATTGCAAACGTTGAAGACGCACTAACGAAGTCGGAGTTGTTCATCGAGAAAAATCAAAAACTTCTTTTGATGGTTCTGGGTGGTATAATCCTCGTTGTAGGTGGAATTTTCGCTTACCGCAATTACGTGGTAAAGCCCTTTGAGATGGAAGCTCAGGCAGCCATATTCAGAGCAGAGCGTTATTTCGAGAAGGATTCGTTTCAATTGGCACTCAATGGAAAGGATAAAGCAGAAGGTTTCCTTTCGATTATTGATAATTATAGCGGAACAAAAACTGCTAATCTTGCCCATTATTATGCTGCTGTTTGCTATTTGCAACTCGGAAAATATCAGGAATGTCTTGATCAAATGGAGGAATTTGATGCAGAAGATGTAATGCTTGGTGCTATGTCAACAGGAATTAAAGGCGATGCCTTGATGGAACTAAACCGCGCCGATGAAGCTATTGAGATGTATGTTAAAGCGGCTGCTACCAACGAAAATACTTTTACTACGCCAATGTACTTGATGAAAGCCGGAATCGGATACGAAATGAAAGGCGATTTTGCCAAGGCTCTTGAAACCTATCAGAAAATTCGCAAAGAATATTTCACATCCAACGAAGGGCGTGAAGTAGAAAAATACATTGCTCGTGCTGAATTGATGGTTAAACAAGGCGGCAAATAATGTCGAGCGCGCATCAAAATTTATCTTCAAATAAAATGGTCAATGCAAAAAACATTGGCCATTTTCGTTTTACAATTATCAAGGCAACTTGGAATGCTGAAATAACAGATGCACTTGAGAGAGGCTGCATGGACACATTTCGTGAAAATGGAATTCCAGCCGAAAATATTCAATGCCTTACTGTTCCCGGTTCTTGGGA
>CAZVHF010000146.1:0-6032 GCA_964627105.1 uncultured Chitinophaga sp.
TGATGAAGTTATCGACCACCGTGCTATTGGGTTTTTGCATCCAATTGAGTTGGTGCTTGAAGAAATAATCGCTCTCTGGGCGCGCCAGTGGATGAAAGGTTGCCTCTTTAAAGTCGATGTATCCGAGCGAAACCGGACTGTTGCCGTTGCTTCGTAAATCGCGGTAGAATTCGCGAACCACTTCGAATGTTTCGCGTTCGGTAGCGTTATAGAGGATACCTATGCTCGCGTTTCGATGAATATTAGGGTCCTTACGCTGACGAACCAATTGCAATGCTTCGCGGCGAAGTTGGTAATGCGCAAGGTTATGCTTCAGTTTTTCAATCATGCTTCTTCTATCATTTCGGCAAACTGAGATTCAGTGATAATTGGAACACCAAGTTTTTCTGCTTTCTTGCGCTTTTCGGGACCCATATTTTCGCCTGCAACTAGGTAGGTTGTTGCTGCGCTAACTCCCGAAAGTACTTTTCCGCCGTGTTCCTCAATCTTCTTCTTCAGTTCGTCGCGCGAAAATAAGCTAAAAACCCCTGATACGACAAAGCTTTTTCCTAACAATCGATCCGTTTTAGGCTTGTATGCGGCCTCATCAATGGCAAATTGCAATCCGGCAGCCTTTAAACGCTCAATAATCAAGCGATTGGCTGGTGTTGAAAAATAATCTGTAATGGATTGTGCAATGACACTTCCAATCTCCTCGGCTTCGAGTAAGGCATCATGCGATGCGCTCATCAAAGCGTCGAGCGAGCCGAAGTGAATGGCTAACTTTTTCGCAACCGTTTCGCCCACATACCGAATACCGAGCGCAAACAAAACCCGTTCAAATGGAACCGACTTTGAAGCCACAATTCCTTCGATTATATTTTTGGTGCTCAACTCTTTGAAGCCTTCGAGCTGAAGTATTTGTTCTGCTTTTAAATCATACAAATCGGCAAGGGTATGAATTAGTCTGGCAGCAACAAACTGCTCAATCGTCTTTTCACCCAGCGTATTAATGTCCATTGCCTTGCGGCTCACAAAATGGATGATGCGTCCGGCAATTTGCGGAGGACAGCCTTCTTCATTCGGGCAATAATGATTAGCCTCCCCTTCCTTGCGCACCAAGGGTGCATTGCACTCCGGACATGTTTCGATGTAATGATGCGGCACACTGAATAAATTGCGCTTCGAAGCATCCACTGCCACAATTTTCGGAATGATTTCGCCGCCTTTTTCGACATACACCATATCGCCTTCGCGGATATCCATGGCAGCAATAAAATCGGCATTGTGCAACGAAGCACGTTTCACGGTTGTTCCAGCCAAAAATACCGGTTTCAGGTTCGCCACCGGAGTTATCGCACCTGTTCTTCCTACCTGATAGGTTATCTGCTCCAAAAGCGTATAAGCCTGCCTTGCCTTAAATTTATAGGCCATGGCCCAGCGCGGAGATTTGGCCGTATTACCCAAAACACGCTGTACAGCATATTCGTTCACCTTTACAACGATACCGTCGATCTCAAACGGCAGCTTATCGCGCTCTGCATCCCAACGATCGATGAAATTGAACACCGCTTCGAGGTTGGCACAGGTACCGGTATATGCTGAAATCGGGAAGCCCCATTCAGTTGCGAGCCTTAAGTTGCTATAATGACTTTCTACCCCATATCCATCTCCCATCAATGCATACATAAAACAATCGAGTTTGCGTTTTGCCACCTCAGCACTCTCCTGCATTTTGAGCGAACCGGCAGTTGCATTGCGCGGATTTTTGAAAAGTCGCTCGGCAATTTGTTCTTCATCGTAGCCTAAATCTTCCAGTTCAGCCTTTCGGTTTTTATTGAGTTCTTCGAAGCGCTTCAGCGGCATAAATATTTCGCCCCGAATTTCGAAACGATGGGGAAAACCATCGCCTTTCAAGCGCAAAGGAATGGAACGGATGGTGCGCACATTGGCTGTAACTTCATCGCCCTGAACGCCATCGCCGCGTGTAACGGCTTTAACGAGCACGCCATTTTCATAGTGCAATCCAATGGCTACGCCATCAAATTTCAGTTCACACACATAACTAAACGAGCCCGTCCACAATTTGCGGATGCGCTGGTCGAATTCAGTCAAATCCTCGCGCGAGTAAGAATTTGCAAGCGACAGAAAGGGAAACTCATGCTGTACAGTTTGAAAATTTTTCGACACACTTCCCCCTACACGTTGCGTCGGAGAATCGGGTTGCGCCAACTCGGGATAGGCTTTCTCGAGCAATATCAGTTCGTTCAACAATTGGTCGAATTCAAAATCTGAAATTTCGGGTGCGGCATCTGTGTAATACAAATCGTTGTGGCGATTTATTTCACTAACCAGTTGCTGAATGCGTGTTTCGGCCTGCAATTTATCCATGCCTCAAAACTAAAGAATGCCGATTTGGAAGCCAAGTTTAATTGTTAAGTTTGCAGCAAATTTTCCAAAATCATGCAAGAAGTAGTTATCGTATCAGCCGTTCGCACGCCAATTGGCAGTTTCAACGGATCTTTGGCCGCCGTTTCGGCAACGCAATTGGGTGCAGCTGCCATCAAGGGTGCAGTTGAACGCGCCGGAATACAAGCCGCACAGGTGAATGAAGTTTTTATGGGCAATGTTATTTCGGCCAATCTTGGACAGGCGCCCGCTACACAGGCGGCAACATTCGCCGGACTGCCGGATACAATCCCATCCACAACCATAAACAAAGTGTGTGCATCGGCCATGAAAGCTGTAATGCTTGGTGCACAAACCATTCAAAGTGGTGCCAACGAAATTGTGGTAGCAGGCGGAATGGAATCGATGAGCAATGTGCCGTTTTACCTCGACAAAGCGCGCAACGGCTATCGTTTGGGACACGGGCAGGTAATCGACGGGTTGGTAAAAGATGGTTTGTGGGATGTTTACAAGAACTACCACATGGGAAGCGCAGCTGAGTTGTGTAGCCGCGACCACAACATTACACGCGAAGCGCAGGATGCATTTGCCATAGAATCGTACAAGCGCTCTGCCGCAGCTACCGAAGCAGGAAAATTTAAAAACGAAATTGTGCCGGTAAGCATTCCGCAACGCAAGGGCGATCCGGTTGTGGTTTCGGAAGACGAAGAATACCGTAACATCAAGTTCGATAAAGTTCCAACACTTGCCGCAGTGTTCGAAAAAGAAGGAACCGTAACAGCCGCCAACGCATCGACCTTGAACGATGGAGCGGTTGCGTTAGTAATGATGAGCGCCTCGAAAGCCACTGAATTGGGCCTGAAGCCACTGGCTAAAATCCGCGGATTCGCCGATGCACAGCAGGCGCCAGAATACTTCACCACGGCTCCGGCCAAAGCCATTCCATTGGCTATTGCAAACGCCGGATTGAGCGCATCTGATATTGATTATTACGAAATCAACGAAGCTTTTTCGGTTGTGGCCCTCGCCAACAACAAAATCTTAGGCCTTGATGCCTCAAAAGTGAATGTGAATGGCGGAGCAGTTTCCTTAGGTCATCCGCTTGGAGCCTCGGGAGCGCGCATCATTGTTACGCTCATTAACGTCTTACAGCAGAACAATGCGAAGTATGGTGTTGCCGGAATTTGCAACGGCGGCGGTGGAGCTTCGGCCGTTGTGATTGAAAGAGTCTAATTGTTATTCGAATTCCAATGGAAGCCTTACACGGAATCTGCAATTTGAGTGTAGTGCCTTGCCGGGCCGAGCCGAGCGACAAGAGCGAAATGATTACGCAATTGCTGTTTGGAGAACATTTTAGCATTATCCGCAGTCAAGGCAACTGGGTATATATTCGTGCTGCACACGATGCGTACGAAAGCTGGATTGATGTAAAGCAATTTCAGCCCATTTCGGCAGAGAGTTTTGAGGAACTCGAAGCACGTCCGGCGCCCTGTACGCTCGATTTGCTTGGCGTGGCCGAAGACACCGAAAAAGGACAGCTCTTTCCTCTGAGTTTGGGCAGCCTTCTCCCCTATTTCGATGGCCGCACCTGCAATCTTGAAGGATATGAATATGCTTACGAAGGACAAGTAAACGAGCGCATTCCCGACGATAAAGCGGCATACATGATTGAGCATGCCTGGGCCTTACTCAATGCACCCTATTTATGGGGAGGCCGCAGCGCCATGGGAATTGACTGTTCGGGATTTACACAACTTGTGTCGCGCATTGCCGGCATTAAATTGCCACGCGATGCCTACCAGCAGGCCGAGCAGGGAACAACGCTTGGGTTTATTGAAGAAGCGCGCGCCGGCGATTTGGCGTTTTTCGACAACGACGAAGGACGCATCATTCACGTAGGTTTACTCTTAAACGAACGGCAAATCATTCATGCCAGCGGCAAAGTGCGAGTAGACCGTATCGATCACGAAGGCATTTTCAACGAAGAACTGGGGAGGTACTCGCACAAATTGCGGTTGTTGAAGCGGATTATTTAATTAATCCTGTTTCTTCAGAAATATTCTTTCTCAAAGCATAACCGGATGCTGTTTTTTACGTTAGAGAAGCAGACATTTACCTGTTATGTTTGATTTTTATCAACCGGTTTCAAGCCTTACCCATCTCATTGCAGGTGTTGTTACCCTCTTTAGCGCATATTTTTTAATACGTCGCGGATGGGGAAATAAAATTAGGACAGTTTCGCTTGTTGTATTTATGGCCGGAATCGTCTTTGTATTTATGATGAGCGGCATATATCATGCGCTGGAGCCCGGATTAGGACGTGATGTATTCAGAAGACTCGATTATGCAGCCATTTTCACAATGATTGCAGGAACAGCCACCCCTATTCACGTCATTCTGTTTAGAGGAATATGGCGATGGGGCATGTTGATTTATCTTTGGTTTATAGCCATAGCAGGGCTTTTGCTAACCGTGATATTGTTGGATCAAATCCCAGAATGGCTTACACTTTCTGTTTTTATTGCGATGGGCTGGTCGGCCTTGCTCTCTATGCTGCAGGCTTGGCGGTTGTATGGCTTTCATTCAATCTCGTATGCCTTTTATGGTGGCATTGCCTATAGTATTGGAGCTGCTATTGATTTTACGCGTTCGATGGATATTGTGCCCGGATTTTTAGGACCACATGAGATATTCCACATATTCGTGATAATAGGCGCAACCTTCCACTGGATCTTGATTTACCGATGGGCCAATCAACCCACCCGCAACCGTTTGGTGTTTATGGTTAAAGAACAAGCCGAAGATTTACTTTGGGCGCGTGCTGTTGGAGAAAATTTCGAGTTTCGTGCAACTTCCCGAAAAGAACTTCGTACGAAGATTCGTGAAGCACTTAATGCCCGCGTTCATCCTCGCCTTATTCCACAAAAAGTAAGGTTTCGATTTTACAAAGACGTTGTAGTGAACCTACCACATTAAACTTCGAGTTTAGCCTATGATTGAATAGCTACCCAAATAGTCCATTAAACCTAGTGGACGTCAATTTATTCCTAACCTGTAAATTGCTTAATATGGCTATTTCAATGCTCGAATACAGCAAAATCATTCTCGAAAACGTAAGTTTCGATGCTCAGCTTTTTCACAAAGAACTGATGAAGGCGGTTAAATCGCTCGTTGATAATGAGCGTGAAGAATTACTAATGTGGTGCGTGAGCAGGTATCAGTATCCTTGAAATAAGAGTCGCAGTAAAAACAATGTAATGTTTGATGGTAAACGAACATTTGGAGTTTCGAACGCAATTTGTTTACGTTGAGCAAGAATGGATAAGCTCTCGAAACCGGAACTCAAATAGCTACTTTTTTGAGACGCGAATTGATACCGAAAAATACAATCGACGGCCGAATAAAGAAATTTTCCTTGCGCCTTAATTACGAGACTCTTAACCAAAGTTCGATTGGGGTCCGCCACTCCTCCTCCCCAGAGTAAAGTTACGACACAACCTTGGTACTAATCGTTACAAAATCGTGAAACGGATAATTGTTACCAACACAGCTGTTCATTAATCGGTTCAAAAAAGCCACTTGTTTGGTGAATTACTATTTCGGAACTTTAAACAGGGCGGGGACACGTGTTTCCCGTTTTCTTG
>CAZVHF010000147.1:0-6029 GCA_964627105.1 uncultured Chitinophaga sp.
CCATGAATGCATGGCTGTTAACACGAGAACTAAACCTGTACGTTTCATGGCTGTAATTTAACGACGTGAACCATTACTGCGTGGACTTTCGCTGCGGCCACCACCACTTGAACGGTATCCGCCACCCGATGAACCAGAGTTCATGCGTGGACTGCTGCTGTTATTATAGCTTCCGTTCGAGCGACTGCCACTGTTATATTGCGGACGAGATTCTCCACGAGATCCACCTGAGCGCGAAGGAGCCTGATACTCATTGCGCGGTGCAGAATAATTGTTACGTGGCTGATTACTCTCGCGTGGTTGGTAATTCTGCCGACGATTTTCGCGCTGCGGCTCACTGCGTTGCTGGTAATTACGCTCCTCGCGACGCGGACTTTGATAATCGCGGTAAGAAGGTCGCTCAGTGTTACGTGAAGGTGATTCGTATGAAGGCCGTGAAGGCTGAGTGTTATACGAAGGGCGTTGCTCTGGGCGTGAGTAGTTGTTTTCCTGACGTGAAGGATAATTTGGACGAACCGATTCTGAAGGACGCGTGTAGTTGTCGTTGCGTGATGGCGCTGCTGGACGTGTCTGATCAGAAGGGCGCGAATAGTTTTCCTGGCGCGAAGGAGTGCTTGGTCTCATTGGAGCTGGGCTGTAATTGTCGGGACGACGGTTCTCTGTGCGACCTACTTGATTTTCATTGCGAATTGCGCCATTGTAGTTGTATGCCGGAGCATTTGGACGGGCAACTGCATTGGGTGAATCGTTATTGCGGACAGGCGATTGGATGTTAGGCTCGCGGGTAACCGGCGTTTGAGGGCGCGATAATGGCGACTGCGGACGATTATCTGTGGTTGGTCGTACAGATGGACTTACCGGAGCACTTGAATATGCATCGGCCTTGGTTGGACGCATAACACCTTGCTGAATGAGTTGGTCTTTGCTGGAAACAGAGTTGCCGGGCTTGGTTTGAACCGAAGGGTTCGCATCGGGCTTTGCAACTTGAGTCGCGCCCGGTTTGGTTTGAGCCGTTGGAACGGCAGGACGAGCATCGGGCTTAGCAATTTCAGATACGCCAGGCTTGGTTGAAGATTGCATTTCGTTTTTAGAAGGTTTCGAATCGGCCAATGTAGGTTTTGTTTCAGCACCAGGTTTAACAGCAGTTCCTGATGTACTGCTTGGCTTGCCTCCGGCAAGTGTTCCTGTTACCTTTCCTCCATCAGCGACCTGATAATTCGTTCCGATCTTATTTCCCAAACTGGAAGACAATGTCGACATTCCCGAGAAACCACTTCCGCCGCCAACAGCTCCACCCGTGTTTGCCCCATAATACACAGAGTTTCCAAAATTATAGGTGTTTTGGTCGTAACTGTTGTAATACACCGGATTGTTGTACATCGAATTCATCATCATGCCATAAGCAAATCCATTGTTGAAACCATTCATATACCCCGCCCCATAACTAAATGGTGAATAGAAAAACGGGTTGTATGCAAAAGGAGAAACATAAGGATTATATCCCCAATTGTTCCATCTCCATGGGTTGTAATATGTATATGGGTTATATCCCCACGAGTTCCAGCCAAAACCTACATTCCAGCCTGACCAAGAGTTCCATCCAATATTAAATCCGGGCGAAGACCAGGTATTCCAACCCCAAGGCACATAAGGATTAAAGAAACTGTAGCTCGAATAGATTGAGTTTCCAAATAAAAATGGATCGTATGTATACCAGTAGGCATTGGTAAAAAACGGATCGTAATAGCCAAAACCTGCATTGGGTCTGTTAAAACGACGAATACGCGACGCATACATGTAATCGTAATAATCGTCCATATCGTAATCGTCTTCATAATAATTATTGATAACAGTAGTACCGCCATCAGACTGTGGTGGAGCAGGTGCATAATCATATACACGGCTATCATCAGATTCGGTTGTGCGTTCAACACTACGATTTTCATCGAGTACCTGCGAAGGCTCGGTTGCCGCTGCATTGAGTTTTTTCAATTTTTTCTGCTCACGACGTGCGTCGGCCAATGAATAATATCGATCATCGGTTTCATAACTTGCCGTATTTCTGTTTGAAGCGCAGGAACTTGCGATAACCATCACAGTAACTGCTATAAATGCCATTGTTTTCATAAGGCTATTTTTGTTGAGGTGAGCGTGCATCATTTCAGATTCTCTTGATTCGAATTAATTACCTTTGCGGCAACGTTCGCAAATTTACAAATACCATACCACAAGAAACTCAATGAGCAAGGATATTTCGACACGCGCAGAAAATTATTCCAAATGGTACAACGATATCGTTACCAAAGCTAACCTGGCCGACAATTCGGCCGTTCGCGGGTGTATGGTCATTAAGCCTTACGGCTATGCCATTTGGGAAAAAATGCAGCAGGCCCTCGATAAAATGTTTAAAGATACCGGGCATGTTAATGCGTATTTTCCTTTGTTCATTCCGAAATCCTTTTTAAGCAAGGAGGCGGCTCATGTCGAAGGCTTCGCGAAAGAATGTGCCGTGGTAACGCATTACCGGTTAAAAAACGACGAAAACGGAAAAGGAGTAGTTGTTGACCCCGAAGCCAAACTCGAAGAAGAACTCATCGTTCGGCCAACTTCCGAAACCATCATCTGGAATACATACCGCGAATGGATTCAGTCGTACCGCGATTTACCCCTTCTTATTAACCAATGGGCAAACGTGGTACGCTGGGAAATGCGAACCCGCCTCTTTTTGCGCACAGCCGAATTCCTCTGGCAAGAAGGGCATACCGCACATGCTACCGCCGAGGAAGCAATTGAGGAAACAGAAAAGATGCTCGAAGTGTACGCGCAATTTGCCGAAGAATTCATGGCCATTCCGGTTATCAAAGGAAGGAAAACCGCCAATGAACGATTTGCTGGTGCTGTTGAAACCTATTGCATCGAGGCCATGATGCAAGACGGCAAAGCCTTGCAAGCCGGAACATCGCATTTCTTGGGACAAAATTTCGCCAAAGCCTTCGATGTGAAGTTTACGGGTAAAGATGGTAAACAAGATTTTGTTTGGGCTACCTCATGGGGCGTTTCAACCCGACTGATGGGCGCATTGATTATGACACATTCCGACGATCAGGGATTGGTGCTTCCGCCGAAACTGGCCCCATTCCAGGTGGTTATTGTGCCTATTTACCGTTCCGATGAAGAATTTCAGAAAGTGTGCGATGCCGGATTGAACATCAAGCGCGAACTCGAAAAAGCAGGGATTTCGGTTAAACTCGACGACCGCGATACACACAAACCGGGATTCAAATTCAACGAGCACGAGTTGCGCGGTGTTCCGGTTCGTATTGCCATTGGTCCACGCGATTTAGAACAGGGTACTGTTGAAGTGGCCCGCCGCGATACACTCGAAAAAGAAAGTCTGCACATTCAGGATTTACCAACGAAAATTGCGCACCTCCTCGAACAGATTCAGCAGAACCTATATACCAAAGCCCTAACTAAACGCGAGGAGCTTACATTTAAGGCAGATTCATGGGACGAGTTTGTGCGCTTGCTCGACGAACCTGGTGGATTTATTTATGCCCATTGGGACGGCACAGCAGAGACCGAAGAAAAAATCAAGGAACTTACCAAGGCAACCATCCGTTGTATACCTTTGGACAACAAACCCGAAGCAGGAACCTGCATCTTAACTGGCAAGCCATCCGAACAAAGGGTGTTATTTGCACGAGCGTATTAATCTTATGCCTACAGCCGAAGACCTCATCATTCAAACCCTGAAAGACAAAGCCAGTCTGAAGCAGGATATTTTCAAACTTACCATAGAAACCTTTGAGCAATTTAAAGTAGTGCTCAAGAAGGTCGCGCATCGGTTGAACGAAAAAATCAGCACACACGATTCGCGTATTTTAATTGAATACCACGAAAAATCTCCTTTTTCGATATACATCCGTACAGCCGGCGATTTGCTCATTTTCGAAATGCACACCAACGTGTTTCTGTTCGACAGCCAACATAAAGTGTGGCATTTGAGTTATGTGCAAGACGATCACAGCCGCGCATATTGCGGACTAATCAGCATGTACAACTTCCTATCGGATTCGTTAAAGTACAAACGGGTGAACGATGTAGGATACCTGATTGGCCGCTTGTTCATGAACAAGGAGAAGCATTTCCTCATCGAAGGGAAGCGCCAGATGGGTTATCTGTACAACAATTTCCAAACCGACGAACTTACCGAAGAGCGCATTGAGCAGGTAATTGAAAGCGCGATTCTGTTCTGCCTCAATTTCGATTTATTGACACCGCCATACGAAACCGTGCAGGAAGCTACATTCAACCAGCTGAACGAAAATGCGCAAATGATGAATGCTGCAACAGGTAAGCGTTTGGGCTTTCGTTTTCACCACGATGACGATCAGGTTGTGTAGTGTTTTACTTTTGCTTTTGGCATTTAGGAACATAAACCTCAATGCTCAGCAGCTAAATCTTGAATTACCCGGTAAGGGCCCTACAGGAAAGAGTGTCGAGGTTATTCCCTTGGCATCAGATTCACTTGCGAGTAGCTTTCTCATTTACATCTACGATGAAGTTGCGCCGCATTATCATGCCCATCACTCCGAACACGTGATGATTTTGGAAGGAACAGGTACGATGTTACTCAACGATTCGCTCATACAACTCAATCCGCAAACTGCTGTGTTTATACCCAAAGGCAGCATCCATTCGGCAAAACGAACAGGCAACAAGCCCCTAAAAGTTATTTCGATTCAGGCTCCGTTTTTTGATGGAGCTGATAGAATTGCGGCACATTAGCTTCAAAAGGTTGATATTTAAGGGGTGTTGGCAGAAAGCCACCTGCTCATGTTTAATTCGATTGTTTTTATGATTTTTAGGTGCTTGCTTTTCGGGTGCGATGGGTTTATGAGGTAATTAAATTCTCCCTCCAGTAAGCTGCTAGGCACTTTGCACACGGCAGCTTGCGCCTTGCGGATGAAGGCATCTCCCAGCACTTGCGTTTGTTCGCCGGGTGGAAAAATATGCCAGTTCACAGGGAGGTCGGCCAGTGTAATCTCTTCCATCCGCAAGTTATCCGGAATTTCGAGCTCAACCAACATGCGGTCGCCGGGTACAAGCTCCATGGCATTTACACGCGCCAAAATTTCGAGCACGGCCAGCGAGCGGCTTTGCGAGGTGTACACCATGGGCGTATGTAGGCTGTTCCACCGGTTGCCGCTGCACAATGCCGCGCCCTTCCCGCTGAGCATGTCATCGAGGTATTTCTTGCGTTCAATGCGGTAAACGTACATTAGGCTAACGTACCATAATCTAAGGCCTGCAGGCAGCGTTTTACCTCCTGTATGCCGGTTATTGTATCAAAGAGGCTCACGGGCGTGTAGCCGCCCAGCGAAGGATTGGCCACATGCAGCCAGCGCTCGAAGCGTGAGCGCTCGTTGTTGAACACTTCGTAGCCGTAGCGCAAGGTTTCGTAAAGCATAAAGAGGAGCTCTGTATCGCGGATGCTGAGGTTTTCGTTTTCGCGCTTGCGTTTGTTATAAGTGGTTTGCGGCATACCGAGCAAAGCCAACAATTGCTTAATGGGCAATGCCGAACCGCGACTCATTTGCTCGAGGGTGTTGTATGAAACACCTTTACGTATGCGCTCGAGTTTGCCAATGGGGTTGCCGTAGGATACTTCGAAATCGCTAACCAGAAAGGGCGTAGACTCTGATTCTTTGAGGGTATATTCGAATGGCTTGGCTTTCATTTTTCCTCCTTTTGTACCAAACAAATATATTACTTTATATCAGCAAATATACTACTCCTCATTTTTTTTTACCCCCATTTTTCCAACAAGCGCAATCCAGTTTAGACATTGATTAAGCCGTATGCCAAGGTATAGCAATATGGAAATGTTCGTTGCCTCGGTGGTATGCATAAGGTATTGTATAAGTTTCCTTTGCAGCGAAATGAACTATTCTCGTTTATAATTTGGTGCATATACCTTTGGGCGCCCGGGCGGGTTTTCCGGTACAAGCCTTGTTCCGAGAGCG
>CAZVHF010000148.1:0-5976 GCA_964627105.1 uncultured Chitinophaga sp.
GCTTTCTTCTTTTTCTTGCCTTTCGTAATTTTCACCTGAATACCTTCAACGGCATCATGTGAAAGGTTGATGCTATCTCCCTCTTGCAGATTGGCACTAATGATATGCTCGGCGAGTGGATCTTCAACGTATTTCTGAATGGCACGCTTCAACGGACGAGCTCCGAAATTGGCATCAAAACCTTTCTCAACGATATAATCGCGGGCGCTTTCTTCCAATTTGATTTTGTAGCCCATCGCTTCAATACGCTTGTACAATTGCGCCAATTCGATATCGATAATCTGGTTGATGTTTTCTTTGCTCAAGGAGTTGAACATAATAACATCGTCGATACGGTTCAGGAACTCCGGTGCAAAAGCTTTCTTCAACGCACTTTCGATAACACCTTTGTCGTGGTCGGATGCCGCTGCAACTTTTGCTGTTGTCGAGAAGCCAACACCTTGACCAAATTCTTTCAGCTGACGTGAACCAATGTTCGATGTCATGATGATAATCGTATTCTTAAAATCAATTTTACGACCAAGCGAATCTGTCAATTGCCCATCATCCAGTACTTGCAACAATAGATTAAATACATCGGGATGTGCTTTTTCAATCTCATCGAGCAACACAACTGAATATGGCTTACGACGCACTTTCTCGGTTAGCTGACCTCCTTCTTCGTACCCAACATATCCTGGAGGCGCTCCGATTAAACGCGATACCGCGAATTTCTCCATGTATTCCGACATATCGATGCGAATCAAGGCATCTTCGGAGTCGAATAAATACTTCGAAAGAATTTTCGCCAATTGCGTCTTACCAACACCGGTAGGTCCAAGAAAAACGAAGGAGCCAATCGGACGGTTTGGATCTTTCAATCCTGCACGGTTACGCTGAATAGCCTTAACCACTTTCTTAATGGCTTCATCCTGGCCAATAACGCGACCCATCAATTCTTCGTTCATCTTCACCAAGCGACTGCCCTCGTTTTGGGCAATGCGTTGTGTTGGTACACCGGTCATCATCGCCACCACTTCGGCTACGTTGTCTTCTGTAACCGTCTGACGGTTGTTGCGTGTTTCTTCTTCCCATGCCTTTTTAGCCGTCTCGAGTTGTTCGAGGAGTAGTTTTTCCTTATCCCGAAGTCGCGCAGCCTCTTCGTATTTCTGACTTTTTACAACCTGAATTTTTTCGGCTTTTACTTCTTCAATTTTCGCCTCGATATCAAGGATGTTCTGCGGCACGTGAATATTGGTAATGTGCACGCGCGAACCAGCTTCGTCCAATGCATCAATTGCTTTGTCGGGCAAATGACGGTCTGAAACATAGCGTTGCGTAAGCGTTACACAAGCACGCAGGGCTTCGGGTGTATAAATTACATTGTGATGGTCTTCGTATTTCGCTTTGATGTTGTTCAGAATCTGGAAAGTTTCGTCCTCGCTAGTTGGATCTACAATTACTTTCTGGAAGCGACGCTCGAGAGCCCCATCTTTTTCAATATACTGACGGTATTCATCCAAGGTGGTTGCTCCGATGCATTGAATTTCGCCTCGTGCCAAGGCCGGCTTGAACATATTGGATGCATCGAGTGAGCCTGATGCTCCGCCTGCTCCTACAATTGTGTGAATTTCATCAATAAACAGAATCACATCGGGCGATTTCTCCAATTCATTCAACACGGCCTTCATGCGCTCTTCAAACTGTCCACGATATTTTGTTCCCGCAACAAGCGAAGCAAGGTCGAGTGTTATTACACGCTTATCGAACAACACGCGCGATACTTTTTTCTGAATGATGCGCAGTGCCAATCCTTCGGCGATGGCCGATTTACCAACACCCGGTTCACCAATGAGTATCGGATTGTTCTTTTTACGGCGCGATAAGATTTGCGAAACACGTTCAATTTCTTTCTCACGACCTACTATCGGATCGAGGCGCCCTTCTTCGGCAGCCTTGGTTAAATCGCGTCCGAAGTTATCGAGTACTGGAGTTTTTGATTTTGAATCCGAAACCTTTTTTGTTCCACCACCTGATGCACCAAATGTACCGCCATCATCATCGTTATCATCGTCTAACGGATTATTCGGAGCTTGAGCCCGGGGCTCTTCGGTTAGCAAGTTTTTAAGTTCGTCGCGCACTACAGTATAGTCTACGTTAAATTTTTCTAATGTTTTAGTAACCAAATTGTCTTCGTCTTTGAGTATGGCAAGCAACAAATGCTCGGTCCCAATCAATGTGGTTTTGAATAGACGCGCCTCCAGGTAAGTTACTTTTAATGCCTTTTCCGCTTGCTTTACCAGCGGAATCTGGTTCATGTTATTGAGTGTTTTTCCGGATGAAACCTTTATAGATCCTTCGATGGTTTTACGAAGGTCGGAAAGGTCAACATTCAAATTCTTCAGAATTTTAATGGCCATGCCTTCGCCTTCGCGGATGATGCCAAGCAGTAAATGCTCAACGCCCATGTAATCGTGTCCCAAACGCAACGCCTCTTCGCGGCTGTATGAAATCACATCTTTTACTCTTGGAGAAAATCTCGCTTCCATAATTTATTGGTCTTTCAGGTTAGGTAGAGGGAATTTTCAAATATAGAAAATTATCCTCCAACGACATGCACAAATTTATCGGACAAATTGAGTAAACCGAATCCATGCATTGTTAATTTATAACAGATTTTTGTTAATACTACGTTGTTGATTTCTTACCCTGCGAATGCCTTTTATGTATCTTCGCTGCTCGAGAATCACAAACCTTTTTACAACAATTGTGCTTTTAAGCAATAGCTGAATTTATGGCAGACGGAGAAAAGATTATTCCGATTAATATCGAAGAAGAAATGAAAACTGCCTACATCGATTATTCGATGTCGGTAATTGTGTCACGTGCACTGCCCGATGTGCGTGATGGATTGAAGCCTGTTCACCGCAGGGTGTTGTTTGGAATGCAGGAATTGGGCGTTTTGTCGAACCGCGCACACAAAAAATCGGCGCGTATTGTCGGTGAGGTGTTGGGTAAATACCACCCGCACGGCGATTCGTCGGTATACGATACCATGGTGCGTATGGCGCAGGATTGGAGCTTACGTTACCCGCTTGTGGATGGGCAAGGAAACTTCGGCTCGGTCGATGGCGATAGTCCGGCGGCAATGCGTTACACGGAGGCGCGCCTAAAGAAGATTGCAGAAGAAATGTTGGCCGATATTGAAAAGAACACGGTCGATTTTCGTCTCAACTTCGACGATTCGCTCGAAGAACCAACTGTTTTACCGGCTGCCATTCCCAACTTGCTTATAAACGGAGCATCTGGAATTGCCGTTGGTATGGCCACCAATATGCCTCCACATCATTTGGGCGAAGTCATCGACGCAACAATCGCTTACATCGATAACCGCGAAATCACCGTGCAGGATATGATGATGCACGTAAAAGCTCCCGATTTTCCAACAGGTGGAATCATTTATGGGTACCAAGGAGTGAAGGAGGCATTCGAAACCGGTCGTGGAAGGGTAGTGATGCGTGCCAAAACCGAAATAGAGCAGGCCGATAATGGTCGCGAACGCATCATCGTGTCTGAAATTCCTTATATGGTGAATAAGGCCGAGATGATTCGTAAAACGGCCGAACTCATCAACGACAAAAAACTCGAAGGCATTTCGGATTTACGCGACGAATCAGACCGCGATGGAATGCGCATCGTTTACGAGTTGAAAAAGGATTCGATTACATCTGTTGTGCTGAACAATTTATTCAAATACACACAGCTACAATCTTCGTTCTCAGTAAATAACATTGCACTTGTTAATGGTCGCCCGGAACTACTTAACCTGAAGCAGCTCATCAGTTGTTTCGTCGATCACCGTCACGATGTTGTAATTCGTCGCACCAAATTCGATTTGGAGCAAGCCGAAAAACGGGCGCACATTCTCGAGGGCTTCCTTATAGCACTCGACAACCTCGATGCGGTAATCAGCCTCATTCGTGCCAGTCGCACGCCCGATGATGCCCGCGATGGCTTGATGGAATCGTTTGGATTAACCGAAATTCAGGCGAGAGCAATTCTGAACCTTACGCTGCAGCGCCTTACCGGACTGGAGCGCGACAAGATTCGCGATGAATATGCCGAGTTGATGAAGACCATCGATTATTTGAAATCGATTTTGGCGGATGAAAGTTTGCGGATGAAGATTATCAAGGACGAGCTTACGGAGATCAAGGAGAAATATGGCGATGAGCGTCGTACACATATAATATATGATGCCGACGACCAGCGCATCGAAGACTTAATTGCCGATGAACCTTGCGTAATTACCGTATCGCACATGGGGTATATTAAGCGCACGAATCTAAACGAATACCGCACGCAGAAGCGGGGAGGGAAGGGCTCGCTGGGATCTAACACCCGCGATGAAGATTTCTTAGAGCATTTGTTTGTGGCTACAACGCACAATTATTTGTTGTTCTTTACAAAAAATGGTCGATGCTTCTGGATGCGTGCATTTGAGGTGCCCGAAGGTTCGAAAACAGCAAAAGGAAGAGCGATTCAGAACCTCATCAATATACCGCCCGACGATAAAGTGGTGGCGTATGTAAATGTGAAGAATCTGGCTGATGAAGAGTACATAAACAACAACTTCATCATTATGTGCACCAACAAGGGAACGATTAAAAAGACTTCTCTTGAGGCTTACAGTCGTCCGCGTACCAACGGCATCAACGCCATTACCGTGCGCGAAGGCGAAATGCTGCTCGAGGCGCGTTTAACAAATGGTACATCCGAAATTATGATGGCCTTGAAATCGGGTCGCGCGATTCGTTTCCCCGAGATTAAGGTTCGTCCAATGGGACGCAATGCAGCCGGTGTGCGTGGTGTTACGTTGAAAGATGAGCATGACGAAGTGGTGGGCATGGTGTGCGCCGAAAATACCAGCATGCAGGTGATGGTCGTATCGGAGCGAGGCTATGGAAAACGCTCAGAAATTGAAGAATACCGCATCACAAACCGGGGTGGAAAAGGGGTGAAGACCATCAACATTACCGAGAAAACAGGCAATTTGATTGCGATTTTGGGCGTTAAGGACGAAGAAGACCTGATGATTATTACCCGCAGTGGCATTACCATCCGCACGCCAATTGAAGATTTGCGTGTACAAGGGCGTGCAACACAAGGTGTTCGGTTGATTAACTTGAAAGGGAATCAGGAGATTGCAGCTGTGTGCAGCGTGGAAAAAGAGGAGGAGAGTGATGAAGAATTGCTGGATGGCACAACACCCGAAGCCGGCTTGAACCCCGATTCTGAGGGTGAATCAGCAAACGAAACCCCTGAAACTGAATAATCGCAATACCAAACAGAAATACACACAATGAAAAATACCGTTTTAGCAGTGGCGCTGCTCGTTTCGGGAGCGCTTTCGGCCCAGCAAGCCAAAGTTGTGAGTGCAATTAATGCGCTCGGATATTACCAAAAAGATAAGACTGATATTGAAAGCCTGCAAAAAGGCCGCGGTTTTATCGAAGAAGCCATCGGTGCCGAAAGCACACAAGGAAAATCAAAGACCTGGTGGGTCCGTGGAAATATTTACCTCACGATTCACGAAAGTAAAAACGATGGCCTGGTAAAAGAGGCTGGGGGAGAACCATTGCGCATTGCAGCAGAGTCGTACCAGAAAGCCTTTGAGTTAGACGCCAAGTATGAAAATGCAGCGGAGTGCTACCAAAAGGCATTAATTGCCTACAAGAATCTCGGCATTATGGCTTTTAACGAGAAAGATTTTACGCGCTCAACCGACTATTTTGAACGGGTGGTGACGCTTTCATCCAAAATGGGCAAGGCAGATAAAGACGGAATTCAAAATACAGCCGTAGCGGCGATGAATGGAGGCAATTACGATAAGGCGATTCAGTATTACAGCATGATGCTGGACCAGGATACAAGCGGAACAACCTTTGCCCAAGTATACAAAGCGTATTTGGCCAAGGGCGATACAGCTAACGGGAT
>CAZVHF010000149.1:0-5919 GCA_964627105.1 uncultured Chitinophaga sp.
CAACAATGGTTCAAGTTGGACAAACGGGCCATATATCTTTTCGTCCAATGCAAACGATTTACTTTTCCGCGTTGTCGTTCCTGTTTCGACTCCGGTTGGTAATGCCTACACCATAAAAATGCGTGCGAGCACAGGTTACACAAGTAACGATTTATTTCAATGCGGTGGGGGAAATGCAATTAATGTGATTCCTGCAAATACGCCACTTCCTCCGGTAGCTCAATCCCAATCGGGAATAGGACAATGGATTGGGCATGTTTACAATTGGACTGCTACAACGGGTGGAATTCTGAATACACCTTCACTAATTGCTGCACAAAACTTTTTTGGTTCTTCGAATTATCAGGGACATGTGGTTTACAATACGTTAAATCTCGATTTGTTTTTTAGTCAAACAGGTGGTATTCCGGGCTCAACAGCTAATGGTTCGTCATTCAATTGCGGACTTAATTACATAACTAATTTCAGCATGCGTTTGCGCCGTACCGAGAATTTTGCTCCCGGGTTTTATCAGTTTAGCATTCAGGGCGATGACGGCATTCGCTTGAGTATCGATGGGGGAGCAACGTGGATTTTGGATTCTTTTATTGAACAGGCCTATCCAAGTAGTTTTCGTTCCACTTCAGCAGCTTTTCCCAATGGAATTTGTTTAAGTGGTAATACCGATTTGGTCATTGAATATTTCCAGCGACCTGCAGATGCTCGATTAACGTTTACTGCTACACCGCTTTCGGTTCCAACACTTAATAATCCGCAAAGCTTGAATCTATGCCTTGCCGAATCTGCCAGTTTTTCGGTGAATTCGATTCCCGGTTATTCGTATCAATGGTTCGAAAGCTCTGATAACGGAGCAACATTTTCGCCGCTTGTTAATGCTGCCCCATATTCGGGAGCGACTTCCCCTAATCTTTCAATAAATCCGGTGGTTTCTTCTTTAAATGGCAATCAATATTATTGCCTTGCCAGCGGATCGTGTGGAACGCCAATTCAGTCTAATCCGGCCGTTTTAACCTTAAATGCCGGTCCAAGCGTAATTCAGAACCCTGCGAATGCCGTGTATTGTCCTGGGCAAAATCTTCAATTTAGCGGGGGCGTTATTCCAAGCGGAACTCAAGTTCAATGGGAATTAAGTACCGATGGGGGGAATTCATTTGTGCCTATTTCGAATGGCCTTTCGTACCAAGGAGCAACTTCTGGTAATTTAACCGTATTGAATCCGAACGCTCAGATGCAGGGACAATTTTACCGCATTTGTTATACGTCTTGTGGCGAGACCATTTGTTCGAATCCGGCTGAGGTGCTTCCAGGAAGCGCGGTGCTTATCAATCAACAACCAGAAAACCTCACCTTATGTGCAGGCACGAGCGGAACCATTTCAACTGATGCTACAAATGCTGCTGCCTATGTTTGGCAAATTGAGAGTGGTGGAAGTTTTATCGATTTGGCCCTAAGTCCACAAGATGGAATCAATGATGCGAATTCAGCAACGCTTTCGATTGATGGCAGTGTTTTGCCTGTCGGTACGTATTTGGTGCGCTGCCGCATTACCGGTTCGTGCTCTGGCGATGTTTTTAGCATCCCGGCTCAAATTCAGGTCGAACCTGCTGCTGCAATTTCTACACAGCCTCAAAGTGTAACGGTTTGCGAAGGGCTCGATGCCATTTTTAGTTTAACGGCAACGGGTACAACGTTTCAGTGGCAGCAAAGCACCAACAACGCACAAACATTCAGCAATCTCGAAAACACTGGTTCCATTTCGGGTGCATCTACTGCCCAACTAACGCTCTCTAACGTATCTGCGTCTATGAGTGGAACAGTGTATCAATGTTATATTACAAACGATTGTGGTGAAGTTACGAGTCTGGCGGTACAACTAACAGTTGATGCGGCTCCGGCACTGGTGCAGCAACCGGTTGATGTGGCTGCATGTGTAGGACAAGATGTGCAGTTGGTGGCAATGGCCTCGACAGAGGTAAGTTGGCAATGGTTCGTAAGCTCAGATGGTGGAATAACATTTTTGCCGCTCGAGAATATTACTCCCTACAACGGGGTTACAGACGCAACGCTGAGTATAAATCCATTACAAGAGAGTATGAGCGGATTAATCTATGCTGTAGAGATTGCTTCATGCAGCACGAGCGTTCGTTCTAATTCCATAGAAGTTACGGTTCACCCATTGCCGTCGATTGCAATTTCATCAGAAACCACATCGATTGCATTGGGCGATACAGTTCAAATCGAAGTTCTGGGCGAGGCCGACTTTGTATGGACGCCAGCATCCGATTTAAGCTGTTCAAATTGTTCATCGCCGCTGGCATTTCCAACAGAAACCACTACCTATTTCGTTGTTGGCGTGAATAGTTTTGGCTGTATTTCAAGCGATAGTATCCAAATTAGGGTCGATATTATTTGCGGTGAACTCTTTATACCAAGTATTTTTTCGCCCAACGGAAAAGGTCCGGTAGTGAATGATTCTTATTGTGTGTATAGCGATTGTGTGGATTTGTTTAAACTGGTTATTTATAATCGCTGGGGAGAGAAGCTTTATGAAACGTCGGAAATTACAGAATGCTGGGATGGGAAATTTAAGGGTATTGAAGCAGCAACCGGCGTGTATGCGTATAATTTGTATTTAAAGCAGTTAGATGGTGTGATTGTAAACAAAACCGGAACAATTACACTCTTACGGTAATTAGGTTATTAATCAAGTTTTTCTGCAAGCCAATTACGCTTTTTAATTTCGTTGATGGCATCATCTGTTGCACTAAAAGGTATTTCGGCAATTGTTTCGAAAAATACATCTCCACCGGTTGGTGAAGCAACGAATCCGGATGATTTAAACCATTTCATCAATTCGCCCGATTCGGAATACGAACATTTCACGTGTATGCGCTGTACAATTTGTTTCTCAACAATTCCTGTGTTTTCAATCGCAAGTTTTGCGGCCTCGCGGTAAGCATGAATCAGACCAGGAACACCCAGCAAGGTGCCTCCGAAGTAGCGCACAACAATAACCAAAACATTAAATAGTTGCATCGATTTAAGCTGGTTGAGAATTGGTTTGCCGGCCGACGAGGATGGTTCTCCATCATCATTCGCACGCCATCGTTCGTTTAGTGGATTGATTCTGTAGGCATAGCAATGGTGTCGTGCCGTGGGATGGTCCTTACGAACCTGCTCGAGTATACGTTTTACAGCTTGCTCATCTTCAGCAGGAAATGCAAGACCAATAAACCGACTGCCGCGGTCGCGAAAAACACCTTCGCCACTTCGATGGATGGTGAAATAAAAATCGTCTTGCATTTTAATGCCGTCTTTGTATTAATCGATAAATAAATAAAAGTCTTTAACCAATTCGCGATACGTTTTGTGGTATTGCCCACGGGCATTCGTTTCGATTTGAATCTCTGATGTTGTGCAGGTGCATTCAATCTTACTCAATTCGATTAATATCCGCACCGGCTCTTTGCCCTCTCGTGGAATCACGCGACAATAACGAGAAATAAACCATCCGCTGCGTTGTACGTTCGATTCTATGGTGTTAAACGTATCAAACGGCAATACAAACGATGCTTTCCCCAACAGAGTACTTAATTTGAATGCCATCCGAAACCAGCTTTCAAGTCCATCGACTGCGTGTCGCGCATACATGCGCTGTTCGTTTACGGGTTTAACGTGTCCGCTATGAAAGGGTGGATTACAGAGCACGTGATCAAAAACATCCTGCTCATATCCAAGTGCATCTGCGTTTAAAATACGGATGCGTTGATTAAAAGGAGAGTTCGCACAATTTTCTGTTGCCTGATTTGCTGCATCCGCATCAAGCTCAATGCCCGTAAGAAAAGCCCTTGAATTCCGTTGGGCCGCCATAAGTGCTATAATTCCGCTTCCGCAGCCGGCATCTGCAATGCGATTGGCATGTTCGATATTTGCCCAGGCGCCCAATAGAACGGCATCGGTGCCTACTTTCATGGCGCATCGATCGTGATGCACTATGAACTGCTTGAACCGAAACCAGGAATTGGGCAATGAAATTTATTTTTCGGTATAGGCTCCCATTGACGAAAACTTCTTGATGCGCTCTTCGATGCGTTTCTCGGGCTTTATCTTTACCAATTTGTTCAATTCTTTCAACACCGTAGCTTTAACAGTTTTGAATATTTGGTCGTAGTGGGTATGAGCGCCTCCAATTGGTTCGGGAATGATGCCATCGATGAGTTTATTTTGCATCATATCGGTGGCAGTAAGCTTGAGCTCAGCCGAAGCTTTTTCTTTGAATTCCCAACTGCGCCAGAGAATCGACGAGCATGACTCGGGCGAAATTACCGAATACCAAGTGTTTTCAAGCATCAATACCTTGTCGCCGATTCCAATTCCCAGGGCTCCGCCCGAAGCCCCTTCGCCAATGATAATGCAAATAACCGGAACCCGCAGTTTGGTCATCTCGAAGAGATTTCGCGCAATGGCTTCTCCCTGACCACGTTCTTCGGCTTCGAGACCGGGATATGCGCCCGGCGTATCGATGAACGTAACCACCGGAATATCGAATTTCTCGGCAAGCTTCATCAAACGCAAGGCTTTGCGGTAACCTTCGGGGTTGGCCATCCCGAAATTGCGGTACTGTCGCTGCTTGGTGTTGGCACCTTTCTGCTGACCGATAAACATAATCGACTGCCCATCTACACAGCCTAATCCGCCAACCATAGCTTTATCGTCTTTCACGGTACGATCGCCATGCAATTCCTGGAAATTACCGTCGGTGAGGTAGTGGATATACGACAGTGCGTAGGGGCGGTCGGGATGACGGCTTACCTGCACACGCTGCCAAGGCGTAAGTTGCTTGTAAATTTCTTTGCGCGATGTTTCAATCTTCTGCTCGAGTTCGGCGATTGCTTTTTGCATATCAACACCACTTTTCTCTGCCAGTTCGCGTGCTTCGCCCAGCTGCGTGTACAAATCTGCAATGGGCTGTTCAAAATCCAGAAAGTTCATAATCCGATTTTAAAGGGCCTGCAATTTACACATTCGCTCCGAACCATTACCTTCGCTGCAGGATTTTTACGAACCAGCAATTCACAGAACGCTAACAAAAGCTTAATATGGTTGTTTTTCCGCCGGCAAAAATTAACATTGGATTGCAGATTACCGGTAAGCGCGACGATGGTTACCACAACCTGGTGAGTGTGTTTTACCCGCTGGTCTTATGCGATGTTCTCGAGATTGTGTTTGATGAAAATTCTCCTGCCGGTTCGGTGAAATTTTATCCCAGCGGCCTCGCCGTTAATGGCAAACCTGAACATAATCTGGTATTAAAAGCTATTCGTTTGTTCAATGAAAAGCACAACTTGCCAGGTCTTGGTGTTTACCTGCATAAGGTTATTCCAATGGGCGCAGGGATGGGCGGAGGCTCATCTGATGCAACCTATACCTTGCGTGTTTTAAATGATTTGATGGGGAAGCCTTTTGGCGTGGAGGAACTTTTTATTATGGCCTTGCAGTTGGGTAGCGACTGCCCATTTTTTCTGTACAGTAAACCATGTTTGGTTGAAGGAAGGGGCGAAGTATTACATGATTTAACATTGAATCTTGCGGGCTATTATTTGGTCCTTATCAATCCAGGCGTCCATGTTTCTACGGCCGAAGCCTTTGCGATGGTTAAGCCGAAAACCCCCGAATATTATATGGTCGAATGCATTCATTTACCGCCCGAAAATTGGAATGGTCGTATGGTGAATGATTTTGAAGAGCCGGTGATGATGCGGTATCCCGAGATTCGCGCGGCTTTGAATGTGCTGAAGAATGAGGGAGCCGTTTATGCTGCGATGAGCGGCAGTGGTTCAACGGTATATGGAATATTCAGGACTAAACCTGAATTAACTCAATTGCCTGAGCATTGGTTGAAGTTTGAGCAGGAGTTGA
>CAZVHF010000150.1:0-5882 GCA_964627105.1 uncultured Chitinophaga sp.
GCTCTGTGGTTCCTTGCTGCTTCGATAAAGACGCGAAACACACCTTGGGATCGATTGAAAACTCCCCTTTCAAGGCTCTTTGGCGAAACGAGGCGTATGCAAACTTCCGACAAGCAGTATTACAGAATCGTTCGCAGATAGATATCTGCCGCAATTGCACCGAAGGGACGAAAGTTTGGGCCTAAGATTGGTGTTTGGTGTTTTGCAATACTCTTAACGCAGTCCCTTTTCCTCCATCACCTTATTGAGCCACTTAAGTAGCATGAATGCCGCAAGTCCGGCACCCATAAGCAAGATACAGTTTACCAGGAAGAAATTCGCTTTGTTTTCGTAACCATACCACATACCTGCCAACACGCCACTCATTTTATTGCCAATGGAAGTACTGAGAAAAAAGCCTCCCATCATTAAGGCGGTAAATCGTGGCGGACTTAATTTACTAACAAGCGAAAGGCCCATCGGACTGAGACAAAGTTCTCCAACGGTAATCACCCCGTAACACCCAACAAGCCATAGCGTTGAAACTTTCATAGCTCCGTTGTTGCTGGCATAAACAGCGCCTACCATAACCAAGGTAGAAAGTGCAGAAATAACCAAGCCCAGCGCGATTTTACCCGGTGTTGTGGGCTCTTTTTTTCGTTTCCTTAACCAGGCAAATGCTGCAATAACTAATGGCGTGAGCAACACCACCCAAAAGGGATTGATAGACTGAAACAATTCGGTGCTGATAAGGTAAACCGGTTCTCCGTTTTGCGGAATGCGCTCGGGCGGAAGATTGCGGAAATATACATGCCTTCCAAATGTTTTCACAGGTTTGTCGTTTGCTTTTTGAGCACGAAACTGTTCATCGAAACTGTTTACAGAATCGGGTTTTGTTTGCATGGTTTCGACCTGATACAAGGCCCTCGATACTCCTTCAACGGCTTGGGGAACTTCGCGGTCTGTATAATATTTCCCCCAATTGGTAAGCGCTGTTCCATTTTGTTTGAATACAGCCCAGAACACAACACTTACAGCAAAAATGGCGAGCAGAGCCGCAATTGGACGTTTCTCTCCCTCTTTTGCACGTAGCCATAGCGAAACATAAAAGATGATTACCGGAACCGATGCGAAAAGGAAAGCATCGGTGCTTTTAGAATCCATCAATGTTCCACCGAATAATTTTCCTGGAAGAAACCAGCCAAGCAGGCCGGCTGCAATAGCCGGTAGGAAAACATAACTCAAGACCTGAGCCAGGCTACTATCTTTTGAAGATCCGGTATCTGCAGTATTTCGTTCGCCTGCACGGACATGTTTCAATCCAATTGTAAAAACAATCAGCCCAATGAACATTCCGATTCCGGCAGTAAAAAACGAGGCCGACCAGTTGTACTTATTCCGCATAAATGCAGCGAAAATGGGACCGAGGAGCGCGCCAATATTGATTCCCATATAGAATAAGTTGTATCCCCAGTCTTTTTTCTCTTTGTATTCTTCGCTTGAATACAAATTGCCAAGAAGCGTGGAGATGCTCGGTTTAAAAAATCCATTTCCGGCAACGATGAGCAGCATCGAAATCCAGAATGAAGCCATTACGAACGATTGGCTAAGTTCAATTCCAAATGCTTCGAGACCGGGTATGCCGAGCCCCATATACCCCAAACCCATAAGTACACCTCCGATATACACACTTTTGATATACCCCAGTTTTTTATCGGCCAAAAAGCCGCCGAGAAAGGGAGTGAGGTAGGTAATGGCGATGAATGTTCCAAAAATGTCGTACGATACCTTGTCGGCAATAGCAAGCCCCCCTTTTTCGACATCGATCATGTACAACACAAAAATGCCCAACATGAGATAGTAGCCGAAACGTTCCCACATTTCGGTAAAGAATAAATAGGGTAAACCTTTAGGATGTTTGGAAGATTGTGCCATGGTACAGACAATAATTCCGCTAATGTAGGATGAAATAAAGATATCCTTTATCGGAATTATTTCGTAATTCTCATAACGTTATGAATTTATTTAGATTTGCAAACCACTATGGGTGAGATCAAGCCGTTTCGAATTATTCCTACGATTTATGTTGCAGATGGACAAGCCACAACTGCCGACTCGCGACATGTAAAAGATTATACGCAGGGGATGGCGCAGGTGCTTGAATATCAGAATTTCGGTGCCGACGAGGTTATTATCATGGACGTTACGTCCATTTCAGACAGAAGGCGAAATTTGCCCCGGTTTATAAAAGATTTAGGTAAAAACTTGACCATTCCCTTTGTTTTTGGAGGGGGAATTAACACCGTAAAGGATGTAGAGGAACTTTTGAAATGGGGCGCGAGACGCGTTTATGTGAACTCGGCAGCTGTGCGAAATCCGGAGCTAATTCACAAGGTAACGGAGAATTTTGGCTCCGATTCCTTGCTGGTTGCTGTTGATACACGCCTTACGTTTGGTTCATGGAAAGTTTATCTCGGAGGGGGTAAATCGCGCACCGAAATAGATTTACTGAATTGGATTAAAGTTATTGAGTTGCGAGGTGCCCGCGAGGTATTGGTTTCTGCCATAAACAGAGGTGATAAGGAATTGGTTTTGGATATTTTTAAGCAAATTAGAGCCCATACCGAATTGCCTTTGTTGGCTTCAACCGGCTTTTCGGATGCTACAGATTTTGCTAGATTACGCTCAGAGGCACAAGTTGATGGTCTTGTTTCTGCACATTTCTTTCAAACAAAAGAGTCTATAGATGAATTGAGGAGCCTAGTTAATTCTTAAACCATATCAACCCAGGCTTGTTAGTTTCAAAAAGTGAATCATGATATTGCGCAAAATTCTATATTACCTCGATATACGGACCCTGTTTCGAACCGATAAAAATAAACGAAACACTTCTGTACGTTTTATGAATGGCATGAACCGCATCAGTATTTTCATGTTCCTTTTTGCGGTAGTGGTGCTAATTATTCGTTACCTCAGCCGCTAAGTACGCTTTAAAATATAATACACTCCGGTGGTGACAAAATCGCGTAAAACAGGAAGTGCTGCAATAAAAGAAAATTGGATACGTGGTGTTCGTCCAAATTTGTAACGATAAATCGGATTCAAAAGATATAATCTACGGTCTACTATCGTGTAGCCTGTATTCGTGCAGATGCGTTCAAATCGATTAATCGAAATCTGTGTGTCGTGGATTTCCAAGAGCGCCTCAATCACTTCGGGACGTTCTTTGGTGAGTCTTAGCCATGAAGCGTACAAACCTCTGGGTAACAAATGCATCCAGGGCATCTTCCCAAGCTTGGATGAAGCTGTTTGCTGATGGCCTCCAAATGGCATACACCATGGCGGGAAGGCAAAAAAGAAAACCCCTCCCTCTTTCAAGTATACCGGCAATTGCTTCATCACGCGCTGCTGATCGGGAATATGTTCGATGGTGTCCTTCAGTACAATCAAATCAAATTTTCCTTTGAATGCCTCCATTACCTTTTCGTCGTAAATATCGGCTGTGAAAAGTTCCATTTTTCCTGCCCCAATTTCTTCTGCCAATAATTTTTTTCCGTTTTCAATTTTTGATTCCGACAAATCCATGCCGGTACAAACGCAGTTACGCTCTATAAAAGCTTTTAGCACGCCTCCCTCGCCACAACCTATTTCCAATACGTGCATGCCTTCGCGAAATACTTTTTTTGCCTCCAGATAAGGAATTATGTAATTGAGGGTTACCAGGTACTGGTGCTGGAATTTTAGTGGGGCATTGCCATGAAAATAAAGCGACATCCTTTTTTTGCGGCAAGATACAAATTCAATCGCAAGCCTTAAATCTTAAAATAATCTTGCAAAATCAAATAGCAATAACATATCTTTGCAATATCAAAATGATATCATGAACGAAAAAAATTATTCAGGTCAATCGGGAGCGGCGTTCCTGTTGGTTCTATTGGTTTTACTTGCCTGCTCGGTAGCTGGTTTCACACAGTTAACTCCAATTTTCGGTGCCATATTGGCTGTAGTTTCACTTGTAATACTGCCTGGATTTACCGTGGTAAATCCTAATGAATCTGTTGTACTGGTTCTGTTTGGGTCCTACAAAGGAACCTTGCGTAAAAACGGGTTTTATTGGGTCAATCCGTTCTATTTGAAAAAGAAAATTTCGCTGCGGGCGCGAAATATTGAAAGTCAGCCAATCAAGGTAAACGATAAGCTGGGAAATCCGGTTTTAATTGGTGTAGTGTTGGTTTGGCGCGTTGAAGACACTTACAGCGCTGCATTTGAGGTTGATAACTACGAAGTATTTGTAAAAATGCAAAGCGAGTCGGCGATTCGTAAACTGGCTGGCATGTACCCATACGATAGTTTTGACGATGAGCACGCTGAACTGAGTTTGCGTTCGGGCGGTGATGAAATAAACCACCAGCTCGAGGCCGAATTAACCGAACGCTGTAAAATTGCAGGTATCGCTATTGTGGAGGCGCGTATTTCGAATTTGGCCTATTCGCCCGAAATTGCGCAAGCTATGCTTCAACGGCAGCAGGCAACAGCAGTTGTGGCGGCACGCACTAAAATTGTAGAGGGGGCAGTGGGCATGGTAGAGCTTGCGCTCGAAAAGTTATCGCACAAGCAACTCATTCAACTCGATGAGGAAAGAAAAGCCGCTATGGTGAGTAACCTTATGGTTGTTTTATGCTCAGAGCGTTCGGCAAGCCCTGTAGTAAATGCCGGAACATTGCATAATTAAATGTGATGATTCACTTCGAAGAAAAACAACCATTTTACAAAAATGGCCTTATTTGGGTGGCGATTCCTGGAATGCTTATTCCTATAACTATTGAGGTTTCTAGAGCACTTAAGGAAGGAAGTGGTTCATTTAATGAAATAATCATTCTTATTTTAATTGAAGCCCTCGTTTTTACAGTGCTATTTACCAGTCGTCTTGAAACGAAGCTGGATGAACAGGGAATTCGTTACAGGCTGTTTCCATTTCACCTTAAACTAAGATTCATTGCATGGGCTGAAATTAGCAGTGTTCAGGTTCGTAAATATGATCCGCTAGGCGAATATTGGGGCTGGGGAATCAAAGGCACGCGTAAGAATCGAGCTATTAATATTGCTGGTGATGTTGGCTTGCAGTTGGTTTTAAGAAATGGCCGCAAATTGCTCATCGGAACCTTGCAGCAGGAGAAAATGGAAGCAGTTGTGCAAAAAATCCACTCAGCGAATCTGGTCAAATGAGCAACACAAAGAAATCGTTTGTATTGCGCATCGATACGCAGATGCTGAAAGCTGTTGAGCAATGGGCTGCAGATGAATTCAGAAGCACCAACGGGCAAATCGAGTTCCTGCTCCGCGAGGCGCTTAAAAAAGCGTCGCGTTTGCCTAATCCCGGCAATTCCGACAAAAAACGCGAAGAGAATTAGCATGGAATCGCTGGCATCTTTAAAAAAGGAATTGAGTGCTCTCGATCGATCAGAATTGATAAGCATCTGCGCACGATTGGCTCGCCATAAAAAGGAAAACAAGGAGCTGCTTGCGTATTTATTGCTCGATGCTGATGATCCGATGCTCTATGCCGAAAAAATTAAGCCATTACTTGACGAACCTTTTGACGCCCCGTTTTATTCGACCTGGGCATTTGCCAAACGCTTGCGTAAATCGCTCCGCATAATAGCAAAATACCAGCGTTTTACAGGCAGCGCCCGAGGAGAGGCAGAACTGCTGATTTATTTCCTTCAAAAATTTCAGGGCGATTGGCGGCACCAACTACACCACGCCACCATTCAAAAAATTGTATTTCGCTCATTTGATAAAATAGAGAAACTAATCTATAAGGTCGATGAAGACTACCGTTCCGATTTTGAAGAACCACTTCAAAGGCTTAGACAACTTTTAAGGGGATTCTGACAAATTGG
>CAZVHF010000151.1:0-3651 GCA_964627105.1 uncultured Chitinophaga sp.
TCCGTAGCTTTAAATTTCTGCCTTGCCTGATTGAAGTTCACAATGGACTTTTTTTACGTTGGTTGGGGAATGGTTGGGGAAAAATAAAATAACCCCCTGATTTACAAGGGGGTTATGTGACCCCGGAGGGATTCGAACCCCCAACCAACAGAACCGGAATCTGTCATTCTATCCAGTTGAACTACGGAGTCGGAAACGGCGGCAAATGTAGAAAAAAAATGTGTCTGTGTGGTGACGCAATGTGTTTACGAAATCCCCAACCACTCGCGGGCAGTACCGCTCAGCAGCCGTTCTTTCTCGGCTGGGCTAAAATCCATCGAACGGATTAAGGTACCCGGCACTTCCTCGCCCAATGGGAAGGGATAATCGGAACCCAATGCAACGCGGTTTACACCGGCAAAATCGACCAGGTAGCGCAAGGCCTCCGCATCGTGCACCAGCGAATCGAAATACAAACGATGCAGGTATTTCTCGGGCGAGTGTGGGTTATCGATTGCAACCAAATCGGGGCGGCAGTCAAATCCGTGTTTCAACCGGCCAAGTGTAAACGGAAATGAGCCTCCGCCATGCGCAAATGCCACGCGTAAGTTTGGCAAACGTTCCAACACACCGCCAAAAATCAAGGATGCAATGGCGCGCGCCGTTTCGCCCGGCATACCCACCAGCCATGGCAACCAGTAGCGCTGCATTTCTTTCTCGCCCATCATCTCCCAGGGATGAATAAATACAGCAGCTCCTAATTCCTGCGCGGCTTCAAAAAACTCAAAAAATTCGGGCTCGCTCAGGTTCTTTTGATTCACATTCGAGCCAATTTGCACCCCTGCCATACCCAATTCTTTCATGCAACGCTCCAGTTCGCGAATGGCCAGCTTAACATCCTGCAAGGGAACTGTCGCCAACCCTATAAACCGATCGGGATATCGCGCTACAATGCCCGCAATATGATCGTTCAGAAATTCAGATACCGCCAAGGCATCTTCGGCCTTGGCCCAATACGAGAACATCACAGGTACGGTGCTCAAAACCTGCATGTGCACGCCATGTATATTGCATTCTTTGATACGCGCTGCCGGATCCCAGCAATTGTCCTGCACTTCGCGAAAAAAATGATCGTCGCGCATCATCCGTGCACAACATGGTTTATGATGATCAAGCCGTATAAATCCTCCGTAGCCGAATCGTTCCTTAAAATTCGGAATGTGCTCCGGTAAAATGTGGGTATGAATGTCGATGGTGGTCATTGGGAGAGGTGCAAAGGTGCGAAAATATAGTGGCTACGGTTTACTATTTCCGCCTATAGCTCACTTTCATCGTCCTCTTGCTTTTCAGGGAATGTACCTATGGTGTATTTGATACCAAACCCAAGCTGAATACCCGATCGCACAGCGCTTCCGGCACCAAAATTATTCATCAGCATTAAATTATATCTAAAATCGGCTAAGGCTCCCCAATTCTTGTAAATACGGGCATGGAAACCGAACGGTACAGTAAAGGCAAAATTCAAATATGGTTTTGTTTTTATATTCTTGAGGCTGGGCGTGTAGGTGGTTTTCTCGGTTTCAGAATTGGTAATGGTTACGCCCGTATTTTCTTCCATCGAAGAAGAGACCGAAAAACCAAGGTTTAGCCCGGCTCCTCCGTACAAGTAAACAGCCCGGTCGGGATCGGTGGTAAACAGGTAAGCACTTTCGGCTTGTAGCAAATTTTGACGGGCCTTCACGTAATAATCGCGCGTGGTGGTTATGGTATCAACCTTTTCACTAAGCGAATATCCAGCCTCATAGGTTAACATGTTCTGAAACGACAAACCGAGTTGAACCATCCTCCGACGGTTAACTAAAGTCGCATCTTTTCGGTCACGCGGACTGTATAATACAGAGGCCTGCAACATGAGGTTACCTAAATTACCTTGTCGCGAGCGTTCTGCAGGGTTGTACATCTCAAAATTGTCGACCTGAGTTAAATCGGCGCTATTCGAAGCAAGATTTTGTATAGTACCATAATCGGTTAAAGTCGAGGAATGGATATGGTAGGATCCATTGAACCGAAAGGCCTCAAAGTTCCATTTTTTTACCGGTGTGTTTCGAATTGGTTGGGCAAAAAGGCAGGCCTGACTTGAAAGTATGAGGCCTAGTAAAAGTCTGATGTTGTTTTTCATAACCTGTGTGATGAGGCAGAAAAATACAAAAATCAGCTAAGGAAAAAGAAAATATATCGAATTTTAGTTTACTCCCTCACAATCCGAAAAACGCGACTCTCTGTTGACGAATGGCAGTGAATCTGATACATTCCGGGCGTTAAGGGGCCAAAGTCTAATGTTATCAGTTTGCCTTCTTCCTGAAATTCGCGAATACGCTTGCCATCGGCGCTGTACACTTCGATGCGGAATTTGGTTGGCAATTCGGCCTGCAGCATAATGTCGCGTGTGGATGGATTAGGAAAAATACGCCAGGCAGCGGCTTCGTTGGTGGCAAGCCCACTCACAAAGAGATCGATTGTTTGCGTGAGCGTATCGGAATTGCCACAGGAATCGGATGCAATTAAGGTTACGGCGAACGAGCCGGCTGTATTGTAGTTGTGCGAAATTTCGGCTCCACTTTCTTCTGTTCCATCACCCAGAGACCATGCATAGCTAAATCCGGTTTCTCCGCTTGCTGTAAATGTGGTAGAAAGTCCGTTCGATGTGAACGTGAACGCAGCATCAGGTAACCATCTTCCTATATTACAAGCAAGTAAACTATCCTCCACCGTTTCGCGTGCAATCTCTTGAAGGAAGGCGGCCTGATTTGCAGGCAATCCCGCTGTATAACTTAATCCTACAGGGTTTTTACGAAGCATGGTTGCGTAAAACACGCACGCCGTAAGATAAGAACCGGCTACACTCGGATGGCTGTTATCGCCACTCCAGAGGTTGATTGTACTATCAGCTTCCCGGCTGCGTTTCCAGGCAATTCCAACTGGCGATACTACACCACGGTTATCATCGGCCATTTCTTTGTACGATTCCCATAACCGATTGTTCATCCCATCGAATGTGCAAATAGGTGGGTAAATGGGACAGTTTTGTGCATCTCCATACTTCCTTCCCCAGGTCATGTAGAATATGGTTCGGGCACATGGATTGGCTATGTGTATCAAACTATCCAAAACACGTGCATAAGGATATGTCTGAGCCGCTACCTGTGAAGGAGGGAAGGATGGTTCCTGACTCTGGGCTTGCAGCACCACAAAATCCCAATTATTGGCTGCTATTTTTTGTAGGGTTGCTGCGTTGTTTGTATGACCCAGAAATGTCATCCCACCGGGTGTATTTGAATCGTACACAATAGTATCGCCCCCCGAAAGTGCCAGGTTGTAAAACATCAATGGCAAGTTATTGGTGCCGGTGTAACTGTTTCCAATCCAAAGAATTTTTTTTTGTTGCCCTGATAATACCAAGGATGCGAACATTAAAAAAAACAGCGCTTTACGCTTCATAAAACAAAGTATAAAGATTAATTAGAACTTCTATTCGGCCAAGCAAAATTCAAAACATCGCTTTTGCTGATGGTTGAATCGCCTAAAATAATTAGACGCTCTATAACGTTGCGAAACTCGCGAATATTTCCCGTCCATTGCATTTCCTGGAGTGAAGAAATTGCGTCGGGGGCT
>CAZVHF010000151.1:3661-5870 GCA_964627105.1 uncultured Chitinophaga sp.
TGTTTCCAATCCAAAGAATTTTTTTTTGTTGGGCATTTAAGCCAAAGGCTGCGAACAGCGTAAAAATCAAAGCGAAACGCCTCATATGCTATGTCTTTGTTTGTTAGTGTGAACTCTTATTCGGCCATGCAAAATTCATCACATCACTTTTATTGATGCGCGAATCACCTAAGATAATCAGCCGTTCAATAACGTTACGAAACTCACGAATGTTTCCTGTCCAGTTCATTTCCTGCAGTGCTAAAATTGCATCAGGTTCTATTTCCTTAACCGGAATGCCGTAATCGTCGCAAATTAGTTGAAGAAAGTGATTTGCAAGCAGCGGTACATCCTCTATTCGTTCATTTAGAGCCGGAACTTCAACAATAATTACGCTGAGGCGGTGATACAGGTCTTCCCGAAAATTACCCTTTGCGATTTCATCCCTCAAATTCTTGTTGGTTGCAGCAATGATGCGTACATCGACAGAAATTTCCTTTTCACCTCCAACACGGGTAATTTTATTCTCTTGAAGTGCCCGCAGTACTTTAGCCTGAGCGGATAGACTCATATCTCCGATCTCATCGAGAAACAAGGTGCCACCGTGCGCTAGCTCAAATTGCCCTTTGCGTTGTTTGATGGCCGAGGTAAATGCTCCCTTTTCGTGTCCGAACAATTCGCTTTCAATTAATTCTGAAGGTATGGCAGCGCAATTTACCTCGATTAACGGAGCATCGCTGCGATTACTTTTTTCGTGTATCTGACGCGCCACGAGTTCTTTCCCGGTTCCGTTCGGGCCAATAACCAAAACACGGGCATCGGTTGGCGCAATGCGGGCAATCATATCTTTAACCTTTTGAATGGCGGGGGCTTCGCCAATCATATCGCCCGATTTATTGATCTTTTTACGCAGAATTTTTGTTTCCTGAATCAAAGTTGATTTATCCAGCGCGTTACGGAGCGTAATCATCAATCGGTTGAGATCGAGTGGCTTGGCGATATAATCGTAGGCGCCCTTTTTGATACACTCTACTGCTGTTTCGATGGTTCCGTGGCCCGAAATCATGATTACCGGACAATCGATTCCGGCAGCAATTACCTTATCGAGAAGTTCTGTACCATCCATTTTAGGCATTTTGATATCGCTAAGTAGAATATCAAAAGCGCCTTTCTGAATTTTATCCCACCCCTCTGCGCCATCTACAGCCTCCTCAACCAAGTGATTTTCGTATTCGAGAATTTCTTTAAGGGTGCTTCTGATTGCTCGTTCGTCGTCGACAATTAGTATTTTAGCCATAGGGTAAAGATAATCATGGTTTTTAAATTAAACGAACGCGATTATAGTTGTTAATCAACCTGCCAAATTGCTCATTAAAATTAACACACGTTATTGCGATCGGTATGCTTTTTCATACAAAGTAATCCAATCCTGAGGCGTCATTTTGGCCAACAATTGAGCGAGTAAATCGAAGGGAATGTCGTCAGGCTTTTTAAACCGGATGCAGCTTTTACCCATATCGAGTTTCGCTTTCGAATGTTTGGGATATTCGGTCGTAAACCAATCGAGCAATTGCGTATCGGCATAAATTCCCATGTGATACAGCGCAATAAAATTCTTCTGCGCAGCAATACTAATAAAGGGCAACGCCTGCTTGGCATCGCAATGATAGCCCGCCGGATAAAGCGAATGCGGCACCACATAGCTGGGCATTTTGTAGGCCATTTGTTCTGCAAATCCTTCAGGAAGCGCTTGCAATAAACAGTTACGCAAGGCAATCATTGCCGTCATTCGCTCCTCGGGAAGCGCCTTAAAGTAAGCATCCACTGCCGGGTTGGATTGTATCATTTTAAACGATATCTATTCGTAGCTTTGACAAATGAACGGCAAAACCGAATACGAAGCAATACTGTTTTTTGATGGCTATTGTGGGCTCTGTAATGCGTCAGTTCAGTTTGTATTGCAACACGAGAAAAGTGCCCAATTAACCTTTGCAGCCCTCCAAAGCTCATTTGCCACTGAGCGCTTAAGAGCTTTACAACCCCTGCCAGACTCGCTCGTTTTATATGCTAACGGCATTTATTATACCGAATCGGATGCTGCCTTGCGTTTGTGCAAGTATATGAAATGGTATTTACGCTGGTTGGTTGTGTTTTTAGTAGTTCCGCGCATTATTAGAAACGGGGTTTACCGTTGGATAGCAAAAAAGCGGTATAATTGGTTTGGAAGAAC
>CAZVHF010000152.1:0-5802 GCA_964627105.1 uncultured Chitinophaga sp.
CTATGTACTTTGTTTTGTTTAGCTGTCCAGAACTTTTAAATAGGTTCAACTTAATTCCTTTTTTAAGATCTCGACTTGCAGTAGCCGAGGCTATATCTTTAAATACATTCATGTAATCTTTTCGGCTGAATTCCTTATATCCTTTATTTAAAAAGAATTCCAGTCTGTCAATGTCCTTTAGAATTCTATTGTTATAATTAAGCAACTGGGACAGTGATTTTTCAATTACACATAACATATATTCAATGAATGGAGTTGATTTTCCTGACTTATCGCTCAATGAAAGCGATTTATAATATTCATCCTGCGTTGCACTTATCAATGTTTCAAAAGGTAGGAATTCAAATATTTGATAATCATTAATTAGTATCACAGTCTGCCATAATCTTCCCATTCTGCCATTTCCATCAATGAATGGATGTATAAATTCCATTTCATAATGAAAGACGCAACTTTTAATTAATGTTAGTTCTTGGTCATCTTTAAGATATTCAAATAAGTCCTTCATTAAATATGGTACATTCTGAAATGGAGGAGCAACGTGTTCAATATCGTTACCTTTTACAATACCAACACTTTGATTTCTATATTTACCTGCATTTTTAATCAAACCATTCATTAATGAAGCATGAGCATTTAAAAAATCTTTTTCCGAATGGAGTTTATATTTATTTAGGTCATTGTAAACTTTGATTGCATTTAGAACTTCTAAAACATCTTTTTCAGGTCCAATTATTCTCTTGTTGTCAATCAATGCTGTAATTTGATCTTCAGTTAAGGTATTCCCTTCGATTTGTAAAGAAGATTGTATTGTTTTAATTCTATTTTGTTTTCGCAGTTGAGGCGATTGTTTGCTAAGATAATTTGCGTTCACTTCCCCAATTTTCTCGGAGATAGAACTAATAAGCTTTAGAATCTTCGGAGTAATGTCATAAGGAGGCTTCATTGATAATATCATTTGATACTATCAAAGGTATGTGACTTTACTTGTATCTCCAAAAAAATATTGCCGCTAACTAGCGCATACACGCCTGTTCTATCGATACTAATTCAACGAAATAGCCGGTAAACCGTTGCCGGCCGAATTGTAAAATGCCAATTCATACACCGTTGGTTCCATGAATTCGATAAGCGGCATGGATTGGAGTATCTGCATTAAATCTTCTTCCGAATCAGCACTAATGGTAGCCCAAACCTTGCTTCGATCGTTCGACAGTGCATAAGCCAACACCACGCCGCCTGCCATAAGTTCATCTATTTGCCTGCGTTGCTCGGGAATAAGCGCCACAAATTCGGGAGTGAATTCCATTGGCAAATCAAAATCAACGAGGTACTGATTCATGCAGCAAATATACTTTCTGATTCGTTAGTTCAAAATCAGGATGCGTTATATGGAATAAATTCGTTGCCATTTCGCTCGAGCTCGCTTCCGTAGGGCAAATGCAGGTATTTTTTTACCACTGGATCGAGCACCAGCACCAAGTCAACATCAACAATCACCGAATTATCTTCCTGCTCCATATAGGCATCATCCTCCAAGCCCGATAAAAAGCGCCAGCCACTATCGAGCTCCTCCTCCGGTTCTTCTCTATACATAAATCCAACAGGGTGTACTTCATCGAGAATATACCGCGTGATCATGCAAATACCGCGTTCAATTTTCTGCGTTGGCTGTGATTTTTTCATCACATCAAAGATGCAGATAAATTATGAGAATCTTATGCGATTCCCAATTCGGCCTTGAGTTTCTTGGGCAATGAGGAGCCCACAAGCGAATGAGAATGTGTTATTAATTCTTTCACCATCGCTTCAGGCAACCTATCAAATTCAACGGTATTCCACCATTTTTTATTCATGTGATAGCCCGGCGTGATTGCTTCAAATTCTTCACGAAGTGCAACTGAACGATCGGGATCGCATTTCAAATTTATTCGGCCACTCTTTTCCAACGGTAATATGGCAAATATTTTTCCGCCAACTCGCAACACCAGCGTATGTTCATCGAACGGAAAATCTTCTGAGGAAGCCTGAAGACTTAATGCAAAGTCACGAACTTCTTCAACATTCATGGTGTATACATACTTTGAAAAACGGGCTTAATTTATCGGCAAAGTAACTGTGAAAACCGAACCTTGCCCCTGCTTAGAGTTCAAATCAATTGTTCCTCGAAGCTTCTGCACTGCATCACGCACATTCGAAAGACCAAGTCCGGAACTGCCTGCAACATTGCCAACCGTATAATAGGTTTCGAAAATATTGGGTTGATGCTCTTCGGCAATTCCCAAACCATTGTCTTCTACCGAAAACGATACCGAAAGAGCCGATTTATCGCAGCGAACTCGCACGAATTTATCTGTCTTTACTGGATCATGATAACGAATTGCATTTGAAATGAGGTTACTGAAAATGATGCGCAATCGGGCCGGATCAGAAAGGGCCACACAATCTTCGGGAATTAAATTTTCAAACTGAATTCCGCTGGCATCAGCTGCAAAGCGGAGTTCGTCAATTATTTCATCAACCAAATCGTGCGGCTTCAGTTCGCCTAAAACCACTGCACCTCGATTTTTCAGCGAAGCAATCATGTCGTTTGTAAATGCTTCGAGTTTACGCAAGCTCTTTTCCATCATGTTCAGATAATTTCCAAACTCAGATGGATTCTTTTCTTCGCGTGCAAGCGAGATTAATCCGCTTACCGAATTTAATGGTGCACGCAAATCGTGCGAAAGTACCTTCACCAATTTATCGAGTTCGCGGTTGTTGTTTTCAATTTCGATGAATTGACTTTTAAATCGTTCGTCGGTTCGTTTACGTTCGGTAATATCGATCATACTTACGCATACCCCAATTACGTTGGATGCATCGTCGTTAACAGGCGAAAAACTCATCCCAAACCAAAACTCCGATCCGGGCCTAAACCGAAATACAAGCTCATCGTGCACTTGTTCGCCCGAACGTGCGCGGCTAAACTGACCAAGCCAGATTTCGCGCATATCTTCGAGCAGGTAGTCGGTAAAATGGTTATTCTCCGACAACTCAGACCCAAGTAACTGAATACACTGTTTGTTCGCTGTAAAATTGAAAGCCTTGATGCGACCCGATGGATCCAACAGCAGAATTCCCTGATCAACCGTATTGAAAATCGAATTGAGCATCGCCACGGTTTCCTTCTGAGTTTCGCCGAATCGTTTGCTCATCGTAATGTCTTTGCAAACGCGTATATAGCCTGTTACCTTACCATGTTCGTCGTGCAACAAGGATGCTTTATTATCAGACCAGATAATTTTACCGGCACGTGTAATTAGCTTACTTTCCCATTGGCTGCGCTTACCGGCTATAATCTCCTGAATTTCTTGACGCACGAGATGTTTGTCGATTTCGGGATAAAGTACATCGTAGTTCTTCCCCGACATTTCTTCTACCGAATACCCAAATGTTTGCTCAGCTCCCTCATTCCAATAGGTAATTTCGCCCCGACGATTCGCAACAAAAATCGTATCGCGTACGTTTTTCAAAATGTTCGCCTGGATGGTCACTTCTTCCTGAACACGTCGCTTATCGGTTATATCGTCGGCCAATACAAGAATTCCCGGATTACCTTTAAAAAACATTTCGCGAACCCGACATTCTACGTACACTTCAGAACCATCTTTGCAAATGTGGCGGTATGTTGCAGGTGCCGAATCGCTGCCATCCCAATTATGAATAACCTCTAGCAATGCTTCACGCTCATCGGCCGGATGCAGATCGGTAACCATTTTGGATAGAAATTCTTCCTCTGTATACCCAAAATGATCAAGTGCCGATTGGTTTACACCCACAATTTTAAGCGAATCCTTTGCACGGATATACATCGGAATCGGATTGTTCTCGAACAGCAAGCGATATGTTTCCTGATTCTCGCGGAGCATCTCCATGCTTGCCTTGCGTTCGATGCTATACGAAATAGATTTAGCCAATAAGCGCTCTTCAAATTCGCCCTTAACCAAGTATTCCTGTGCACCCTGCTTTACGGCTTCGTTGGCAAAACGAGTATCGTTTAGGCCCGACATAATGATGACCGGCGTTTGCGGAAAAAGCTTTGAAAGCCGATGAAATGAATCGATGCCGTAACTATCGGGCAGGGATAAGTCGAGCAAAATCACATCACAACGCTGTTGATCCATCAAATCGATTGCCCCGCCAAGTGTGGTAACATGCAGAATCTCTTTCTGAAAATCGCGAATCTCCAGAAGCATCTGCTCGATGAGGATAAAATCACCGGCATTATCTTCAACCACAAGAATATGAAGCCTCTTGGTCATATACTCGTGGTTAACAGAAACTGGCGCAGCAGGTTGCATGATCTTTTTCTAAACACAATTAAACACACGTAACTGTTGACCTTACGCTGAATAATTGAAGAGGGTTACAAATTAATTATAAGACTAAGCTTTGTTTGGTTTGGTTATTTACATTCAATGATAGGAATCAAAAGTAATACAAATTCGAATCGCTTAATTAAAAGAATATTAATTCGATAGAAAAGTACAAAGTATATTCAAATATTAAGACTCACTATCCTAGTTTGTAAAACAAACCATACAATTTTTAATATAAACTACAGCGTTTCTCTCAACCAACGGTAAAACTCGCGCTGCCAGGTCATAGCATTATGTGGCTGTAAAATCCAGTGGTTCTCATCCGGGAAATACAACAAACGACTCTTTATACCTTTAAGTTGTAAGGCGGTGTAGGCCTGAAAACCCTGTGACTCGGGCACACGATAATCCAATCCGCCATGAATAACCAACATAGGCGTATCCCAGTTACCCACGCGATCAATCGGATTAAATTCGTTATACGATTTCTGTGCAGCGGCATTATCCTTCTCCCAATATGCGCCGCCCATATCAAAATTGGTAAAGAAAAGTTCTTCGGTGGTACCGTACATACTCTTTAAATCAAAAACACCGGCATGTGCTATGAACGACTTGAAGCGTTTCTGATGAATGCCCGCCAGATAGAACACCGAATACCCACCATAACTGGCTCCAATACAGCCCAAGCGGCTTTTATCGACATAACTTTCTTTGGCCACATCGTCAATAGCACTCAAATAATCTTTCATTACCTGACCGCCCCAGTCTTTGCTGATGGCCTCATTCCACTGTACACCATGCCCTGGCATACCGCGACGGTTTGGCGCCACTACAATATATCCGTTCGCTGCCATTAACTGAAAATTCCAACGGAACGAATAAGACTGCGTAAGTGCCGATTGCGGACCGCCCTGGCAATACAGCAGCGTAGGATATTTTTTCGACGGATCGAAATTCGGCGGATATACCACCCAAACGAGCATGTCTTTACCGTCGGTCGTTTTTACCATGCGACGCTCGGTACGACTTGCCGAAACCCCAGCGTAAGCAGCATCATTTACATGGGTTAGTTGTTTACATTCTTGAGTTTTTAAGTGATATGTGTACAATTCGGTAGCATGGTTCATATCGGTGCGCGCCAAAACCAACAATTCGCCCGATTGTCCGATGATATCGTTGATGTCGAAATCGCCGCTCAGTAATGGCTTCACTACCGGAAGTTTCTTGGTAAGACCGGGATAATCGACCTCCATCAACTGATTGGTGCCGTTTACAGGTGCAATGAAATATATCTTCTTTCCATCTGCCGACCAACGAAATGATTTGACGGTACCATCCCAAGCTTCGGTAAGATTGATGATTTTCGCCCCTTTTCCAAAACCTTTTACGATGATGTCGTTCTTGTCGGCTTCAAACCCATCGCGCTTCATGCTCAACCAGG
>CAZVHF010000153.1:0-5775 GCA_964627105.1 uncultured Chitinophaga sp.
TGCAAATGAAAATAATCCACTTCGCTTTGAAAATGCAGTTGAGCAAACACGGGCATTGTTTCGCGATGCTGTGCGATTGCGCATGCGTGCTGATGTTGCTGTGGGATCATGCCTGAGCGGAGGAATCGACAGTTCGGCTATTGTAGGTGCCATGCGCACACTGATGCCCGAAAAAAGCGATTTACACGTTTTTACGGCCTGCTTTCCGGGCTCTACGCTCGATGAAAGCGATTGGGCGAGCGAGGCTGCCGAATGGAACCGATGTATTGCGCACACCACCAATCCAACCGCGCACGAGTTGTTAAACGACCTCGATCAGTTAACAGAGGCGCTCGACATTCCGATTTGGTCGAGCAGTACCTACGCCCAATTTCGGGTGATGCGCCTTGCTTCTGAAAATGGAATTCGGGTTTTGCTCGACGGGCAAGGTGGTGATGAGTTGTTTGGTGGATACGAAACGCACAAGTATTTTTACTGGAAAGGCCTACCGCGCAATCAGCGACGAATGGAAATGCAGGAATTTGGAAGCGGAGCATCGGCATTTCGACGGAGCCAATGGATGCGGCACGAAGGCATATTTATGCTCGGAAATCTTGCTGCCGCCCTGGCATACAGAAGCTATTATCCAGGCCTTAATTTTCTGGAACCAGATTTTTATTTCGGAAACACCGACCGATTTGGCATCCGTGCAGGCAGAAATTGGAACAACCTCAACGAACGCCTTGCCTGGGAAATGGACAACAGCACACTGAAAGCATACCTGCGTTGCGAAGACCGTTGTTCGATGTGGCATTCGGTAGAGAGTCGCACGCCTTTTGCCGATGACCAGCGCTTGATAGCAACGGCGCTTACCATGCCGGCATCATTTAAAATTCAGAACAACCGCAGCAAAGTATTGTTACGCGAAGCAACCAGAACTTACTTACCCGAACGCATTTATGCACGCAGCGATAAGAAAGGCTATTCGACCCCAAACAATACGTGGATTCGCGAAATTTCGAAAGAACTGAAAAGCCGAATGCTTGATGCACCACTAAGGCCCTATCTGTCGCGAAGAAAAATGGAATTGGAATTCGACCAGTTCTTTAATCCAACGGCAGAGGGCGATAATGGACGAATCTTTAAGCTCATTAGCTTTGCGCATTGGTTGAATTACAATGCAAAATTGGATGCATCACGCACCAATTCATAAATCGCGTTAAAAATTTTCCACAGAAAGCGGGAATATTATTTCCATGTTAATTTTTTCATAGTTTTGTCAATTCGCGACAAATAACAATTTCACAACATGAAAAAAAACATTTACAAACTACTCAGTTCGGGATTGGCCATCGCAGTGTGCGGATTGGTTTCAGCTCAAAGGGTTAGTCCCTTGCGTCCATTACCTACCAATGCGGTAAAGGTTAAAAAATCAGAAATGGAATACACAAAAACACCCGAATTCATGGGTATTCCATATTTAGCACCTAATTTAACTGTATCGGCTGGAAATGCTGCAGACCGGAGCTTCGGACCGGAGGTAATAATTGGTCAAACATTTTATGACCTTCAAACCAACTCGTCAATCCCTACCCGCATCCTAAACCATGGAAACGGTACCATTTCTACCACATGGACATTTAGCAATGAGCCAGGAACGCCTTGGTCTGATCGTGGTATGGCTTACCATTTCTTTGATGGTACAGCCTGGGTTAGCAATCCTGATTATCAGGATGCAAACAATATTTCACGTGTAGATGCTGCACGCACTGGTTTTGGTGCAATTGGACGCATTACCGATGTAGGAGATATCATCGTAGCACACCAAACCGCTGTTGATGCTTTGCAGGTAAATATCAATCCTAATACGAATGCAACCCAAGCATGGACATCAACCGCAGTAACTTCTATGCCCTTAATTTGGCCTCGTATTGCAGTTGGTGGTCAGGATGGCAAAACAGTACATGCTATTGCACTTACAGAACCTACAGGAGGTTCCTTTACTGGTACTCCTTTTAATGGTATCAATGGTGCCATGTTGTACAACCGCTCTACGGATGGTGGTTCTACATGGTCATCAACCATGGTTGCCTTGCCAGGAATTGACTCAACAATCTTCAGATCAATGTCGGGCGATAGTTATGCTATCGATGCCAAGGGTAACACCGTTGCAATTGTTGCAGGTGAGTCGAATTCACGCGTAATGATGTGGAAATCGGAAGACAATGGTGACACCTGGGATACGACGCAAATTTGGTCATTCCCATACGAGCCATGGACAGATTCGGTAATTACCGATTTTGATGGTGATGGCGATGTTGACTCGTTCTTAGTAGATGGTAATTACCAACTTGAAACCATTCAAGTAAGTGATGGAGCATATTCCATTTTGATTGATAACAACAACAAAGTGCACGTTTGGTTTGGCGCAATGCAGTTCAGTAACGACTCGATTGGCGATGGAAGTTATTCATACTATCCTGGCACAAGCGGTATTTTGTACTGGAACGAAGATTTCGGCACCGATTCTCTAACACTTGCTGCTGATTTGGTTGATGATGATGGCGATGGCGCATTGACTCTTTCTACTGGATATGCGGATGTTGGAACTACTGCTGGTCCCGTTCCTTACGGAAGTGGTCTAACCCTTCAGCCTTCATCTGGTATTGATGCAAACGGAACAATTTACCTCAGTTATGCAGGAGCTAAAGAAGGCCTTCAATATTCAGGCGATGGCTCAGAACCAAGTAGAAAGCACATTTACCTTACAAAATCTACAGACGGAGGGGCAACATGGATTCCACCGGTTGACGTGGTTGCAGATGAAACAGCAGGCTTCGACCAATTGAAAGAGTATGTTTTCTGTGCAATGGCTAAAAATGTAGATGGCAACATTCACTTGGTTTATCAAAGCGATATTTTTCCGGGTTCTGCGGTAACAATTAACAACACTACATTCCATCCATTCGATTTACCGAATGATATTGTTTACCTCGCTATTCCAAATAACTTTGAAAGCGTTGGAATTGCTGAAGCCCAAACTGCTTCTTTCACAGCAACGCTACAACCAAATCCTTCAAATGAAGCTACGCGTTTAAGCATCAGCCTCGAAAAGCCTGCTCCCGTAACAGTAACAATCAATAACATGTTGGGCCAGGTGGTAAATCAGATTTCTTCAGCTAATGCAGCTAAAGGAGAACACTCATTTATAGTTAACACTTCAAATCTTCCATCAGGAATTTATTTGGTTAACATTGTTTCAGGTTCAGATGCTGAAACTGTGAAACTTGTAGTGAAGCACTAAGTTATATTCACTTAAAATTAAAAGGCCGATGCGCATGCTTCGGCCTTTTTTTATTTACCTTCTTCGCTAATGCTTACAGCCTTTTCGTTTTGGGCAAACAATCCTTAATTGCGCAATACCTTCCCCGTTTGCAAAATACTCTGTATACGCTCCAGGGTTTTCTTTTCGCCACAGAGGCTGAGGAAAGCTTCGCGTTCGAGATCGAGCAGGTATTGTTCAGAAACTTCGGTAGGTGCACTCAAATCGCCGCCACAAAGCACGTAGCCCAGCTTTTCGGAGATTTTTTTGTCGTGCTCGGAGATGTATTTTCCGCTGTACATGCTGTTGGCGCCCGCGTACACCATGCCCAAACCCGATTTGCCCAAAACCTTGATGTTCTTGCGCTGCACCGGCTTGGTATAGCCCGCTTCGGCTAATGAAATGGCTTTTTGTTTGGCTTCGGCAATGCGGTTTGATGCGTTGACCACCACGTGATCGATACCTTCGCGCAAAATTCCTAAAGAAAATGCCTCTTGTGCCGATGTGGCCACTTTGGCCTGACCAATGGCGAGAAACCGGTCGCGCAGCACGTTGAGTTGCAAATCGCCCTCACGGAATGAATCGGAGGCCCGCATGGCAAATTCCTTTGTACCACCACCTGCCGGAATGAGCCCCACACCAAATTCGACCAATCCGATGTACGTTTCGGCGGCGGCCATTACTGCATCGGCATGCAAATTCATTTCGCAACCGCCACCCAGTGTTAATCCTTGCGGAGCCGTAACCACCGGAATAGAGGAATAGCGAATGCGCATCACCGTATTTTGAAAGGCACGGATGGAGAAATCAATCTCTTCCCATTCCTGTTCCACCGCCATCATAAACACCATGGCCAGGTTGGCGCCAGCCGAAAAATTAGGCGCATCGGAGGCAATCACCAAACCTCGGTAATCTTTCTCGGCAATTTCAATGGACTTCTGCACTCCTTGCAGCACTTCGGTGCCAATGGAATTCATCTTGGTGTGGAATTCCAGATTCAGAATTCCGTCGCCCAAATCGATTAACGTGGAACCGCTGTTTTTCCAAACTGTTTTTGTGCCGCGCAGGTAATCGAGCACAATGCGTTTTTCGCTGCCCGGGATGGCCTTATACGATTCGCTAACGGGGTCGTAATAGCGCGGTTGTCCGTTTTCGATTACGTAGAACTGCTTTTTCCCCAATTCAATCATGCGTTTGATCCAGGGTGCCGGTTCAATTTCGAGCTGACGAAAAAGCTCCATACTTTCGGTCAAACCTACGGCATCCCAGCTTTCGAAGGGACCCAATTCCCAGCCAAAACCGGCTTTCATAGCCTCATCGATGCGGTAAATTTCGTCGGCAATTTCGGGGATGCGGTTGGCCACATAACTAAACATACCAACGAAGCTGCGGCGGTAAAATTCGCCTGCCTTATCGCTGCCCTTCACGAGCACTTTAAAGCGATCCTTAACCTTATCAATGGTTTTGGTTTGCTCGAGGGTAGCGAATTTGGCTTTTTGTTGAGGGCGGTATTCTAAGGTGTTTAAGTCGAGCGCCAATATTTCAGATTTGCCCTCTGCCGACTTTACTTTTTTGTAAAAACCCTGACCTGTTTTATCGCCCAGCCATCGGTTCTCGTTCATTTTGAGTACATATGCCGGTAATTCGAAGCTGGCCCGGGCCTCGTCATTGACGCAGTTGGCCTGGAGTCCTTTGGCCACATTCACCAGCGTGTCGAGCCCCACTACGTCGGTGGTGCGGAAGGTGGCCGATTTGGGGCGCCCCAGCACAGGCCCGGTGAGTTTGTCGACTTCTTCCACCGTTAGATTCATTTCTTTAACGGTTTGGAATAGTTGCAGAATACCAAATACTCCAACGCGATTGGCAATAAAGGCCGGCGTGTCTTTACACAGCACGGTTGTTTTGCCTAAAAATCGCTCGCCATACTGCATAAAAAAATCGATGACATCGGGTCGTGTTTCGGGACCGGGAATGATTTCGAGCAGTTTGAGGTAACGGGGCGGATTAAAGAAATGTGTGCCGCAGAAATGGCGCTGAAAATCGTCGGATCGGCCGTTGCTAATTTGTGCAATGGGGATGCCTGATGTGTTGGTGCTTACCAATGTTCCCGGTTTGCGAAATTGCTCTACCCGTTCAAACAGGGCTTGTTTGATATCGAGCCGTTCAACTACGGCTTCAAGAATCCAGTCAACCGTGGCGATATCTTTTAGGTTATCGTCGAAATTACCGGTTTTGATGCGTTGGGCCACGCTGCTGTGGTACACAGGGCTTGGATTGGATTTAAGTGCTGTGGCGAGCGCCTCGTTCACAATACGGTTGCGCACTTGTGGATGGCTAAGATCAAGGCCTTTAGCTTGTTCGGGTGCATTGAGTTCGCGCGGTACGATATCGAGTAGCAGTACATCGAGGCCGATGTTGGCGAAATGGCAGGCAATGCGCGAGCCCATAACGCCCGAGCCGAGTACGGCAACTTT
>CAZVHF010000154.1:0-5771 GCA_964627105.1 uncultured Chitinophaga sp.
GTGCTGCTCGTATAGTAAGCAAAGGGATATTCGAATGGATTAATGATAAAATTGAGCGTATCGGTATTGCTTCCATCGCTCACAATGACAACAGCGTCGTCGATTAAAAATGTATCGAGCAGTGAAATAACATCGGCCGGAAAATCGGCAAAAAAACCACGATTTTTCGAAACCAACACCCGCGGCGCCGATCCGACTTCAATAATACCTTCCACCACAATAGCGGTTCCGCTTCCTTCCAGTTCAATTTCGATTTCGCGCTCGCAGGAGGGAAACACCATCCATGCTACAAAAATCCAAATAAGTAGGGTTAAAAAGCGCATTTAGAAACTGATGTTATAGGTTGCAGATGGAATAATTGGGAAGAGCGAAACCATTTTTGCGGTATTCTTGAACGAGCCCTGACTTAAATCGCCTTCGGGATCGATGTAAATGAAGAAGGGATTCAAACGCGAATACACATTGTAAACAGAGAAATTCCAGCTTGCTTGGTATTTCTTGTTTTTCTTTCCGTACCAGGTGGCCGAAACATCCCATCGGTGGTAAGGTGGCATGCGGTAATTGTTGCGTTCGCCATACTGGAAAACCGGTTGTCCTTCGAAGTAATAGATGTTCGTGGGTAGCCACATCAAACTTCCTGTGGCGTAAACGAAAACGGTTCCGAACGACCAGCGCTCGTTTAAATCGTAACTCAATACGAGCGATAAATCGTGACGTCGATCGTAGCGCGCATAATAGGTTTTACCTTCATTCAATTCCGGAAATGTGCGGTTAGTCCACGATAACGTGTAGCCAATCCAACCCGAAAGTTTTCCGTAAGTTTTTTTCAGGAAAAATTCTGCGCCGTAAGCCTGTCCGGAGCCAAACGTTAGGAAATTATCGACATTGTCGAGCACGCCGTTCGATGGAAGCGTTCCGTCTTTGAACTCCACCTGGTTCTCCATTTCTTTGTAATACACTTCGACCGAACTCTCCCAGGTGTTTTTAAATAAGTTGCGGTAATACCCAAGCGAATATTGCGTACCAAACTGAGGACGAACAAGAGATGTAGAAGGGAACCACAAATCGGTTGGCAAACTTTGATTCGCTAACGAGGTAATGTGCACATACTGGTAGTTCTGCGTGTAAGAGGCTTTAAGTGATGATTTTTCGCTGAGGTTGTAACGCATCATCAAACGTGGTTCAATGTTCGGATACGTTTTGATGGGATCGCCTGCACCATAAACAATGCTGTCGGTTGTTTGTCCCATTTCGTTTTTCAGGAAACGGGTAAATGGTCCAACATGGCTGAACATCGATCCACGCACACCAAGGTGCACACGCAAACGATCGGTAATGTCGTAATCGTCGGATGCATAAACCGCTGCTTCGTGTGCGTAAATGCGCTCGGGCGGGCCAAAGTTAAACTCTTCGCCAACCAGTTCTCCACTTGCATTGTTGGGTGTGAAGCGGTGAAAAATATAATTCGCGCCAAATTTTAGCGTGTGGCGGTATGATGGATACCAGGTAAAATCGGTCTTGGCGTTGTAATCGCGAATGCCCGAGTATACCTTGAATTTAAATGCTGTTTGCGATACGTTCGATTCGAAATTGTAATCGGAGAAAATGAGTGAGGTATTGAGGAATAATTTATTCGAAAACAGGTGATTCCAACGTGCCGTTACGGTGGCATTTCCCCATGGGATGCGAATGTTGAAACCGCTGTTGGTGCTTTTAAAGGTAAAAACATCGCGTCCGAAATAGCCCGACAGAAACAAGCGGTCTTTGTCAGACAGGCGGTAGTTGACCTTGGTATTTAAATCGTAGAAATAATAGCCCGAGCCCTTGGTGGGCGATGTCGATTTTACGAAGGGATTAATCAACACGTCGATATACGTGCGTCGGGCCGAAACGATAAACGATGCGGTATCTTTCTTTATCGGCCCCTGCACAGTGAGGCGCGATGAAATCAATCCCAAACCACCATCGACCTGCAGTTTCTTAAAATTCCCTTCTTTCATGCTGATGTCGAGCACAGAGGCCAGTCGTCCGCCATATTGCGCAGGCATACCGCCTTTATGTAAATCGACTGTTTTAACGGCATCGGAATTAAACACCGAAAAAAATCCGAGCAGGTGCGCTGCATTGTACACAACTGCTTCGTCGAGCAACACCAGATTCTGGTCTGGACCACCACCACGTACATACAAGCCGGTATTGCCTTCGCCGGCATTTTTTACACCAGGCAATAGTTGAACGATCTTCACCAAATCGACCTCGCCGAAGAAAGCAGGAAGTTTTTTCATTTCTTCGACCGAAACCTCAACTCGGCCCATATCGGTTGTTTGCAGGTTGTTGCCGATGCGTGTATCGGTAATCTCAACTTCTTTGGCCTGAATAGATTTGGGTTGAAGGTTAATGTTGATGCGCTGGTCGGATTTGAGGGTTACTTTCTGCGTATATTCCTGAAATCCGAGGTAAGAAACCGAAACGGTATACGTGCCTTCGTTGAGACTGAGCGAATAAAAGCCATAGGTGTTTGTAGATGCGCCCTGTTTGGTTTCGAGCACCACCACATTGGCAGAAGGAAGCGATTCGCCGGTTTCGGAATCTTTTACAAATCCACTTACTGTGTATTTCTTCTGGGCCTGAAGTGAAGCGGTTAAAATAAATGTTAAGCTTAGAAATATCAGGCGAAGCATGAATACAAATTAATAGGCGTGGGTAGATAAAAGTACAAGCGTACAAGCTTGCTCGGTTTGTATGCCTGCTGCCCGGGCTTTATCTTCAAATACGGCATTTTCGGTACCCGGATTAAAAATGATTCGCCGTGGATTTAGGTTGATGAGCGCATCGATGAGCTCGCTTTGCCGTTCGGGGCCAACATAGAGGGTGATGGTGTCGATTTTATTCGCTTGGGGAAGCGCTTGCTGAATCTCAACACCCGAAACTGTTCCCGAACGCGGTCCAAATGCATACACTTCGTGGTTATGTAGCTTCAATTGCGTAATTGCTTTGAAGGCATACCGCTCAGGATTTGGGCTTGCACCTACTACTAATGTAATGGGGTTGATTGAAGAATCTGCCATAAGGGGCTGCAAATATCCGATTTTGAATGATACAGCGTATGACCAAAATCACGCATTTCGCACAATAAACATCGATTTGAGCAATTTGTTTAATCTATCCTCGACAGATCAGAACTTTGCCATATGGGTGCTGTGATGTAAAAATTAACCTTGTTCAGATTTGAGGATATCCCAGGTATGGTCGGCCAATAATTTAACCGTTGCCACAAAGCGCTTGAACGAACGGCTTCTTCCCCATTCAGTTGGCGAAACCATCGATAGGAAGTGATTGCCATCTTCTTTTTCATATAAATGATAAACGTGCCCGACCAATGGATTAAAGCCCATTTGCGCTTGATAAATCCACACCGAAATATCTGTGCGCGCCTTAATATCTTGCGCCTGTTTATAAAGCAGTTCAATTTGTTCCTGAATTTGTCGCAATTGCATATCAGTTTGTTGCTCCATGGCAAGCAAAGCATTGCTTTTAACTTTTCCCATGTCGTCGGGTTTGATAACACCGCTGCTTAGCGTGTGTGCGTAGGGCAATAGTCCCGGGTTTTGAGCAACCTTATCGATATCGATTGGATTGATGAATTCTTCGTTTTCCACAGCAGAATAACATTAAAAAGACTGAAATGTTTCGAGTTTAATTTTGATCAAGGCCTTTCATCGATAGCGCAATTCGTTTTCGTACGAGATCAACATCTTCAACTTTGACCCTCACGTGCTGATGCAGTTTTACAATTTCGAGCGGATCTTTAACGAATCGGTCTGCCAACATAGAAACATGTACAAGGCCATCCTGCTTAACGCCAACATCCACAAATGCTCCAAATGCGGTAATGTTGGTAACAATGCCGGGCAATACCATGCCAATTTGCAAATCTTCCGGCTTTCTAACATTTGAATCAAATTGCAGAATTTTCGTTTCTTTCCGGGGGTCGCGCCCCGGCTTTTCAATTTCCTGCAGTATATCCTGTAAAGTTGGAAGCCCCGTTTTTTCATCGGTATATTTATTCAAATCGATGCTTGTGCAGACTTCCTTATTTCCGATTAATTCGGCGGGTGTACGTTTGCAATCGCTGGCCATGCGTTTCACCAATGCGTAACGCTCAGGGTGCACAGCGCTGTTGTCGAGTGGATTGTCTGAACCTGGAATGCGCAAAAATCCAGCACATTGCTCAAAGGTCTTATGTCCCAAACGTGGTACTTCCAACAACTGGTTTCGGTTTTTAAAAGATCCAATTTTATTTCGAAATGCAACGATCTGAGCTGCAGTTGCTTTGTTTAAGCCGGCCACATATGCTAGAATATGTTCAGATGCATTGTTAAGGTTTACACCAACCTGATTCACGCAACTTCTTACGACATCATCGAGTTGTTCGTTGAGTTTTTTTGCATCAATATCGTGCTGATATTGTCCAACGCCAACTGCAGATGGTTCTATTTTTACAAGCTCACTTAAGGGGTCCTGCAATCTGCGCCCAATACTAACAGCACCACGCACGGTTACGTCATAGTGTGGAAATTCATCGCGTGCCACCTTGGATGCCGAATATACCGATGCACCGCTTTCTGACACAACGAATACTTTTATGCCGGCTGGGAGGCGCATACGTTGGATGAGTTGTTCTGTTTCTCTACCTGCGGTACCATTTCCAATTGCAATCGCCTCGATTTTATAGGTTTCTATGAGCTGATTTAGCTTGGCCATGGCCTGCCTGTCTTGATTTTGTGGCGGATGCGGGTAAATTGTCTCGTTGTATTTCAGATTTCCTTCAGCATCGAGGCAAACCAACTTACAGCCGCTACGAAATCCCGGATCGATTCCCATAACACGAAGCGAGCCGAGTGGGGGAGCCATAAGCAACTGCCTTAGGTTGGAGGCAAAAATTGTAACTGCAGCGTTTTCTGCCTTTTCGCGCATAGAAGAAAGCAGTTCTGTTTCCAATGATGGTTCAATCAAGCGCTTGTAGCTATCGCGAATTGCCTCTCTGATGAGTGCTGCCGAAGGAGTGCCAGACCGTATAATTTTGCGTGTTATGAATTCGAGCGAACGATCTTCATCGGGAACAGCAGAAACCCTTAAAAAACCGAGTTCCTTGCCACGCATAACGGCCATAAAGCGATGCGATGGTACTTTCCAGCACGGTTCCGAGTAATTGAAATAATCCGAAAATTTAATGCCTTCCTCATTTTTCGATTTCACCACCGTTGAATAAAACACACCATATTTTTCGAATCGAATTCTCAGCTCCTGTCGCAGTTCAACCGTTTCCGAAATCCATTCGGCTATTATATCTGATGCACCTTGCAAAGCTGTAGCTGTATCGGGTACATCGTTATTGATAAATGGTTTTGCAAAGTCATCCGGTTTTCCGGGGAGCTGCGCGTATATTTTCTTCGCGAGAGGCTCAAGTCCAAACGAACGTGCTATGGTGGCTCTGGTTCTTCGTTTGGGTTTATATGGCAAATATAAATCCTCGAGTTCTGTGAGCGTGGTGGCTGCATTTACTGCATCAATCAGTTTATTTTCGTTGATGCCTTGCTCTGTTAAGGATGCGAGAATGGCGTGCCTTCTTTCATCGAGCTTTAAATGGTACTGCAGCTGATCTTTTATGTGAAGAATTTTCTCTTCGTCCAATGAGCCTGTTTGTTCTTTTCGATAACGCGCAATGAACGGAACGGTACCGCCATTTTCGAGGAGAATAGATACTGCTT
>CAZVHF010000155.1:0-5762 GCA_964627105.1 uncultured Chitinophaga sp.
GCGCCAATTTCACCAGTTACGGCTCTTGCCTGTCCTGTACTTTGACCAAAGACAGCCGAATTGTTGAGTGTTGCACTATTGGTAGTGGCCTGAATCGTGGCAAAACTGTTGTTTGCATTTGTGCTGCTCGTATTAATCGCATTTCCTGTTCCACTAATTAAAGCACCTACTGCAGCTGTAGATGTTCCTGTCTGATTAATATTGAGCGCAATTCCGGCCGTCCCCGTCCCGTTTGCATTTATTGTTACCGATCCGGCATCGGCAGTTATGGTGCGTCCTAAGCCGGCTCCTCCAAAATCATAGGCGGCATCGAGTGTTCCACCGCCAGTTCCGGCAGGCCCCTGAGGGCCGGTTGCACCCTGCAATCCTTGTGGTCCGGTTGCACCTGCAGGCCCTGCAGGCCCAACGAGCGAAATACCTGTGCCCCAACCTCCTGCTGTTTTAGGGCCGAACAAGATATTTGTGGAGGTATTTAGATAAAAGTCACCTACTGTGCCAATGCCAGACCCTGGATTGTTGGTTCCATTTAGTATTGTTTGTCCGTTAGTGCCTGCAGGACCTTGCGGCCCAGTGGCTCCCTGTGCGCCTTGAGGTCCCTGCGCTCCCGCTGGACCAGCAACCCCTTGCGGCCCAGCTGGCCCAGCCACACCTGCCGGACCCTGCGCACCTGCCGGACCTGCCGCGCCCGTAAGACCTACAGGTCCTTGCACCCCAGCTGTTCCAGCCGGTCCTTGTGGGCCTGTTGCTCCATCAGCTCCTCTGCAGTCTAAAGCATCCCATAAACCATCGTTATTTATATCTTCATTCGCGTCTTGAATTCCATCGCCATCCGTGTCCCAGCAATTAAGGCCACCACCCGGACCTGCCGGCCCTTGAGGTCCTTGAGGACCCTGTGGCCCTGCCGGCCCTGTAGCACCGGTTGGCCCTTGCAGGCCTGCTGCTCCAACCGGTCCTTGTGGTCCTGTTGCTCCATCAGCTCCTCTGCAGTCTAAAGCATCCCATAAACCATCGTTATTTATATCTTCATTCGCGTCTTGAATTCCATCGCTATCCGTGTCCCAGCAATTAAGCCCTCCACCTGGCCCAGCCGGCCCTTGAGGACCTTGGGGCCCAGCCGGCCCTTGTTCACCTTGAGGACCCTGAGGCCCAACTGTTCCACCCGACCCCGATGAAGCGGCATAGAAGGCATATGGAACAGACAGTAATTCCTGAGCACCTAAATCGGTATATGTAGTTCCCCCGTTCGGATCTAATTCAACTTTTAAGTAGTGGTTTGCCGTTTCCCAGTTTATATCTGAAAAAGCGCCTGTAATCGGAGTTCCACTTCCAATTTTGATTGTAAATAATCCAAAAATATTGGTAGTTGTTGTGTGCCTTTCTGAATAAGCAACAGGCCCGCTATTTCCGGATAAAATCGTGATTTTAATGGCTATATTTTGATTGATATACACGTTACCAACTGCATTTCGTGCAATTGCCTGATAATTTATACCCTGAGGTACAACCGACTGGGCAAGACCAGCTTGAGTAAAAAATAAAAATCCAATTATACAATTGCGTAAAAAGTTATTCATAGCGGTAAGTATTGAAATTAGCGGTGTGAACGTGTAAATGGAATTATTTGATTTATCTCACCTTCTGCCGAAGAGAGATGCACGAAATAGACGCCCGATGCAAAAGCACTTACATCGATTGATTTAATCCACTCGGCCCCCGAGTGCAGAAATTTCTCCTCCGGAAGTACAAGTCGACCGAGTGCATCTACAATTTTAAGAAACAATTTTTTCTCGAAAGGCGCATTAAAGCGAACCAATAATTCCTGATCGGCTGGATTCGGAAAAACACTCCACACCCATGGACCGGATGTGCTCTGAATGCTTGCAACCGTAAACTTATCGGGTTGATTGAACCCCTGAGTAAGGATTGAATTGCCCGAAGACACGGTACTTACACACGACATCTCACCAACCGTGTAGGTTATATGAAATTGACTATTCTGAAAAACTGTACCTGCAGTTGAGTAAACCTGTGGCGAGAGACTTATTTGCGCCTGGGCAATTGGTATCGATAGAAATAAAACGACGATTAACCTGAAGAAAAACACCATGTATAATCAATTGATTGGTAAATGTAAAAAATAATAGTTCGTAATATGCAAATATTCTATTGTTTACAACAAATCGCCGTTTAGTGGGTTATAGTAAATTAACCCTACAATTTTCTACCTTTGCGAACAGACATCATGAATATTATCCCCGGAGAACTTCTTTCTCAGATTGATTTTCCCGCAGATTTGCGGAGGTTTAGCGAAGACGAACTGGTTCAGATTTCAAACGAACTTCGTCAATATATCATCGATATCGTTTCCGTAAAGGGTGGACATTTTGGAGCAAGTTTGGGAACGGTTGAGCTTTCCGTGGCATTGCATTATGCCTTTAACACGCCTTACGACCAATTGGTTTGGGATGTTGGGCATCAGGCATATGGGCATAAAATGCTCACAGGCCGAAGGGAGAATTTCCATACAAACAGGATATACAAGGGTCTCAGCGGTTTTCCAAAACGGAAAGAAAGTGAGTACGATACATTTGGAGTGGGCCATAGTTCTACGTCCATTTCGGCGGCACTTGGAATGGCTGTTGCATCGCGTCTTAAGGGCGAGAACGACCGTCAACACATCGCGGTAATTGGCGATGGTGCACTCACGGGCGGAATGGCTTTCGAGGGACTAAACAATGCCGGAACAACACCCAATAACATGCTTGTTGTACTAAACGACAATTGCATGTCGATAGACCCCAATGTAGGCGCCTTAAAAGAATATTTGACAGACATTACCACCTCGCATACCTACAATCGGGTTAAAGATGAAGTTTGGAATCTTTTAGGTAAAATTTCCAAGTTTGGGCCCAACGCACAGGCTATCGTTCAGAAAGTGGAGAACGCCGTAAAAAGCGCGCTGCTTCAACAAAGCAATTTATTTGAGTCGCTTAATTTCAGATACTTTGGACCCGTTGATGGACATGATGTTAATCGTTTGGTTCAGGTTTTCAAGGACTTGAAAGATATTCCTGGGCCGAAAATTCTTCACGTTCTTACCGTAAAAGGGAAAGGGTACAAACTGGCCGAGGAAGATCAAACGCTTTGGCACGCGCCGGGTTTGTTCAATAAAGATACCGGTGAAATTTTGAAGTCGCCTTCAAAAGGCCCTGAGCCGCCTAAATACCAAGATGTGTTCGGTCATACCTTGGTTGAAATTGCGAAGGACGATAAGCGTGTGGTAGGTGTTACGCCCGCTATGCCATCGGGATGCTCGCTCAATATCATGATGCGTGAAATTCCCGATCGGGCTTTTGATGTGGGTATTTGCGAGCAGCATGCCGTAACGTTTAGTGCAGGTATGGCCACACAAGGCTTGATTCCGTTTTGCAATATATACAGTACTTTTATGCAACGCGCTTATGATCAAGTGATGCACGATGTAGCGTTGCAAAATTTGCATGTAGTATTTTGTCTCGATCGCGGCGGTTTGGCGGGTGCCGATGGGCCAACCCACCACGGAGCGTACGATATTGCCTATATGCGTTGCTTGCCCAACATGGTGGTTGCGGCGCCCATGAATGAACAGGAATTGCGCAACATGATGTTTACCGGGTATAAAACTCCGGGCCCCATGTCTATTCGCTATCCGCGAGGCAATGGTGTTATGCCCGAGTGGCGCACCCCGCTCGAATTCATTCCTGTTGGGAAAGGGCGTAAGTTGAAAGATGGAGATGACCTCGCCATCTTAAGTATAGGTCATATCGGAAATCTAGCTACCAAAGCCATTCAGAAACTAGAGTCTGAAGGGATGTCGGTTGCTCATTACGATATGCGTTTTGTTAAACCGCTCGATGAGGCCCTGCTGCACGAAATATTCGGCCGCCACACCAAAATTATAACAGTAGAAGATGGCTGTATTCAAGGTGGTTTCGGTTCGGCAGTGCTCGAATTCATGGCCGATAACGGCTACAGTGCACAGGTTAAGCGTTTAGGAATTCCCGATCGCTACATTGAGCATGGAACCCAACCTGAACTTTGGAAAGAGTGTGGTTACGATGAAGAGGGGATTTACACAGAAGCCTTGCAACTAGTAAAAACAATGGTACTGCGTTAGTCAAGTCGACTCAATTTTATCGCGAGTTTGTGGAAGTTTAATTCTTCTTGCCTAACTTGGCTGCAAAATAAATGCAGACGGCTATGCGCAGAATCTTACCTCTTCTCTTTCTTTACTTTTGTTTAAAAATCCAAGCTGCTCCGGGCGACACAACGCTCGTTGTAAGTCACGATAGTGTTCACATCGAAACGGGTGGTGGTTATACCGATTATCCATCATGGGTGGTATTTCCGCAAACCGATATGCACAAGGTTATTCTGAATTTAACCTTTCGTTGCCCTTATGGCGAAAATTGCGGTGAATGGGATTATCTCAATTACATTTATCTAAAACGCCGTGGTATGCAAGATACCCTTCCTTTAAATATTGAGCTGGCGCGGTATATTACTCCCTACGGCAACTCTTACAATCAGGCGTGGAAAGGGAAATGGAGAATTGACGTTACCGATTTTGCCCCCTTACTGAAAGACTCGCTCGAAATTGTTTACCGCCATACCGGCTACGAAACTAACGTGGGTCGCGGCTGGAACATCAACATGTGGTTCGAAATGGTTGAAGGAACTCCGATTCGGCCATTTGTAAAAGTGAACAAGCTATGGAATGGGCAATATGGGTATGGTAATCCTGCCAATCCAATTAACACGCAGCTTGGTTCTCGATCGGTTACGTTAGATTCAAACACCTATTCCATTCGATCTTATATCGTACAAACGGGACATTCATTCGGAGATCCTGAAAATTGTGCAGAGTTCTGCCCCAAGCAACGCACGTTGAAAATGGATGGTTCAACTTACCTTCAAAAATACGTATGGCGCGACCAATGTGGAGAAAACCCCAACTTCCCTCAGGCAGGCACATGGATTTACGACCGTTCGGGCTGGTGTCCGGGCGATATGGTGTATCCCGATTTTGCCGATTTAACGGTTGAACCCTCTACTGCGCATACGTTTACGTGCGAAATGCAGAATTATGTAAATCAAGGCGGTTCTGATCCGAATTATGTTATTGAGTCGTATTTGTTTGAATATGGCGCCCCAAATTTTGTTAACGATGCCTCGATAGAGGAGGTTCTAGCACCTAGCGAGGATTATTACCACGCGCGCTTTAACCCCATTTGTGGCTCACCACGCATTATACTCCGCAATAACGGTTCGGCGCCATTAACCTCGGTACAAATTTCATACGGTGATGCTGCAGGCTGGCAAAGCACCCATACGTGGACGGGCAATCTGGGCTTTATGAAATCGCAGGAGGTAGAATTGCCGGCTACCGTATTATGGAACAACTCCGGTACATTTAATGCTTCTGTGACACAGGTAAACAACCAGGCCGATGAATACTCGCCCAACAATACCATTTACAGTCGTTACGAGGCTCCCTTGAGTTTACCCGATTCGTTTATAGTGAATGTACGTACCAATAATTTTGGTGGCGAATATTCGTGGACGATAAAAGATGATGAGGGTAATACAGTTGCTTCGCGTTCGGGTATGGCAAATGCAACCGAGTACAAAGACACGGTTCGATTGGGTTATGGTTGCTATACATTCCGTTTGAATGATGCTGGTGAAGATGGCTTGTCGTGGTGGGCGAATACGGCTGCAGG
>CAZVHF010000156.1:0-5687 GCA_964627105.1 uncultured Chitinophaga sp.
GGCACGAGGACTTGTACCGTAAAGCCCGAATTTGGCGCCCCAAAAATAAAAATACGTTTGACCATGGTGCGTTTTAGGTGCGTTATGCTTGTGCAGCAATGCAATTGAATATATTTACGCTCTATAAATGAACATCGGAGACTAGCTTGCATGAACCAAACCCTCTACACCGACGCCGATAAAAATGCCATTCGGTTTTCGAACTTCAACAAGCTGGAGAGCGATTGTCCGTTTACGGGCCTGGGGGTTAAATACGTGGCTTCGGGCGAGGAAATTTATTTTGCCAACAACAAGAAATATACAGTTAAGGTTGGCGAATACATTATTGGAAATGAGTTTACAAAATCGCTCGTGCAGATTAACAGCAACGAGGCGGTTCAGGGCCTTTGCATCGATATTTCGTCGGAAATTATTTCGGAGGTGGCCGAATTTCATGATGTGAATGGTGCTGAACTGAAAGAGTTTCTGCTGTCTGACCAGTTTTTTGTGAACCGCTACAACGTGAAAAACACCAGTTTGGGCTACTCGCTTCACGAAATAAATCAAAAAATTAAGAGGGGGACATTTGCCAACGATTTTCAGCAAAACGAATTATTTTACAGCCTGGCCGAATCCATCATTACCGACCAGCGCTTTGTGTTTGACCATTTGTCTAAACTCGACTTTAAAAAGAACGTAACGAATGAAGAAGTTTTTAGAGCTGTTCTTCTTGCAAAAACATTTATCGACGAGCAAATAAATGAAAACATCTCCCTGGAAAAAATGGCGCTTCAAACAGGCATTTCAAAATATCACTTCATTCGGGTATTTAAATCTGCTTTTGGAATTTCGCCCTATCAATATCAAAAACGCAAACGACTTGAGCTGGCCAAATTGGATCTCTTGCGTGGAAATGAAATCTTTTTCACGGCAATTCACTATGGATTTCCGGATGTTCCAAGCTTTTCAAAAGCATTCAAGCAGCAATTTGGACAAACTCCGGGATCTATTAAAAAACATAGCATGTTTTGACCAATGAAAAAGGCCATTGTTATTGGATCTACGTCGGGAATAGGGAAAGGACTTGCTAAAACATTTGCGGCGAATAACTATAACGTTGGTATAACGGGACGTAGAAAGGAATTGCTGCTCGAATTGAACGATGAACATCCTGATGTATTTAAGCTAAAAGTTTTGGATGTAACCGATACTGCCTCAACCCTTCAGCACTTGGAAGCATTGACCGCTGAATTAGGCGGTTTAGATTTATTGGTAATCTCATCAGGAATTGGTGAGATAAACGAAACGTTAGATTTTGAAATCGAAAAACAAACCATCGCTACCAATATCATTGGTTTTACGTGTATTGCTGATTGGGCATATACTTTTTTTGAAAAGCAGAAAGCGGGGCATCTGGTTGTAATAAGTTCAGTGGGTGGTATTCGTGGCAGCCGCCATGCACCGGCTTACAATGCTACAAAAGCCTACCAAATAAATTACACAGAGGGTTTAAGGCAGAAAGCGGCAAAACAGAAATTGCCCATTTTTATAACCGATATTCGTCCGGGCCTTGTTGATACAAAAATGGCAAAGGGTGAAGGATTATTTTGGGTAATGCCCTTGGAAAAAGCCGTAGGTCAGATGTATAAATCGATTGTTGCGAAAAAGAAGGTAGTTTACGTTACGAAAAGATGGCGTTTAATTGCCGCGCTCTTAAAATTACTGCCCAGCGCCGTTTACGACAGGCTGTAAGGTTAGATAACAGATACATTTTTTGTGGCCTCTGCGCCAAGACTTTAAGCATTAAGCACTATTAAGTTTAAAATAAAAATTTATCCTCCTGTAACTTTTTTTGAAGTTGAGGCACTTACATCCAACCAAACATCGATGCATCAATTTTAAACACTTCACAAAATGAAAATTCAATTAACCTTTTTAATCGCATTATTTTTTAGTTCGCAACTGCTATTCGCTCAAACTACATCATCTCAACAGATGGAGGCCTTCATGAAGCAAAAAGCAGATGGCTTTAATATTTCGTATGAAAATAGAGATGTGAAGACATTCAATACCTTACTTGCTGAATATCTATTAATTTATGAAAAATTGCCTGCGGATGAAAAGAAGCAACACACCTATTTGCTTGCTAATATTTACTATAATTTAACGTGTATTTATTCGCTTATAAACAATAAGACATCAGCGTTAACTTATTTGAAAAAAGCTATTGATGCTGGTTATAATGATTATAGACACGTGCAGAATGATTCTGACTTAGACAATATTAGAAACGAAAAAGAATTTGTTGAACTCAATAAAAAGCTAAAGCAAACCGGAGATTATCTTAGTATTCTAAAAAGGGCTGAGCAATACAATCTTTCTGACAATAGACCAATCCCCCAATTCAGGTATCAACAGAGCGATCATCCCAATTTGGTAGCATTGCGTAAAGGATTTAATCTCGATAGCATTGCCGGCCAGGGAACGGATGTACTGAAAATTATAAACCTGATGCGCTGGATTCATGATTTGGTTCCCCATGATGGCATGAATGGAATTCCGGAGGTTAGAAATGCACTCAATATGTTGGAGGTATGTAAAAAGGAAAGTAGAGGATTAAATTGCAGAGGACTTGCAATCGTGTTGAATGAATGTTATTTGGCGATGGGCATGAAATCGCGAATTGTAACGTGTTTGCCTAAAGATAGTCTGAAAATTGACCAAGATTGCCATGTAATTAATGCTGTTTATTCCGAATCGCTTAAAAAATGGTTGTGGATTGATCCTACCAACGATGCATACGTAATGAATGAAAAAGGCGAATTGTTGAGCATAGAAGAAGTTCGCGAGCGTTTGATAAATAACAAAACACTCATTCTTAACCCCGATGCAAATTGGAATAATCGAAACACGCAAACCAGAGAAGATTATCTCGAAAATTATATGGCTAAAAACCTTTATATCTTGGAATGTCCATCGACCAGCGAATATGATATGGAAACCAGTTCTGATGGAAAAACCTATACGTACATCAGGCTTCTTCCGATGGATTATTTTGAACAAACTCCTGACAAAGCAGAAGAAAAAAGCGAAAAAAGTAAAGGCACCTGGATTACCTACAAAACCAATAATCCGAAGCTTTTTTGGGAGGAAAAGTGATAGGCTATGGTAGCGGAAATGGGCCGCCTTCGTCTTCGAGAATAAAAAGCAATTTTTGACAAGTAGCTTTCGCCTTGCGTGATTTTTTTTGTTAAAAAACCATGATGCGATTTCTTATCCTTTTAACAGCGACACTGTTTAGCCTCCAACTTACAGCACAGCTCCCCCGAAAAGCCTTGTTTGGCGCCCGTATTAGCTATATAGATTCGGCTGCTGCCTCGGGATGCAAGGTTGGTGAGGTAGCGCGTGGCACCAGTGTAGCCTTGAAATTGAAAAAAGACGACATCATACTCAAAATCGGAGATAAAACCTTTAAATCTACTGATGAATTTATTGCCGAATTCCTCAAGTACGAACCCAAGCAGGAGGTAAAACTTACGGTGTTGCGCGAGAATAAAACCCTAATCCTGAAGGCAAAAGCAATTGCGAGGCCGCTTGAAACCGATGATAATGCCGAGGTTATATACGATGAGGCGCCTTACCGAGGCGGACAATTGCGTGTAATCATTAATAAACCCCATAAGGAAGGTAAACTGCCTGCCATGTTGTTTATTCCGGGTTATACCTGCAGCAGCATTGATGAGCTCTCCAGCGATCATCCCTACAAACGCATTGTGGATGCTTATGTGGATGCAGGATACGTAACGCTCCGCATCGAAAAAAGCGGACTGGGCGACAGTAAAAATACGCCGCCTTGCAACTCCTGCGATTTGAAGGATGAAGTGGAGAATTTTGAGGTTGGGCTTCGAAAAATTAAATCGCTGCCTTATGTCGACACCTCCAAAATTATAATCGTAGGCCACTCGATGGGCGGCATTATTGCGCCGGCGCTCTCGGCCAAACATCAGGTGGCCGGAGTGGTGGTGTATGGCACTACCGCTAAATCGTGGTTCGAATACCAAATTGAAATGTACCGCGTGCAAAATGCGCTGGCCGGTATGAATCCCATTGAGGTAGAAGAATCGGTGTTACGGCAATACGATTTGAATTACCGTTATTTTGTGAAGAAGGAGAATTTGGCCGATATGGCACGGGATGCCTACGTTGACAGTGTTTTGCGTGCCGACTGGTTATACAACGGCAATGGGATGATTTATGACCGCAATGCCGAGTACTGGCGCCAGATTCAGGATTATCCGCACCTCGAAAACTGGAAAAACACCAAAGCTAAAGTGCTGGTTCAGTTTGGAGAGTCTGATTTTCAGGCATTTTCGCGGGCCGATCACCAGCAGATTGTGAATACGGTAAATTATTTCAATCCCGGCAACGCCACGCTCGTGACCTATCCGCTTACCGACCATTATTTTGCCCAATCGGGAACAATGCAGCAAGCCTACGATAAGTATGTAGGCGGGCAAATTCAAACCTTGTTCGACGAATACAATCCCGAGGTGGGAGCATCTGCAGTGCGGTGGAGCAATGAGGTTATTTATGGCAAAAAAGCATCGGGCGATGCACCTAGCATTTGGCGTAAACTCAAAACCGATACCTATCCCGGGAAGCAGGACGATATTTGTTTTATTAACGAAAACGAAGGCTGGTATGTAAACGGCTATGGCAGCATTTACCACACAAAAAATGGCGGTGAAACCTGGGAAAAGCAAGTAGAAAAGAAAGGAACATTTTTTCGCTGTATTGCCTTTGTCGACAGCCTGCGTGGTTTTGCCGGCACAGTGGGTACCGATTATTTTCCAAATGTAAGCGATACCATTCCGCTCTACGGCACCACCGACGGCGGTAAAACATGGAATCCTGTAGCGTACACCGGGCCGTATGTGAAAGGTTTATGTGCCATTGATATTGTACGCGAACAGTATATCAACCGTGGCAAAACCGATTACCGCATTCATATTTTTGCAGTGGGTCGGGTAGGCAGTCCGGCAAACCGCATGGTTTCGCACGATGGCGGATTAAGCTGGCAATCGGCAAGTATGAACGGCGACTGCAAAATGCTGTTCGACATTAAAATGTTCGATAAAAACAACGGAATTGTTTGTGCTGCTTCGAACGAGGACATCGAAAAATCGAACGCACTTATTTTAAAGACTGCCGATGGAGGTATAACCTGGAAGAATGTATATCAATCAATCCGTCCGTTTGAAGGCACATGGAAAGCGTCGTTTCCGAGCGATAAGGTGGGCTATGTAACTATACAATCCTACAATCCCGATACAACGGTGCGCAGGCAGCGGGTGGCCAAAACTACCGATGGCGGCAACACCTGGCAGGAAATAAATCTGGTAGAAGATGCGTCGGCCCGCGAATTTGGAATTGGCTTTCTGGATGATAATCATGGTTTTGTGGGCACCATGAACAGCGGTTACGAAACAAAAGACGGCGGTAAAACCTGGTTGACAGTTGATATGGGCAAGGCCTGCAACAAAATTAGAATTTACACTGGTGCAAATGGCAAAAAATATGGGTATGCCATTGGTGTGGATGTGCTGAAGGCAGCGTTTTAGGCTCGTTCAAAAAAAATCAAATCTGCTGTAACTTTTCAAGGCTGTACATCCTCTGATAGGATGATATATACCCTACCACATCGTAAA
>CAZVHF010000157.1:0-5655 GCA_964627105.1 uncultured Chitinophaga sp.
TAAGGTGTTCATGATGGGGAATGCTCCCCTTTGCTTGATGAGTGACATATAGTTGATATATTTAGTTGATTAATGAAACAAATTTATTTTACCATGAAAGATGAGCACATGATAAATTTCATCGATAAATTTGATTTTTGTCATCACATATGGGTAAGATAGACTTCAAAAATTCTGAGATAAATTTCTTTCTTAATCACCGATTGACGATTTAATTGACTAGATTAATGCCTCTGTGAATCTGATTAGAATTTTATTTTTATTCATTTTGTTTGTTTTGGTGAGCCTAAATGGCCGTTCGGATACCCTTAAATTAAGTAGCTGGGCAGTAACAAATAGCTCCTATTCGACACCACCACGTTTTGAAGGCCCCAAAAACATCCTGCATGTTTTACGCGAAAACGCGCCGAACCCAAAGCTTAAACCGCGATTTAGCGAGGAAAGCAGAAGGTTCCACGATTCGGTTGCATCTCTTGAACATTCGATTAAAACAGTTTTCGACCTTACAAGCAAACCTTACGAGGAAGTTGAACTTGAGTTGAACTACCTTCAAACATTCACAGAAATTTGGCTCAACCGTGTTTTCATTGGAAAAACAGATAATGCATTCCGAAAATGGACTTTCCGAATAAATCCGTCGCTGCTTAAAAACCAAAACAACGAACTGGAAATTACCTTCTACCCTCCTCGGGAGCATATACTACACAGCGGTGTGCTTCCTTTCTTTTCCTATCCGGCCGACAATCAAACCGACAGCATTAAAACAGCCCCGTTTATTCGGCAACCGCAACAAGAGTTCGGCTGGGACTTCGCATTTCCTGAACTGTATATGGGATTTAGGGTATGCCCTGAACTGCATTTTACATGCAATGCGGGAATCAGGCAAATCGCTGTTGAAACAATAGAAACAGATTCCCTGGGCGCAAAATTAAATGCTCAAATTCATGTCCAAAATTTCGGCAATAAGGAAATCTATGTATCTGCCAAAGGTGAATTCGGGGCAACATTTAGAACGCGTGTTCTAGGAAGCTACATCGCCTTGAGCTTCGAACATAAGTGGCCCAAATTGTGGTGGCCCAGAGGTTACGGCGATCAACCTTTTTATCCGATAACGATTTACTTAACAAATTCGAAAAATCAAATCATCGACAGTCTCAATTCGCGCTACGCTGTTCGCACAATAAAGCTTATTCAGGAAACAGACTCCATTGGGCGTTCGTTTTACTTTGAGGTAAATGGTAAGCCTATTTACATGCAGGGTGCAAATGTAGTAATGCCCAACGAACCGTTCGAAGGGGAGCGTAAAAGCGGCCTTTCTAACAAAGAATTAAACTTTGTATTAAGCGCCAATATGAATATGCTCCGCATTTGGGGTGGGGGCACGTATTTGCCCGAAGCATTTTTTGAGTGGGCCGATACCGCCGGCGTGCTTGTCTGGCAAGATCTTATGTTCGCCTGCACTTATTACCCCGATTCCAAAGCATTCGAATCAAATATTCAGGAAGAAATACGGCAGCAGGTTTTTCGTTTAATTCACCACCCCTCGCTTGCATTAATTTGCGGAAACAATGAGATTGATGTAGCCCGAAAAAACTGGGGATGGAAGGAGAAATACGCCTACTCACCGCAAGTGCTGAATCGGCTCGATTCTTCCTATTACCGAATGTTTCATCGGCTTATTCCTGAGAGCATTCAAGCCGTATCAGATCGTGTAAATTACTTACCCTCTTCGCCTATTTCGAACTGGGGAAAAGAAGACGATTTCGCGCATGGCGATAATCACGATTGGGGGATTTGGCATGGCGAACTTCCGTTTGATGCTATTGGTCTGCGCGTTCCTCGATTTATGAGTGAATATGGCTTCCCCTCTTTGCCTCCCGTTGATGTGCTGGAGAAATACCTGGGCCAAACGTTCGATGCAATAAATCCTGAGCAATTGGTATTAAGCTACAAAGGGCTCAAATTATTGCGGCGATACCTCGATTCGAAAGGTTATCCGCACCATTCGCTGGAAGAATTGGTTAAGTCTTCGCACGAAGTTCAGCGTTGGCATTATGCTAAAATGAAGCGGTTACTGAATAATTCATCGCAACGCTGCATGGGCGATTTGTGGTGGCAACTGAATGATGTGTCGGCTGTAATGTCGTGGAGTTTACTGGATATAGATGGGAATGAAAAGGTGCATCCATAAGGTTTTACTGCTTCACCAATAATTTTTTGGCCGAACCTTTAGTTGATGAGACCGAAAGCAAATAAAGGCCCGGTGGGAATTTTTGCATATCAAGGGCTTGTTGGCTTTTAATGCCGCTTAAAACGAACAACTCCCTGCCGTTTAAATCGCTTAAGGTTAAAACAACATTATCGTTTCCAGCAACCACGTTTATCGAAACCTGATCATTGAAAGGATTGGGATTTACCGATACATTCATTAATCTGCTTATCTTTTCCGTTCCATCAACAACCAAAGAATCGAAACTTAAATTGTCGATGAATAACACAGAGTTCCCCGACGGATTGGGCGCATCATTGTTATAGCAGGCAAGAATCATAATCCTTGCGCTATCTGCTGTTTCATAGTCACCAAGGTGAACCGAAAAGGGTTGCCAAGAATTTACCAATTCGGCCGTTTTAAATTGCCCTCCGCCTATATCTACACCATCGGCATACAAGCGAATATGAATTTCGAATGTATCAATGCCTAATGGTAAAAACTTGTAGTAACCATAAAGGGTTGCGGGATGGCCCTGAATTGCAAACGCTGGATAGTTATTCCCTGCTAAGCCTCCCGTCCAAACGAGTCCAAATGCCGCCCATGAAGGAAGTAGTTCAGTATGGTTTTCTATTCTGATGGAATAATTGCCGCTATTGGGCGGAAAATGGTCGCTTGAGCGATTAGCAGGATATAAATTACCCGTCTGTACGGAATCATTGGCCGACCACCAACCATCTGGCGTAAAATAACTGCCTTGATTTGTCCAACTTTCAAATCCAGAATTGGGTATTTGTCCAAACACCTCAGCATTATAACAAGCGTGAATTGTTATAATTAAAAATATAGTGAACTTCATGATAGTTATTTTAGAATAATTCGTCTTGTTTCGGAAACTTCGTGATTTTGAATTTGAATCAGATACTCTCCCGGAGCCAGTTCAAGGTTGTGGAGAGGGAAATGCTGTTGGTCGCGGAAATTGCATCTGAACAGCACATTACCATTCATGTCCAGCATATTAAACTCATATAAACTCCCAACTTTTCTTGGAAAGTCTACTTCGATGTACTCTTCTGCGGGGTTTGGCCAAAGTTTTATTTCGTTTAACGCTTGGGGCTCAAACTTCTGGGCGAGTAAAGCTTCATCCAAAACCCATAATTCGCTGCCACATGATTCCGAACTGCCTTTAAATACATAAAGATTGTTTATGTAGGTTATCTCGCTACTGTTCGCAAATGCGTCGGTGAGGTTCGAAAATAAAACCGGCGGAATATCTGGTTGGTTAAGTTTCCATATTTGCTCGCCTAAGCCATTATCGGCGGTAAAGAACAAATATTCGTTAAGTATTTTCGGCGAAATGGGGAATGAACCGGCAATGCCCGGACAAATGTCTTGCAGAATATGCGTGCCTTGGCTGGTGCCATCCGAAATCCATGGCTCAAGTCCAAAATCGGCAGTATACGCAGCAAAAAAAACTTTTCCCTCAAAGGCCGTTAAGTAGGGCGACACCACACCGTCTTCGACTCCGTTTACAATATCGCGTACCATAAAGGCCGTCTGGCCATCGCATGCCCAAAGCTCACGACCATACGGATACTCTTCGCCAAAAAAATAAAGTAGATTTCCACATGAAACCAGATGGGTTGGATTAAAGTCTGATGTCTCATTAAATATGGCAGTTAGCCGTTCGACCTCGAAGCCATGTATTCGCCACAACTGCGTGCCCGTAAACCCTGGACCAATAGGATCCTTGCCTCGAAAATAAACATCGCCCTCGAATTCTGCGAAATAGGGCGCATCCAACTGTCCAACAATTACGTCGGTTGACAATGCCACCGTGCCATCGCTTGTGCCATCTGAGAAATACACCCCTTGATTGTTCGACCGTGAAAAGTAAATACCCGAACCACCGGCATACAAATATTGAGGATAAAACGATAATGCACCCTCGGCTAAATCGGCAACAATATGAGTGGTTTCGGCAGTGCCACCCGAGATCCACAATTCGCTTCCGTAATCTTCTGTAAATGCTCTAAAATATAAACTGTTGTTATAAACCGTCAATTCGGCTGGATAACTACTGTAAGCACCCGGTAGAATATCTGCAACTAATTCAGTGCCTTGTGAAGTTCCATCTGTACGCCAAAGTTCGAAGCCATGCGTACCATCGTTTGCAGCAAAGTAAAAAGCATCATTTAACTTCACAAAACCCTCAGGCATAGCGCCCAAAAAAGTATCAGGATTTAACTCGGTTAACAGATTCGTTCCGATTGCCGTTCCGTCGGTCCGCCACAATTCATAGTTGCTTGTATTGTTGCGGGCAGTAAAAATTGCAATGTCATTTATTGCAGAAAGGTTGGAGGGAAACGAGCTCTCTGGCCCTGGCAAAATATCGTGAAGTAAGCTGGGGCTTTGAGCATCAACTATGAAAGGAATCATAGTAGCGCTCAATAAAAAAGAAATTTTCATATTTAATCGAATGTTAGACATAATGCCCTGCCTGAGCCATTCGAAAATGAACATCCCCGACACTGCATTACAAAAGTGTCGAAGTGTTTAAACTCAAACCATGACGAGTATCACCCGATTACCGAAGATTTATCAGGTTAAATAAATGTATAAACCGCTTGGATTTATTCTGTTACCTCCCAGGTACTGTTTCCGCGGAGCAAGGCATCGAGATTACCGGCTCCTTTTGCGCTTACGGCGTCGTCGAGCTGACGATTCATCACATCTTCGTAAGCATCGCGCTGTTCAACGTAAAACACTCCAAAAGGTCGTGGAAAAGCATCTTCCTTGCGCGGATCATCAAAAAAGCGTGTTAAAATGCCTGCCTTGGTGCGATCTGTTTCATCGTGAATCCACGCATCGTTTTCACTGCAATCGGCCAAAGAAACTACACGTGGCGTAAACCCATCCAATACGATGGCTTTGTCGGAGTTTGAACCAAAAACGAGCGGCTTTCCATGTTCTGCAAACAAGGCGTTATCGGCCTTGGTGCCTTTCTCTGTAAACACCTCAAACGCGCCATCGTTGAACACATTGCAGTTCTGATAGATTTCGACCAGCGAAGTGCCCTTGTGGAAATGCGCGCGCTTTAAAATAGCCCGCAAATGCAGCGGATCGCGGTCCATCGAACGGGCTACAAAGGTTCCATCGGCGCCCAAAACCAGCGCGAGTGGATTAAACGGGTGATCGACAGAACCCATTGGGGTCGATTTTGTAACCTTTCCGCGTTCTGAAGTAGGAGAATATTGGCCTTTGGTTAAGCCGTAAATTTCATTGTTAAACAGCAAAACATTCAAATTGAAGTTTCTGCGCAACATGTGGATGAAGTGATTCCCTCCAATCGACAGGGAATCCCCGTCGCCAGTAATCACCCAAACGCTCAGTTCGGGACGTGTGGCCTTTAATCCTGAAGCAATTGCCGTTGCCCGGCCGTGTAT
>CAZVHF010000158.1:0-5622 GCA_964627105.1 uncultured Chitinophaga sp.
TGCACGGAAATAGACCGAAGACATGAATGCATAAAGCATTCAGCGGGCTTGCAGACCACTTTAAAACTATTTATGGTGCCAAAAAACGCCTCATGCGTGTGTTGATTTGTTCAAATAAATTGGCTGGTGAATAATTCCTCCATGGAATCTGATTGGTTTTTTCTGAAAAAAGCAAAACGAATTGGTCTACATCAAATGCTTTGAATTCAGCTATGACATGGTCGCGAAAATTCAATCCAACAATCCATCCATCGTCTAAATCATCAACCCATTCTTCGTAATAATCGCTTCCCGAAGCATGGAAATTCAATACATTTTCGCCAATCAGGATAAAATGGCGTATTCCTTTCCCAATTAACTCATCTACGATATCGCGTTTCAAAAACATGATATCGTTTCCGATTGCATCATTCCATTCGCCGATAAACTCAATAACTGCGAATTCGAGCTGGTAATCGGCGCACAGAATTTTAATATACAGCGTTTCAGATCCAAACTCATCCCATTGTGGATGCAGGTAATAATTGTAAACAGTATTCGAATATTCGAATTCGCTGTATTCCCTACCGTAAAATGGGGAATCGGGATCGTTTTCTGCCGTGTACAAATGGCGCCAGTTGTAAAATGGCTCGATATCCTGCATAATGCGCTCAGTTTCGCTTTGCTAAAGATACATATTTATGATCCTTGAATTAAAATTAGTAATGCTGACACTTTGTCGCTTTGTGCATTTGGGTCGCAGATTTGTACATTTGCAGTCAAATTGCCCTTCATGCGAATCTTAATAATTCTCTTTCTCATTTACCTGCTCTTTCAGATCGTATTTCGATTTGTTCTTCCGCTCTTAGCACGCTATATGATGCAAAAGGCAACACGTACCATGCAAGCACAATTTGGAGCTAGCAGAGAGAATCCACAAACATCTCGTCGCCGTGAAGGCGAAGTGCGCATTGAAACTCCCGGAAAAGCTCGTCGCGGAAACAGCGATGATGGAGAGTATGTCGATTTTACTGAGATCAAATAAATCTCAATTCTCGGCCGGCGGTATAACCGTTGCAGCGATGGTATTATTTACAGGCTTAACAGTATTTAAATAGCGGTAAATTGCTTTCAAATCGCTGTCAGATAAGCGCTTAAACGAACCCCATGGCATTGGCGATGATTGATGCACGCGTCCGCCTCTCATTCTGTCTAAGAAACGCTGTTCGTCATAACGCACAAGTATTCCGGTTGTGGGATCGGGAGTAATGTTTGGTGTAACAAAGGTGTAGTTCATCGTAGTTGCATCTGGTCCCATTTGGAATCCTCCTGCATAGGGCTCACCGATGAATGCTCCGGTTTTTAAGTCGCGGTTAGTATGACAACCTTTACAATTCGCAACCGATTCGCATAAATACTTTCCATAGGCTACACTTGAGTCAGGTAAAATATTTGCTGCTACAGCTGTTCCCGGCTCGGCAGGTTTAATGGCCAGCGTGCGAATCATCTTGCCCATAAAATTGTATTCGTTCTTCGGCACAACGTTTTTAACAGCCGGCTGTGTGCGAAGAAATGCAATAATGGAATGAATGTCATAATCAGACATGGTAGTAAAGGGCATCAATTCGAGGCAGGCCGCTCCATCGTGCCGAACGTTGTGGCGAAGCATACGATACAATTGCCCATCACTTAGCTTACCGATACCGGTTTCCGCATCGGAGCTCAAATTCGGAGAATAAATTTTCCCGATTGGCAACTCGAATGTAAATCCGCCCGACATAGTAACTTCTTCGCCTTTTTCAACAGACTCCAGTTTTTCGATGGGCGAGTGGCAGTGAGCACAATGTGCAGGACCATAAGCAAGGTATTTGCCACGTTCTATCATAGTTGAATCGGCTTTAATGCTCAAATCCTTCACCGGGAATGCACCGTCAAACGATTGCTCATAATTGAGGTTAATAAAGATTGTAAAACCAATTAAAACCGCAGCGATAGTACCAACAACAATGAGTAAAATCTTTTTCATGAAGATAGAATTAGGTTTTTATTTACAGATGTAGCTTTCGTAAAAGTATGAATATCAATTTAATTTCCAAATTTATTTTGGGTTTTATGAAATAACTGAACTGAATTTATGCTTCCACGACTATTCAGAATTCGTGTACGTGTAATTAATCGCTTTTCTATCTTTGAGCCAACATCAAATCCTATGTCGGCTATCAATTTAAAAAAGTTACTTCCGCATCTGGCGGCAATTGCCATTTTCATTCTCTGTCTTTTCGCTTATTTTCCTGAGTTGCTCGAAAATAAATCTTTGCGCATGGACGATATCGAACAGCATAAAGGTATGTCGAACGAATTGGCCGATTACCGAGAGCGAACCGGTGAAGAATCGGTATGGACGAACACCATGTTTGGCGGTATGCCGGGATACTTGATTTCTGTGGTTTACAAAGGAAATCTTTTACAATACGCCAACTTTATAATGAAGATGGGTTTGCCTTTTCCGGCCGATACGCTCTTTATTTTAATGACGGGCATGTATGCTCTGTTGCTTGTTCTACGCGTTCGGCAGCCACTTGCCGTTATTGGCGCGGTGGTATATGCGTTTAGTTCATACAATTTATTGTGTCTCGAAGCCGGCCATACATCCAAGGTTGCGGCTATTGCCTATATGCCCTGGGTGTTGATGTCGGTTTTACATACCCTGCGCGGTCAGTTAATTTGGGGCGCTCTGCTCACAGCATTGTTTATGAGTCTTCAAATTAGGGCTGGACACGTACAGATTACTTATTACCTGTCGTTCATCATATTATTTACCGGCCTTGCTTATTTGGTTGATGCAATTAAGAAAAAAACATTGCCCCAATTTGGTAAAGCAGGTGGATTATTGATTGCCGCCGCCGTCTTAGGCGTACTTACCAACAGCTCATCTTTGTACATGTCGTACGATTACGGTAAGGATTCCATTCGCGGTAAATCGGAGTTAACAATTAAAGATGTTCCCGAGTCGGATGGTTTGGACAAGGATTATGCGTTAGAATACAGTTACGGTGTTGGCGAATCGTTCTCATACATGATACCCAATGTATATGGGGGCGCATCCAATTTATCGCTGGGCGAACAGAAAGAAGCCTTGAAAGGTGTTGAAGAGCAGTATCGCACCATTTTACCTCAATTGCCGCAATATTGGGCCGAAACTTCTACGACCGGTCCGTTTTACATTGGTGCATTAATCTGTTTCCTGTGTATTTTGGGATTTTTCTTAGTAGAAGGCCCTATCCGATGGGCTTTTCTTGCTTCTATGGTTCTTGCTTTCATGCTTTCGTGGGGCAAGAATTTCGAAGGATTTTCGGTTTTCATGCTCGAAAATTTTCCTGGCTATAACAAGTTTCGCGCTGTAAAGATGACGCTCGTAATAACCGATTTCCTCATTCCGTTAATGGCAATTCTTGGTTTAAACGAAGTTGTGAAGCGACCTGAGATTTTAACCGAAAAACGCTTGGCGCTCGGAGTTAGTTTTGCAGCAACAGCGGGGCTTTGTCTTGTTTTCTGGTTGATGCCCGACACCTTTTTCACATTCGATTATCTGCAAGAGGGCATCAGAGGTCAACTCGAATCGATGCTGGGACAAAACGGATTCGAAAAAGTACAATCAGAACAATGGATCAATGGTTTGATTTCGAATCTTGAGCAAGTGCGCATGGAAATATTTAAGGCAGATGCTATGCGTGCCTTTTTACTGATTTCAGCCGGTGCTGCTGCGCTTTTTGCCTATTCGAAGTTTAAATTCAATCCGGTGATTTTGGCTGTGCTTGTATTTTTTATTTCGGTTGGTGATTTATTTTCGGTCGATAAACGCTACGTTAATAAGAAAGATTTCGTCAACAAGACCAAGTCGCTAGTGCCCTTTGAACCTTCTGTAGCCGATGAATTTATCTACACACGCGAGACTTCAAATGATGCAGAGTTGGGTAAAAAAGCACTCGCATACCGCGATGAAGCATTGAGGCGCAAGAAACGTATTAAAAGCGGAAACAATTCGGCCGATGAGAATAAATACCGTTATTTGGGATTGATGGCAAATACCAATTATCGTGTGTTAAATCTCGCTACCAGCACCTTTAATGATGCAGCCACATCGTTTTTCCACAAGTCGGTTGGTGGATATTCGGCTGTAAAGCTAGAGCGCTACCAAGAGATGATTGAGTTTCATATTCAGAAAAACATGAAATCAGTTAGCGGAATGTTGCGTGGTGGAATGACAGATTCAATTTTTCAGGCAGGTATGAAGAATCAGTATGCACTAAACATGCTCAATACGCGCTACATCATCTATAATCCCGAGGCAAGTCCGCTGGTGAATGAATCTGCGTTGGGGAATGCATGGTTTGTGAAGGAAGTGAAACAGGTTGCCAATGCAGATGAAGAGATAAAAGCGATGGATTCGGGCTTCGACCCTGCACGCACTGCCATTGTAGATAAACGCTTCGCAAATCAGCTACCGGCAAAACTTTCCACCTACACCGAAGACAATAATATTCGTCTAGAATCTTATACACCGAATGCATTGCGTTACAAATGCACTACTGCCGATAAAGGAGTAATCGTATTCTCCGAGATTTATTATGCCAAAGGATGGAATGCATATCTTAATGGTACCTTGGTTCCGCACTTTAGAGCAAATTACATTTTGCGTGGAATGGTTGTGCCCAAAGGTGATCATACTATAGAGTTCAAATTTGAGCCATCAACACTGTACACCACTGAAACAATTTCACTTACAGCAAGTTCAATTCTCATTGCTTTAATGCTCGGTATGGTATTCATAGAGTGGAAACGCACAAAGAAGTTGGCTGCTTAAAGTTGTTTTATGTGTGGAATTACCGGCTTTATATTAAGCACCCCGGGGCTGTTGAGCAAAGAGCATCTGCAACGTATGACCGATGTTCAGGCTCATCGTGGCCCCGATGCTGCGGGTTACTTTTTTAACGACAGCTGTGGTTTAGGGCATCGGCGTCTGAGCATTCTCGATTTATCGGAAGCGGCTAACCAGCCCTTTTATTCGTCAGACGGAAAAACAATCATCGTTTACAACGGAGAAGTATATAACTATAAAGAAATTGCTGCCAAACTGAATGTTAAGCTTCGCACGACATCCGATACGGAAGTAATCCTCGAGGCCTTCTTAAAGTGGGGTCCCGAGATGGTGAACCAACTCAATGGTATGTTTGCCATTGCGATCTATCAGATAGAAGCAAATCGTTTATATCTTTTTCGCGATCGTTTGGGAATTAAGCCAATTTATACCTATCACCAGAAAGGCATCTTCGCTTTTTCGTCTGAGTTGAAAGGAATATTAGCGCTTCGTCCGGCCATTTCACTAAGCCTAAATAAAACTGCAGTTTCAGACTTTCTTCATTTGGGCTATGTTCCCGAACCCATTAGCATTTGTGCAGAGGTTGAAAAATTTCCTTCCGGTACTTATGCTGCAATCGATTCGAGCGGTATCAATTACACAAGCTACTGGCAGCCCGAAGCTAAGATTCGGTTAGAAATAGAAAAGGATGAACAGCGTGCAGTTGAAACGCTGAATGAGTTAATAAATAGTTCGGTGCAATACCGTATGATTTCGGATGTGCC
>CAZVHF010000159.1:0-4339 GCA_964627105.1 uncultured Chitinophaga sp.
CTGTATTTGTGTGCCTGCAGGAAAGTTTTGAATTTGAAATACCTTTAATTGAAGCGTTTCACCTTGGCAAACCACCGGACAATTGAATGATGGATCGGGCTGGCAGAGGGATAAATACTGTGAAAATGAACTTTCAATTCCTAGCAAACAAAGGGAGAGAAAAATGACCAGTGAACGCATAATCAAAATTAAGTGTCGAATGTACACTTTGGAATTAATTTTTACAAATGGAAATTGACATACCTTGCAGGCCTTATGAAAAGTAGCTGCTTGGGATTATTTTTGGGATTTTTACTTTGTCTTGATGTACTCGCACAAAGCGATACCATACGCATTTTACAGTATAACATTTTGCGATTTCCCGAAGGCAATTCGATGAAAGCGCCTTTGTTTCGTCCCATTATAAATTACCTTCAACCCGATCTTATTGGTTTGAATGAGCTAACGGAGGCATCCGCTATCGACTCCTTAAAAAAGTATGTTTTCGACGATTCGATTTTCGGTGTTACGAACTGGATTCAAGAAAGCGAACTGATGGGAGCCATGTTTTACAGGAGATCGAAGCTTCGGCTGGCATCACAGTTTCCGATACAAACTTCACCGCGTTTTACGAATGTATATCGCTTTTACAGTGCAAATCAGAATTTCGAAAATTATCCCGACACGGTTTGGATGACAAACATGTTGGTGCATTTTAAATCGAGTCAAGGTTCAGAAAATGAAAACTTGCGGGCACAACAAGCTGCCGATATTCGCATTTATGCGAACAACAGGCATCCTTCGAACAACTTTATTTTGCAGGGCGACCTCAACCTATACAGTTCTGATGAGCCCGCTTGGCAAAATCTGCGCGCCGACGGACAAGCGCAATTCGTAGATTTTATTAACCGCGAGGGCGATTGGTCGAACAACAGCAACTTTGCCGATGTGCATACGCAAAGTCCACGCACCGCCTCGTTCGATTTAGGTGTTACCGGCGGAATGGACGATCGCTTCGATTTTATCCTTGGTACACGATTCGTTCGCGATGGGAGCTACGGTCTACAATATATCGAAGATTCGTACCATACGCCCGGAAACGATGGAGCACATTTCAATACGTCGATTTTAGCCAACCCGCCCAATACATCAGCTCCCGATTCAATAATTCAGGCATTGCACGACTTGGCCGATCACTTACCTGTAATGGCGTCCTTTAAATTCGATTATAGCGCCGGATTCAATGCTTTGAAAGATTATTTTATAGATAATAAATGTCCTGAATTTAAAGACAATATGCCTCATCCGCTTATTTGTGACGAAATTAAAATTTGGAATTATATGGGTGAACAAATCCAATGTTCGAATGATATGAATTGGACCAAGCAAAATCTGGCAGGAGGACTTTATTTTATCAATGTAAAACACCGACAGAACAACTGTTGGTATAAAGTATTAATTCAACAGCCTGATTGACACTACATTTTTAAAATTGCCTGTCGGTATTGATTTACCTATGGAATCACCGGTACAAACTGACCTATATCGCCGCCGCTTCGGTGAATTTCGCGCACAATGGTCGATGAAATGGGCTGCAAGGCCGGATCGGTAAAGAGAAAAACAGTTTCTATTTCGGGATTCAATGCCTTGTTCATCGATGCGATGCTTTGTTCATATTCGAAATCGATGGAATTGCGCAAACCACGAACAATCCACTGGGCACCTATCGAACGACAAAAATCGGCAGTTAATCCGCGGAAGGTTTCTACACGCACCTTGTCTGAATGTGCAAATGTTTTTCGAATAGCCTCAACACGTGCTTCTGTAGTAAACAAATTCGACTTGGTTGTATTAACACCTATGGCAACAATAATCTCATCGAATAGTGGAATACAGCGATCTACAATGTTTTTATGTCCATGCGTGAACGGATCAAATGAGCCTGGAAATACTGCACACTTTTTCATGCTTGATTGGATTGAATGGAATGAAAAAACGAAAAATGAACTTTACCGTAATGCCGCGTTTCGATGTATCCGGGAATCAATGTAAAATCGATGTGACTGGCATGCTCTACAACAAATAAACCGTCGGGATGCAACAAATTGCCCGTTAACACGCCCTGCACCAAATCGGCGTAGCGTGTGTAATCGTAAGGCGGATCAGCAAAAATCAATTCAAACTGCTCGCGGCTACGCTCAATGGCCACCAGACTATCGGTATTGTAAACCTTTACCACGCCAGGCTTGAGCTGGTTGGCATATGCAGTAACAAACTTACAGCAGGCCGGATGTTTGTCGACCGCTGTTATTGATGCTGCACCGCGCGATATGAGTTCGTAGCAAATATTACCGGTGCCGCAAAATAAATCGAGTGCATGAATACCTTCAAGTTCTAACCGCGAACCAATATAATTGAACAGCCCTTCCTTGGCCATGTCGGTGGTTGGCCTTACTGGTAAATTTGTTGGTGCCTGTATACGTCGCCCGCGAAATTGTCCGCTAATAATTCTCATACCGCAGGATGCAACAAGTTCATATGGTAATGCAAGGCCATACTCGGAGCTTCGCCTTGTGGCTCTCCACATGCAGGTTCAGCGTTGCGATTCAGAAATCGAACATCAGCAAAGTATTTCGAAATGGTTTGAAACAATGCCGAACCCGAATCAATTTCACCGCAGAGATTTATTGTTTCTTTCGCGCGATCAAATTGATACTGCTCACACGTTAGCAAAATAAAATACAAACACTCATCGGCTGTCTGATACTTGAATGAATTGAGCATCTGCAACTCGCGATTTCTATAAACCAAAATATCTATAAATGCATCATGAAAATGCACCATTAATCCATTAATGTTCTTTACGTGCAATTCGGCATAGAAAAGCAGCCAATGCGTATAGTGTGTTTCTTGCTGGGGTTTTAAAGCGCATTCCTCCAAAACCGCTTTCCATTCTTTCCGGAAGCCATACACAACTTGAATGCTTCCGCGACAAGTAGACTGCGCCTGAATAACCATATTGTCGGGCGAAGTAGCTATTAATTTAGCATAATCGCCTTTGTTTTCATCCGTATAGAAGGCATCGGGAACCAAAGTATATGGTTGTAAATTCCATATCCACTCAACCTCATCAAATGGCTGACGAAACAAGGCTGCATACTGAATAATTCTGGCTGCGAGTTGCCAGTTTTTCAATCCCGAGTATCCGGCTTGAAGACTAAAACGCTCTAGGCGCGGAAAACAATTCGCAAGGGGATCATAAACAGCAGCATGCAACTCAGTATCAGACACCAACACGCGCAACGTACATTTGCGGTAGGTGGCCGATTCGTAGCCGGGAAGAGAATACACCAGAAAAGGATTGGGCTCGGTCATTCAGCGCTATATTCGCAGCAAGTTTAACCCAAAAACGCGGATTGACAAAGCGAGAATTCATAGAGCTACTGCACAGCAACCTCGGGCATGCGCCAACGGCTGGACAAATTGCCTTGTTTGAGCGGCTTACCGAATACCTCGTTAAAACCGGCGAACGCGAAATCTTCCTGTTGCGAGGCTATGCCGGAACCGGTAAAACCACAGTTGTGCGGGCAATAACGGCCAGCTTCCCGAAAACAAAACTAAAAACCGTATTACTTGCTCCTACCGGAAGGGCGGCCAAAGTGATGTCGGCCTATTCTGGACAAACAGCCTACACGATTCACAAGCGCATTTATTTCACGCAAAGCTCGGAGTTCGGTATGAGCTTTAGCCTGCAGCGCAACCTGCACCGAAACACATTGTTCATTGTCGATGAAGCCTCGATGATTGGCGCCGAAAATGATGCGACCGAGCACGATTTATTGGCTGATTTGCTGGAATATGTGTCATCGGGCGAGCAGTGCAGGTTAATGTTGATTGGCGATGATGCCCAGCTTCCACCGGTAGGCTTGGAGGAAAGTCCGGCCTTAAGCAAAAACGTGCTCGAACAAAAGTACTTTGCCTCGGTTACCGAAGTGCAGTTGACCGAAGTGGTTCGTCAGGCCGCCGATTCGGGTGTTTTGTGGAATGCTACTCAGATTCGTGATCAACTGAATTCAACAATCCATACATGGCCAAAACTCGAAACTACTCAATTTCAGGATGTAAAACGCATCAGTGGAATGGAACTCGCCGATGAACTACAGTGGGCCTACGACAGATACGGAAAAGAAGATGTACTGGTTATAACACGCAGTAACAAATCGGCCGGGCTCTATAACCGGCAAATACGTGTGCGAATCCACTGGCAGGAGAACGAAATAGCAGTGGGTGATTTACTAATGGTAGTGCGCAACAATTATTACTGGATGCCCGATGATGTGCCGCAGGAATTTATTGCAAA
>CAZVHF010000159.1:4439-5595 GCA_964627105.1 uncultured Chitinophaga sp.
TGGAAATGCGTGTTTGTTGATCAGGGCTATATTACCGAAGAAACCATCGACCGAAACTACCTACGTTGGCTGTATACAGCTATTACGCGGGCAACGGAGCGTGTTTTTCTGGTAAATTTTAATGATACTTTTTTTGAGCAAAATAGCCTTAGTTGAACGACCGAGCGAGCTTAGTTGATTATTTGAGAAGTAATTTCAAAATGACTTTTGCGGGTTCGACTAATTAACGCCCTTCGCGATTTTGTTTTTCGGGTCGATTGCCACGGCGTTCTCCCCCATCTTCAGCCCGGCCTCCCGACTTAAATTTCCGCAGCGTATACGTAAACGTAAGCATAAAATAGCGGTTCAAAACCCGCGTTACATTGTCCTCAATGAAGGTTTCGGTTACCGTTCGGCTAATACTGTTGTTTTGATTCAATAAGTCGAATACCGAAATCTTAAGTTCGGCAGCTTTTTTCTCCATGAATTTATAGCCGATATAAGCATTCCACAATACAAACTGCTGATCGAATCCTTCACCCAGTCCACTGTATTGATTTAACATTGCGTCGGTATTCAACACCAACCACGGAAAAGGCATCCAATTAATGCGTGCACCACCCGAATAGATTTGATATTGGCTATTGGCTTGTGGCTGAAGTGTGTTTTTAACATCGTTCCAACCACCATTGTAAATTAATGTAAAATCAATTTTTTCGCTGATGTTACTGGCCACCACAACGCCTGCAGTATAACCGGTTGATTCGGTTTCGTTTTCGAGACCATTTACCAACCCTGGTGTTAAGGTGTAATTCACTCCGGCCTGCAAATTCAAGGTGCTTTTTATCCACTTTACAGGCGTACTGAAAGTGATTAAACTTCGCAAACTTTTGAAGCCATCGAGGTTCACCGGCCGACTCAATTGCGAACCGCGCCGCAAGAAAATACCTGTGTAAACGAGCGTATCATTAGTTGGCAGTAAAACCGAATTGCCAATGTAATTATTCGTCAACCCTGCACTTCCGTTGAAAAACAACGATCGTCCGCTCGCTTTCCCCGCAGTTCCAAATCGCATCGTAAGCGTTTGTGCAAATTCCTGGTTGAGCCCTGCATTACCGGTACTAATCTGCAGCGGATTGCTATTATCGGGCACTTCCTGCAATTGACTAACCGTTGG
>CAZVHF010000160.1:0-5562 GCA_964627105.1 uncultured Chitinophaga sp.
TGCGTGAAAACGATGCTACTATGCGCAACCTCATTGCGCGCATTAATAACAGTGCCGTGCAACAAGCAATCGCAGCAGAACGCATCATACTGAACAAACTCGATGGCGGTTGCCTTTTGCCGCTCGGCGCGTACTGCGAACCGCGAAATCAGGATTTTCGGCTATGGGTTTCGTTGCAAACCGATACCGGTATGCGTCGCTTGTTTCTTCAGGGTAAAAATCCGCAATTGATGGCGCAAAAAGCCATTATCCAACTTACATCGCCCCAGCTGGGAAGCGTTTTTATTTCGCGTGAACCCGAAGATGCAGCAGTTTTCATTAAACTCATACGCTCTTCCGGTTTATCGGTTATTGCACAAAATCCAGTGAGTTACCAAACCATTCCTTTACACGAATTGCCAACGTTCGACTGGATTTTCTTCTCAAGCATTCGTGCAGTTGATCATTTTTTAGCACAACATGCTATTCCGCAAGGTGCAAAAATTGGGGTGCTTGGATCCGGAACCGCCGCTGCACTCCAAAAAAATGGCTATTCGGCGCATTTTACCGGTAGCGATGGCAATACACGCCAAACCGGGATTGATTTTTCAAACCGCGTAATTGGACAAACCGTGTTTTTTCCGGTCGCCTCAGATGGTTTGCGTAGCATTCAGCGGGAGGTCGAAAACCAGGCTCTTGTGATCGAGCGGCCCGTTTATACAACTATTCCAAATCCGAATTTTGTTCCGCCTTTAGCCGATATATTGGTATTTACGAGCCCCTCATGTGTAAAGGCATTTGCCGATTCAGGTGCGCAATTTACCGCTAAGTGTGTAGCCATCGGCAGAACTACAGCAGAGGCCTTATTTTCTTACGGTGTACGCAAGGTTATACAACCTCCATTCACGACAGAGGAATCGCTCGCTGATACAATTTGCGGACTTTAATCGGCTAAAAACCCGAGGGCAATAGCAACCAAATTAGCTGTACCGGTTAAAATGGCACGTTCATCGATGTCAAAGGTAGAGGTATGCAAACCCGAAGTAAACTTTCCATTTTCTCCGGCAGTTCCGAGCCGAAAGAAACAAGCGGGCATCTCCTGTGCAAACCAGGCAAAATCTTCGGAGGTCATCCGCATATCGAGCGATACAACATTTTCTTCACCGATAGCAGCGGCAGCAATTGATTGAGCCTTTTCGGTAACTTTTACATCATTGATTAAAACGGGATATCCTTTTTCAATGCGTACGTCGATTTCAAGTCCAAACATCTCAGCACAATTTTTCGCAATAGAATGGATGTGTTTATGTGCAGCATCGCGCCAGGTTTCATCCATGGTGCGGAAAGTGCCTTCGAGGTATACATGATCGGGAATCACGTTCGTAGCACCATTCGCGATGACCTTTCCAATCGATAATACCGTCGGTATTCCCGGAGGCGCCAATCGGCTGTTGATGGTTTGAAGTGCTGTTATAAAATGCGCTGCTGCGACCACCGGATCGCACACCTGATGAGGCATCGCAGCATGACCACCTTTCCCTTTTACGGTAAAGTACAGTTCATCGGCAGAAGCCATATACATACCCGCTTTGAATCCCAGTTTACCTGCCGGAAGCGATGGAAATACATGCAACGCAAACAGGGCGTCGGGTTTCTGTTGTGCAAACAATCCCGACTCGAGCATGAGCTTGGCGCCACCGGGAAGCTTCTCCTCGGCCGGTTGAAATACGAACTGCACCTTTCCCATGAACCGGTTTTGCAATTCCTGAAGAATCAAAGCCGCACCATAAACACACGTACTATGCACATCGTGCCCACAGGCATGCATTACTCCTGCATTTACAGACCTGTAACCGCATTGGTTTTCTTCCTGGATGGGCAAGGCATCCATATCGCCCCGCAAAGCAACAGTTTTACCTTCGTCCCGTCCCGAAACCTCGGCCAAAATTCCGGTTTCGGCAATGCTAGCTGTAAAACGTATTCCGGCTTCAGATAGGGCATTTTGGATAAATGCGCTCGTTTTAAATTCTTTGTACGAAAGCTCTGGATGAGCATGCAGGTGTCTGCGAAAGGCGATAAGCCGATCGGAGTGCTTTTCTGTAAGGCTAAGAATTTCGGTAAATGGTATTGGATTCATTTGCCAAAAAGCATTTTAAGCGAAATTAAAAAGATGATTCCACCAAATACTTTCTTCATCAATTTTGCATCGATGGCGAGTGATGTTTTGGAACCAATCCAGGCGCCTGCGATAAAGGTTACGGCCATAACCAGGCTGTAATTGAAATTCAAATTCCCCGATTTGTAGTAGTTGTAGGCAGCTAGAAAACCAACGGGCATCAATAAAAGACCGATTGTAACGCCTTGTGCCTGATGCTGACTTAAATTCAGAAAATACGTAAGCGCCGGAATAATTAAAATTCCGCCTCCAATTCCGACCATTCCGGATGCAAAACCGGCAATAAGGCCCACTAAAAGCAGGGTAATCAGGGTTGATGTGTCCATAGATGGAAGTTTCATTTAAAAATCGTTGCAGAGCGAAAGGTAAAAAAGTGAAGGCAATCGACGGCCATCGTTGATTCCCCAACTCAGATCGGCCCGCACAAAATAGCCGAGCAGCTTACCGCGTAAACCGAAGCCATATCCAAAAACAATCGGTTCTTCTTGATTTTTTAAGACAACCGTAATGGGGCCGGAGGTAATGGTGCGCTGGTTAAACGTGTTTTCGTCTGAATAGGGTGATGGACCAGTGAAGGCTGTTCCTGCATCGGCAAATGCCATGGCCTGCAGCGAATTAAAAAATTCAGAGCGCAGCGTAAACCGCGAAAAGTAGCGCACAAAATTCCACCTGAATTCGGCATTGATTACCCCAAAGCTATTCCCGTTGCGTACATTTTGATAGAACCCGCGCATGTTTGTGGCAAGTGTTTGAAACATGTAATTGGCATCCGGACCGGGCAGAGCCGCATCATCGAAACGTGGCACAAACCAATTGTCGACGCCGCCCAAGTAATACAATAATTTACCGGGTCCCATGGAGGTTCCGGCTGCAGCACGCAGTGCTACAATCATTTCGCGGTCTATTCGTTCATAACGGCGCACATCGCCTCCCAACACAAATGTCGATTGGTTCTCATCGCGGATGTTGCGGAAATATTCGGCTGTGAGTTTTATGCGACTTCCCATGACCATGTTTTGTCCGGCCGGGAAACTGTTGTCGAACACAAATTCGAGTTTGGGTTGCGTCCAATAGCGGTATTGATTTTCGAGGTTGAGGTTGGCCAGGTCGACCGAGAGATAAACATTTCGATCGTATCGTACGCCAAGGCTTCCAGTAATACGGGCCACTTCACTAAACGGATAACTCAATTTCCCCATCAGGGTATGCGCAAGATTGCGTGTGGCATCGAGCGAAGCGGTCTGAATGCCCTGCCTGTGAAACACCACCGTTTTGTCGAGGCGTTTTTTCATGTTCTGAAAGGCAAACAGGTATTCGTTTCCGGTTAAATTGCCAGCCAGACGAACACCACCTGTAATTCGGTAATCTTCGAACAGATCAGAAATTCCGAGTCGGAACATCCCGTTCAGCGAAGGATTGAAATATCCATACGCACTATACGGCTGATAAACTTGGTTGAGGAAACTGCGGTCGATACGTGTAACGAGATAGTCGGTATACCACGAAGTCTCATACATACGTTGTTTGGTGATGCGAAAGGTGTCGCGTTCACCTTCTTTTTCCTGTTGGCGACTTTGTTGACTTTTATTTCCGAATACAAGAATTTTCTTCAGCTTCGATCGGGGTTCGGGCTCTGCATTGCTTTTGTTTCCGGGTTTTTTTCGCGATTTTTCAAGTTTTCCGGCGTCTGGTAGTTTTTGTCCAAAACTCCAGAGGCTATCTGCAGGGGTAAAATAAACACCCTGTCGTCCCTTAAAGTAAATTATTTCGGCTGATGCGCCCCCTTCGGAATGGCTGTGCTTTTCGATGGAGCGATTGTAATTACCGGCCGGTCGGCTCACCATGAAATAGCGGTAATGCGTTATTGTATCGATGTAGGCAATGGTGCTGTCGAAGCGGCCTTTGTAACGATTGGTTATGCCGTTTTCATCCGAGAGCCATACGAATTGCCCATCTGAAAGAGCACGCGCCTGAGTTTCGTTGGCATGCGGAGTTTCGGTAAGGCGTTGCAAAACCTGAGCATTTAGCTCTGTATCATATACAAAGAGGTCGTTATTGGCCTCGGGGATTACTTTGGGGTTGGGAATGTGTTTAAGGCTGTCTGAAGTTCGGTTGGAACTAAATAAAATCCGCTTTCCATCGGGCATCCAGCTGCAATCGTATTCGTCCCAGTAATCGTTGGTAATTGGCGTAAGGGTATTCGCCATGTTCTGGAAGAGGAACAAATCGGTTTGTCCATCCCGGGAACCAATAATTGCATAGCGTTTGCCATCGGGAGCAATGCTGAAATCTTCGACTTTTTGGAGGTCGTTGAGAAATTTCCGTTCAACTGTTTTTTTCTCGAGCGAGTAAAAATTGAGGCGCAAACGTCCTTTATATTCATCAGTATATACCAGCAAATCACCGTCGGGATGCCAGGCCAATACCGGATAACTGTTTTCAGGAAGGCCGGGTAGACGTTTCCCGATTCGAAGGAGCTTTTTCCGTTTACCGGTTTCGGAATTGTAGAGCCAAACGGTGTTTTTTCCATGATCATTCCGCACATAGGCGAGTCGTTTCCCATCGGGATGCATACGAACTCGGGTGTATGTAAATCCGCGACGGTATTTACCGCTGATTTTCTTTCCGGGAACAGATTTCGTTTTCGACTCGGCGGCAATGAGTTGTTGATCGAGGAAGTTGAGCCATTCTTGCCAAACTAAACTCACCGGTTGGGCCAGTGCCACCTGAATGCCTTGGTCGGCGCTGCGGTAATCGGACGTGAGATTTACAATGTCGGTAATGATACGTTCGCCGTATACACGCGAAAAAAATGTCCACATCGAAAATCCGGCGATTTCTGCTTCTTCGCCTTCGAGTCGGTTGAGGTGGAAATAGCGTCCACTGATTAACCCATCGCGCACCCGGCTTGTTTGGGTGGCATCCCAGGGCTCGGATAAATATTTGGCCAAACCTTTTTCGAACCAGGCAGGAATACGAATAACTGTTCCCGAGCGCATGCGTTCGCGAAGATTGCTTCCGTAGAGCATTTCCTGCACAAAAGCACCGGCGATTCCCGACTTCAATTGATTTACAAACGGAACATAGCCATTGGTGTAATAAACCATCACCTTGTTTCCTACCTGCCGTGTCATGGCGCCCGGATTGTTTTCCATATCGGGCATGCTTCCCAAATTGGTTTGCCTTAAATCAGAAAGCCGGTTAAAGAGGATAATTTGCAGTCGGTTTTCGAGCTCGTAATTGAAGCGATTCTCGAGTTCGATTAAAAATTCGTCGGTAACCCTTGCAGCTTGATGAGAAAGTTCTTTTCCGCCGGCGTAGAAAAACACATCGTATTTGGGGTAGCGGTAAAATTCCCAGTTGATGGGTTTGTATTGGATGCGGTTTTGGCCGAATTCCATTTGGGA
>CAZVHF010000161.1:0-5539 GCA_964627105.1 uncultured Chitinophaga sp.
ATACGTAGCAGCAAATTGCCCGATCCGCAGGTACTCGGTAATGCCGGAAGTTTCTTTAAAAACCCTGTAATACCGGAAGTACTCGAACAACAAATCAGGGGGAAATATCCCGAGCTTGTGTCCTATGCGGCCGGCACCGGATTGAAGAAGCTCGCTGCCGGATGGTTAATTGAAAAGGCCGGATGGAAAGGTTATCGCCGCGGAGATGCCGGTGTGCATAGCAAACAGGCGCTTGTGCTGGTGAATTATGGCACAGCTACAGGCGCCGAAATCTGGCAGCTATCGGAAGATATTGTAAACAGTGTAGAAGATACCTTCGGTGTGCGCCTCGAACGCGAAGTGAATATCCTTTGATTGCTACTATTGAATTTAGTAGTTTCGCCAAAACGTGATGAAGATTCTGTTTGTTGTACCCTACCCTACCGGCAAAGCTCCGAGCCAACGATTTCGGTTTGAGCAGTATTACCGGCTACTCGAATCCAAGGGAATACACTTCGATATCAAACCGTTTCTCAGCGAAGCTGTTTGGGAGATTCTATACAAACCAGGGAAATTTCATTTGAAAGCTTTCGGGATTTTTTCGGGATTACTGAAGCGTTTTGTCTTGTTGTTTAATCTTAAATCGTACGATTATATTTTTATTCACCGGGAAGCCACACCAATTGGACCGGCATTTTTCGAGTTCATTGCTGCACGCTTGCTGCGAAAAAAAATCATTTATGACTTCGATGATGCCATCTGGATTCCGAATTATTCGGAAGCGAATTCGTTTTTTTCTTTTCTGAAGGGTTATAAAAACGTAAAACATATTTGCGGATATGCCGCTAAAGTATCGTGTGGCAACGCGTACCTCTGCGAATTCGCTCGAAACTACAATGCTCATGTTGTGTACAATCCCACAACCATCGATACACATACTTACCATAACCGCATCAACGAGCACAAGCAGGAGAAACCTGTAATTGGATGGACCGGCAGTCATTCCACGATACGTTATATCGGCGAAATTCTGCCCGTATTGCGAAAACTGGAGAAGGAATTTGACTTCACATTTAAGGTGATATCTGACCTCAAGCCCGATATTGAACTGCAATCGCTCGAATATTGCAAGTGGAATAAAACTACCGAAATCGAAGATCTGGTCACGTTCAACATTGGTATTATGCCGCTCAAAGACGATAAGTGGGCCAATGGCAAATGCGGATTCAAGGCCTTGCAATATATGGCACTCGGTATTCCCGCACTGGTTTCGCCGGTTGGAGTTAACACACGCATTGTAGATCATGGCATCAATGGCTACGTTTGCCATTCAGACGATGATTGGGAAACCGCCTTGCGCGAGTTGCTTGTTGACCGTCAACGCCTCATTGAAATGGGCAAACGCACCCGCGAGAAGATTGAGCAACAGTTTTCGGTGCAGTCGAATTCTACTAACTTTTTAGCCCTTTTCAGCGATGCGGAGTAAAAAAGTACTCATCATCACGTATTTTTTTCCACCCTGTAACCTTACCGCCGGACAGCGAAGTTTAGGATGGGCGCAATACCTCAAAGATTTTGGCTACGAACCGATTATTGTAACGCGAAATTGGGACCAGGTAATCAATGGCCCCGAAGACATGCATCACGCATCGGGAAAAGAATTACTTACCGAAAAAAACGATGCATACACAGCATACTACCTGCCGTTTAAAGGAAATTTACGCGACCGGCTGTATTCGCGCTACGGGAAATCGAAGTTTATTTTAGTGCGCAAAGCACTTTCCCTTTTCGAGTTAATTGGCCACCATTTCATAACATCACTCATTCCCTTTGCAAACTTGTATCGTTGTGCCGACCAATACCTTACGAAGAATAAGGATGTGGCAGCGGTGATTGTTTCAGGCAATCCGTTTGAGTTGTTTCGGTTCGGATTTTTGTTGCATCGTAAACACAAGCTTCCGTGGATTGCCGATTACCGCGACGATTGGAATACATCGAACGTAAACGATTCGCGCGGTCCGCTCGATGCATTGCTTCGCATACTCGAAAAGCGCAGCGAACGCAGATACATTGGAACAGCCACATGTATAACTACCGTTTCGAAACATTACGCAGAAAAAATTTCTTCCTTCACCGGCGTTCCCGGCCATGTTCTACAAAATGGATTCTTCCCCGACGATTATGCCGTATACCAGAATTTGCCATCGTATGAAGAATTTACGCTTCTGTACAATGGTATGCTTTATCCTTCGCAGCAAATCGAAGTGGTGTTGGACGCCTTCAAGCAATTGGTTGACATGCATCCCGAACACCGAAGTAAATTAAAGTTGCGCTTTCCAGGCATTTTGTTTCTAAAAGACGTAGCGTCGCGCGTTGAAACATTGATGCGGGGTTATGAGGATGTGGTGTGGATGAGTCCGCGCATTCCGCGTTCGGAAGTACTAACGATGCAGGCCAAATCGCATTTGTTATTGATGGTTTCGCACCGCGATGCGAAAGGCATTCCGTCGAGCAAAATTTACGAATACCTTGGTTTAGGCAAGCCGGTATTGATTTGCCCTGGCGACGGCGACGTGCTCGATGAAACCTTTAGCCCGTATGACTTGGGATTTGTTGCCAATACAAGCCATGAAGCTTTGGAAATATTGAAAATGCACTTTAACGCATTTCTTGAAAATCGACCTGCTGTTGAGAATGCAAATCGGAGCTATGCATTAAAGTTTACACGCCAGGAACAAACAAAAGTGTTGGCAGAAATCTTAGATAAACTTCAAGATTAACCTGAGCGAAACTCTTTTCCTTAGTAAAATTAGTGATGATGCCCACCCGGACCATGCACATGGCCGTGCGCTATTTCTTCGGCCGATGCATCGCGAATTTCGAGTACCGTACCAACGAAATGCAAGTCTTTTCCGGCAAGCGGATGGTTGAAATCCATCACCACAAACTCTGACCCAACTTCAAGAACTAATCCTTGCATGTGATTGCCCTGATCATCAACCATGGGTAAAAAATTTCCTGCCGCAACAGCTTCGGTATCTAAATCTTCGCCGGGGGCCTTAAACGCATCAATTGGAATGCGTACCACATTTTCTTGCGAGGCATGTCCGTATCCATTCGATGCCGAAATTTTAAAGTCAAACGAAGCGCCTTGATTCAATCCGTTCAGATTGCTTTCAAATTCCTCTAGTAAGCCTCCGTTTCCAAAAAGGAAGGTGAATGGATTTTCCGGTGCTGTTTCTTCAACCAGTTCTTCAGACTGGAAATTGTCGTCGCTCACGGTTAGTTTATAATTAACAGAAACGACCTTGTTAGTTGCGATAGTCATCAGGTAAATTTTATCTGCCAAAAGTACGGCGAATAGCAATGTAAATTACGGCGAAAGGTTAAATTTACATCCGATCAAAATTAGCGAACCTAATTATGTAAGAATCTGATTTTATAGATTATGCCCAAATTCCCCTCCATTGTAACTTCTAAATTACCTGCTGTTCAGACTTCAATTTTTAGTGTGATGACAAAGCTGGCACTCGAGTGCAAGGCCATAAATCTGTCGCAGGGCTTTCCGGGCTTTGATTGTTCGCCAGAGTTGATTGCGTTGGTAGAGAAATACATGCGCAAGTCGTTAAACCAATACGCACCAATGCCTGGTGTACAGGTATTGCGTGAAGCGATTTCGAGAAAGACCGAAGAACTTTACTCCATACATTACGATCCCGAAACGGAGGTTACCGTTACTTCGGGTGCAACGCAGGCATTGTTTACGGCAATTGCGGCTCTGGTGCGCGATGGAGATGAAGTGATTGTTATTGAACCAGCCTACGACAGCTATGTTCCGGCCATTGAATTGGCAGGGGGCAAACCGGTATTCTTCCAATTGCATCCCGATAACTTCAGCATCAACTGGGTCGAGTTTCAAAAACTGGTGAACCAGCGTACTCGGATGATTCTGATTAACACCCCACACAATCCTACCGGCTGTACGCTTTCGGCTGCAGATATGATGAAGCTGGAAAAACTGACCAATAAGACTGATATTGTAGTACTCAGCGATGAAGTATACGAGCACATTTTATTCGATAAACTCGAACATCAAAGTGTAGCACGCTACCCAAAACTTGCCGAACGTTCACTAATTGTTTCTTCGTTTGGCAAAACATTTCATACCACTGGCTGGAAAATCGGCTATTGCCTTGGCCCGGCTAATCTTATGACCGAATTCCGAAAAGTGCATCAGTTCCTCGTCTTCTCCTCGAACACTCCGGTACAGTATGCGATTGCCGAATACCTCGAAAACAAAAATGCATACCTACATCTTCCTGCATTCTACCAGCAAAAACGCGATTATTTCATCAAGGTTTTCGGTCAGACTAAATTCGGAATTAAACCTTCACAAGGCACCTATTTTCAATTGCTCGATTACAGTAAAATTTCAAAAGAAAAGGATACCGATTTTGCCGTTCGCCTAACAAAAGAATTTGGCGTAGCGTCGATTCCTGTTTCGGTGTTTTATCATAAAAAAACGGAGAGTAAATTCCTGCGATTTTGTTTTGCGAAGAGTGAAGATGAACTGGAAAAGGCGGCCGAAAAACTCATGAACCTATGAGCAATGATTTAAATGTAACCTTGGTACAAACCAAAATTCACTGGCAATCGCCCGACGAAAATTTGACCTGGTTTGGGGGGCGCCTCGAGCATTTGCACGGAAAAACAGACCTCATCATCTTGCCCGAGATGTTTACCACAGGCTTTAGCATGGAGCCGGGTAAATTTGCCGAAAAGCCCGAAGGTAAAGCCATGAAATGGATGCAGGATATAGCATCTAAATATCAGGCTGCCGTAGTTGGTACCTTAATGATGGAAGAAAATGGACGCTATTATAACCGGGCGGTATGGATGCTACCAGGTGGGAATTATTTTTATTACGATAAACGCCATTTGTTTAGAATGGCAGGTGAAAATAAGCATTATGAGGCCGGTAACAAACGCTTAATCTTTGATTACAAGGGATGGAATATCTGCCCCTTAGTTTGTTACGACTTACGGTTCCCTGTTTGGTCGCGAAACCGAATGATTGCAGGCAAATATGAATACGACCTTTTGATTTATATGGCTAACTGGCCCGAAAAACGTTCGTTTGCATGGAAATCACTGCTCATTGCACGTGCCATTGAGAATCAGGCATATGTTGCCGGAATTAACCGCATTGGCAACGATGGAAACAATGTTATTTACTCGGGCGATTCGGTAATTTTAGATTACGTAGGCGAGAAAATTTCACGCACCGAGCGCTTTGGCGATCGCGTAGAAACTGTTTCCCTCAAAAAATCTGCCTTGCTCGAATTCAGAGAACAATTTCCTGCAGGAATGGATGCAGATCATTTTAACATCGAAAATTAGGTTGATATATTTAAGACGATGAATAACCGAAATTGGGGCTGGATAGCTTCAGCGTTAGGCATTTTGACTATAATTCTGCTTTAAACAGATGTGCTTCTACATCCTGATTCGTTTATGTTTGGTGCCTACGGAGATTCTGTTAAAAATTATTTCACCTTTG
>CAZVHF010000162.1:0-5529 GCA_964627105.1 uncultured Chitinophaga sp.
TACGGTTATGAAGCATCTTATACTTAGCCTACTCAGTTTAGCTTTTGTTGGCCATTTGGTTGCACAATATAAAACGGAAGTACATTATGCGCAAAAAATGAGCGAAAGTAAAGCGAAGCACGGTCTTAAAAAATCGCTTGAAGGAAACACCGGCGATTGTGAAGGTGCAATTGTTTTATGTGGTGGTGTATATACTGAAAAAACAGCTCCTCCCGGAACTGGAAATGTTTATGAGTTCACAGGAGGCTGTAATCAGGGTACTGAAACCATGAGCCTTTGGTATACATTCACGGCACAAGAGGCGGGTACGATTAGTTTTGTTATAGACCCGGCCGATGATCTCGACGACTATGATTGGGGGCTTTTTGATATTACGAATGGAGGTTGTGCGGGAATTATAGCTCAGGATGGTTCATCGCCAGAAGTAGGGTGCAATTCATATGGTTCATTCACAAGCAATGGTCCGACAGGAATTTCAACAGCAAATGGTGGTACCGGAACTTCAAACGGGCCGGGAGATTTAAACGGGCCGGCTTTTAACGAGGATCTGCAGGTTGATAGTGGCCAAACATTTGCCTTGGTAGTTATGAATTGGTCTAACAGCCAAAATGGTTACAACATCGATTTTACGCAAAGTACGGCTCAGATTTATGACACGAGTGTTCCTGAGGTGGTTTCGGTTGTTCCGCAATGCGGCAATAAAGATTTCAATGTATTGTTTAGTGAAGCCTTGCTTTTGTCGTCTGTTCAGGTTCAAGATTTTACAATAACCACTCCGGGTGGCACTATAATTCCATTTGACACGGTTTACGCTTCAAATCCAGCCGCTACTTCTCAGATTGATTTCTTTCTCTCGCTCGAAAATGGACTAACTGAGGAAGGGATTTACACGGTGTCGATTACCAATATTTCGGGGAATGTTGAAGACATCTGTGGCAATAATGCAGTTGATACGGCTTTTCAGATTAACATTGTTGCGCCGGTTTCGTTTGAATATAGTGTTACCAACGCATGCAATGGTATTAATGGCGCTGTTGAAGTAAATTATCTGGCAGGAGGTACTGCTCCGATTTTATTTGAACTTAATGGGGAAGATTTGGACGAAACTAGCGGAACAGGTCTAGATTCGGGTCTTTACGTGTTAAAAATAACCGATAGCCTTGGTTGCGAAATTGAGCAGGAAATTGCGGTTCCTAATCACGAAATTGCGCTTTCCATTTCAGAGTTGCAAGATTCATTATCGTGCGCAAACCCCGAAATTCAGATTCAAGGGGTGGAAATTAGTCCAGAGCAAACAGTGCAATTTACATGGTCGTCTGTAACCTCAAATGGTTTGGACACGCTGTTCAGTCAGATTGAAGCACCTGCATGTACCCTCCCTGGGACCTATACATTACAGATTTTAGAAGTTTCGAGTGGTTGCAGAGATACTGCCAGTGTTGAAATTAAGGAGTCAGAACTTGCGGGAATCGATTTGAAGACACTGCAATTTCCGAACGTACTTTCGGCCAACGGCGATGGTTTGAATGATTTCTGGCGACCATTTTTACCATCAAAGCCCGATTTTGATATAACCGAAATCTTCGACACATACTCCTTGATTGTATTTAACCGATGGGGACAACTTGTTTTTGACTCAGAAGAAGAGGGCAAGAAATTCTGGACAACGACGCCAGAAACGCTTGCGGGAATGTACTTCTACACGGTAGCCTACAAATCGAGTTGCGGAACTATAGTAGACGAAAACCACCAGGGCACCATTCTCGTAGTGAATTGATTGCTGTGGAATTGAATTTTGATGTTTCTGATACTACCTACCGCATCAATTAAAATTCGATAATCGTGAAATTGCAAATTCTAAGGGATGGAATAATCCAGCCCAGTTGAAAGTTTCGTAATTGCTATTCACAATCCAAGCACCTTTTTTGAACTGACATATAAACAAGCGTGTTTGTAATTTAAAGACTTTACGTGCTGAAAACTTACCAAACTCATTTTGAAAGCGTTCATTTAATCTCAATCCACCAAATTACCAATTACGGATCAATTTAAAAACCATAAACATCGACAAATCAAAGAATTACAAGACAAACGTTTTTAAACGTTTATATACGACTGGCGTGACGCTTGAGTCGTAACTTTGCCGTATGGGGAGGAGGAGTGGCGGACCCCAAAACCACTCTCCACAAAATCCTGATTACCTGTATTTTAGGATTTTAAAACTGCATAATTTAAACCCTATTTCAAACATTTGAAATAATCGAAGGGCTCTAAACAATCTAAACAACGAAACAAGGCTTTACATGCAGTTGAACCAAATGGTGAAATCATCTTGGTATTGCTTTTTTTGCATTGCGGACAAACCACCATGCGTTCTACTCCGCTCAATACCGCTTTATCGGCATCGGCTTCAAGAGGTGGTGCGATACCATATTCGAACAATGCTGCGCGTGCCTGCTCACTCAGCCAGTCGGTGGTCCAAGCCGGCGATAGCACGAGCTTAACCTCGGCCTCGAAACCCGCTTTATTCAGAGCTTTACGAACATCTTCACCAATTACGTCCATCGCCGGACAACCACTATACGTTGGCGTAATTTCTATATGTGCAATTCCATCCTCAAGCGTCGCCTTTCGAACTACACCCATCTGCACAATCGACAAAACCGGGATTTCGGGGTCTGAAACAGCATCCAAAATCGGATACAGCGTTTCATCGATTTCTTGTCCCTGTGGCAATCGAATTACCATGTCATGTTGGGATAGGTGCGCTGCATGTATTGCATTTCGCTGAGGATGTAACCCATGTGTTCCGAATGAACGCCATCCTTGCCGCCCTTTTGGAAGTAATCCACACCGGGTAACGCGAGGGTTGCCTTTTGGATATCGGCATGTATTTGAGCAAAATATTCTTTTTTAAGGGGACTCAAATCTACACCGGCGCCCGATGCTGCCACGGCATTATCCTGCTCATCCATAAAAAACAACGCATCGGCGTGAATATACAGATTGTTTAAGGCTTCCTGTGCCCGTCGATGACTTTCTTCGGTACCATCGCCTAAACGAAACAGCCAGTCGGACGAAAAACGACGGTGGTAACGCACCTCCTTCACTGCTTTTTGAGCAATGGCCGAAAGTGTTTCATCGCTGCTTTTAACGAGCGATTCAACAAGCAAGAGGTGATACGCATCAAAAAGGAACTGCCGAACAATTACGTATGCAAAATCGGTATTGGGCAACTGGCAGAGAATGGCACTCCGGTATTCGTGCTCCAAACGCAAAAATGCGAGCGAGTCTTCGGTAGCTTCACCACCAAGAATTGAGGCTGCATACTGGTAATAACTGCGCACCTGCCCAAATAAATCGAGGCTGATGTTGGTTAAAGCAATGTCGGTTTCGAGGTTCGGTCCATGACCGCAAAGTTCGCCAAGGCGCTGTCCCAAAATAAGATTGCTATCGGCAATACCCAGAATGTAATGTACCAGCTTATTTTCCATCGCCTTTATTGATTGATTTCTTCGATAGCCCTATCCAGAATTTCATCGCGTGTTAAGTCGGACCAATTGAATGAGGCATTCACATCTGGTGGAACTCCACTTTCGGCGAAATTCTGTTTTTCAAGATCGAGGAGGCGTGTGATACTGAATCGGTAAGTCCATCCGTTGGGCAGCTGACCGCCATTCGGCAAGCCTCCTCCCCCACCCGTTGTATCGCCAACAAGCTTGATGTTGTCCATTGCTTTTGTCGAGAGCGAGAAGAACGTCGTTGCACTGTAGGAGCCACGATCAACCAAAACCATTACCGGTTTGGTATACCGTATGCCATCGTAGGGATTATAATAAAATCCGGTTTCGGCCGAAAAATCATTGCGTCCCGGCCCATTGCGTGTCTGCGAATAAGCCGCAAGAGTTCGTGTTTCTACAAATCGCTCGAGAATGAGCGGAATATTGAACACATTTCCACCACCATTTTCGCGTAAATCGAGAATCAGGCCTTTCGTATTGGCATAGCGTGTTAAAATAAAATCGAGGTCTTCATTGGTAACGGCCGACATAAAACTTCCATACCGAAGATATGCAATCGAATCGCCGATGAAATTATGAGAGAAGGCACCGGTATACATCATTTCGGGGAGGTAATATTCGCGAATGGTGCGTTCGTTGTAATTGGGCTCGTGTTTCAGCGCCACATTGTAAACCGAAACATTGAAGGGCGAAACCAGGTTGGTGTGGTCGTCGCGCAGTTCATTCAACATAGCACCCAAAATGCGGAATAACTCCTCTTCGCTCATATCGGTGCGAATCGAATCCTGATATCGTTGTTTAACGGCATCCCAGTCGATACCTTTGATATCAAAATAGCTGTATTTTTTATCCACCTCGCTCCACAGGTATTCGAAATTGGTCAATGGATCGGTGCTCGCCTTATCTTCCTCAAATAATATTTTTTCGCACGATGTAAGCGCGAGTGAAGCAATAGGCAACAGGGTATAAAGAAACTTTTTCATAATCAATTGCGGTTAAATAGAAGTGATAACTGAAAGCGGTGCATGGCCATCTGGAAGGGCTCGAATCGTCCGGGAGCATGCAAAACATCCCAACAATACGACCATTTTACAGCGTTACCATTTTGCTTGAAACGCGTAAAGCTGAGTTCTGAACCAAATCGGTAACCATTAAGTTTCCAGTCAAACCCCGATAATACGAGCGTTAGCGGATTGGTTTTGCTTCCATCGAGTTCTGGCAATTCTTTGTAAGCATATCCGGGCCGGTAATTCCAATTCAGCAGTCCGGCATTGAATTGCAATGAGAAATGCTGGTTACGCGGTTTACGCGTATAATAAAGGTACTTGAGGATGTAACGCCGACCCGATTTATCGTGACTTGCATCGTACTTAACAGAGCCCGATGCCATGATGTTGCTAAAAAACTCGATACCAACAGCATTGTTACCCAAAGCTTGATTTAATCGGAAGTTAAACGTATTGAGCCACATACCGCCCGCTGCAAAGCTAAACTTGCCGCGTGTTAATTGCGAAAGTGGCCGCATATAGTTGTAGCCAATGGAAGAACTTGAAAACACACCTCCCGCTTTTGTTTTATAGCTTTGATCATCGGCAAGCTGAACAGACGTAGGCGAAAAATTCGTGAGGAAAGTCCATTGACGCATACTTTTTAACCGATTAGACTGCCAGGCCATTTGGACAGAAAATAGCGGTCCGCGGTAGAACAAGGGTGATGTTGCAAAATCGCGGTAAATAGAATTCCCGGAACCATACGAACTAATGAAATAGCGCGTTGGCTTAAATTCAATTTTATCGATATCCGGTAAATTGGTGGTGGATTTCTCCTGCGCCGAACTTACATTTAAAAGGCATAAGCTAAAAGAAACGCCAAAAATAATTCGTTTCATGCGTTTGGGGTAGTTTATAAATAAGAATTACATGTGTTTGATTTCGTCGGGCAAATCGTAAAAAGTTGGATGCCTGTAGACCTTGTCGGCTGCGGGTTCGAATAATTCTCCGTTTTCCTC
>CAZVHF010000163.1:0-5526 GCA_964627105.1 uncultured Chitinophaga sp.
ACGACAATTTCATTGTTTTAAAGGCAATTTCGGACAAATACACCGAAAAATTTCTGGCAAAAATTCCAAGTTTTCCGGCAGAGGTTTTGTCTATTCAACTTGATTATTCCGCCGACGGCAAAGTGGTTTGTTTCATTCAATTCATGGGAGGCTTCTTCCTTTTCGACAATTTTTGTTTTTTGTGGTAAAAAATACCTAGTTTAGAAGTGCAAACCCAAACGCACCACGTTATGCTTAAACTCGATGTTAAACGGATACTCATCCCTACAGATTTCTCTGAAACAGCCGATTTGGCACTCGAGCATGCCGCTCATCTGGCAAAATTAACCGATGCCGAAATTATTTTATTGCATGTTGTAACTTCCTATGCATTCAAGGCGAATCTGCCCGAGATAACACACGATGACGAGGCGTTTAATGTTAAGTTAAGCGGAGCAGTAGGAGCAAAGCTCGATGCGTATGTTGAATCGCTAAAGTCGAAATATGGAATGAAGGTTTTAGCTAAGGTGGCTTATGGCAGTGTACGCGATGAAGTGGTACGCATGGCGAACGATCTGGATGCCGACATTATCATTCTTGGCACCCATGGCGTAAGTGGCATCCGCGAATTTTTTATGGGCAGCAATGCTTTTCGCATCGTTTCGGAGGCCGGCTGTCCGGTGCTTTCGGTGCAAAGAAGTGCGCAAAAAATTGGGTTCGAAAATATCGTTGTACCCATCGACAATTCCTTTCACTCGCGCGAAAAAATAGGTTTGGCCATCCGACTGGCAAACTCCTATAATGCTCAATTGCATATTTGCGGATTGCGCTCACACGACCACGACGATGCCGACCTAAATGCGAAGTTTAGGATGAAAATGAAGCAAGTAGAAGATTATTTAACCGAACGCGAAATCAAATTCACCGCCACCACGCTATTCTGCAGCAATATAGCAACCGCAACGATGGATTTTGCCGAAGAAAAAGGTGCCGACCTGATCGTAATTATGAACGAACAGGAAACCAATACCACTGGGTTTTTCATGGGGCCTTACGCACAACAGGTGGTGAATCATTCGTCGATTCCGGTGATAAGCATGCGCCCTACGAGTGGCTATATTAGCGGTGTAACTCCGTATTGATTTCATGACAAACCCCAATAGCGCCGCGCTCTCAATTCGTTCATTGTTTCTGAGGCATGTTGCGCAAACATCGCCCGCGCCGCCGATGCTCGATGTGTCGCATGCCGAAGGTATTTACATTTTTGACCAAAGCGGGAAAGCCTACATCGATTTTATTTCGGGCATTGCCGTAAGCAACACCGGACATCGACATCCCAAAGTTATCGAGGCCATACGCGAGCAATCGGAGAAATACTTGCATGTAATGGTGTATGGCGAATTTATTCAGGGTCCGCAGGTGCAGCTTGCCCAAAAAATCGCTTCACTTTTACCCGAACCGCTGCAGTCGGTTTACTTCGTGAATTCGGGTGCCGAAGCTGCCGAAGGCGCATTAAAGCTTGCCAAACGTGCCACCAAACGTTCCAAGATACTTGCGTTTCACAATGCTTATCATGGCAGTACACATGGTGCGCTGAGTGTGATGGGATCAGACTACTTTAAACAAGGGTATGGTCCCCTCTTGCCCGATATTGGGTTCTTGAAGTACAACGATTTTGCATCACTCGAGGCGATCGACGAAGCAACGGCCTGCGTAATTGCAGAAACCATTCAGGGCGAAGCCGGAGCCAATGTGCCCGCTATGGCTTGGCTGCAATCACTTTCACAACGTTGCCTCGATATGGGTGCATTGCTCATCCTCGATGAAATTCAAAGCGGATTTGGCAGAACGGGGAAGCTCTTCGCCTTCGAACATTACGGCATCGTCCCCGATATTTTACTCATGGCCAAGGGCATGGGTGGGGGTATTCCCATTGGAGCATTCGTTGCTTCTTCTGAATTGATGAGCAAACTGAGCCACGATCCTGTCTTGGGTCATATTACCACATTTGGCGGAAATGCATTGGCCTGTGCAGCTGCATTGGCAAGCCTGAATGCCATCTTGGACGAAAACCTTATCGAACATGTGGAACGCAAGGAGGCCTTGATTCGTGAAAATTTAATGCATCCGGGAATAAAAACTATTCATGGCAGGGGACTCATGCTGGCTGCTGAAATGAAGAGTAATGCCGAAGTCTTGAAAACGATGGAAGCCTGTTATCGTAAGGGATTGATTACCGATTGGTTTCTGTTTGCCGACAATTGCCTGCGTATTGCACCGCCCTTGGTGATTACGGACGAAGAAATTATTGAAGCATGTTTGATTATAAAAGAGGCTATAGTTGAAGCTTGTGAGCAAACCTCAATTTAATTTGAATTTTACTTAGGCCTACTTAAAAACACTCAATGAATTTAATTTGAGTGGTTTAAACCAGAATATGCATTAGGAAATCTATTCCGAGCCTAAATTACTTCAAATCAAGATCCGCCGGGGGCGGAAACATATCTTATCAAACCGTAGCGCAGATAACCTTTTAAAGTCTTAATCATTTCGTTAGACAGACCGCGCAGCAGATCCTAATTATGGATTTCAAAAAATCAAGAAGATTAACCGTGTTCGACGATTTCTGTTCGACTAATTTCCAATAAGTTACTTCTAGAAAGTAGCTCTTGGATAAGTCCTAAATTATCATCGAAAATCTGTAAGAGTTCTTTATTTGGAATATTACCTGTTCGAATCAGGATTAATTTGTGAGGTTCTGATTTCACTAAAAATGACTCAACAAAATCATTATCTTTTGTTATGACAATTCTATTTTGTTCCAATGCGAGTTTGGTAATATCATTATCTGAAGTTGAATTTTGATTTTGTAATTCCAACGTGTGGATAGAATCAAAACCCCTGTATTTTATAAGTTCAGATAGATTTTTAGGCAGTTGTGCATCAATTATAAATTTCACGATGCGATTTTATAGATGCTCTTAACTTGTATTAGTTTAGATGCATAATTCATACATGCAAGGAAATCTTCTCTTTCCAAATCAGGATAGTCATCTAGAAGTTCTTCAATTGTCATTCCTGAAGCAAGCAGTTCTAGCATATTTTCGACTGGATAGCGTAAGCCTCTTATTGTTGGCTTTCCATGACAAATCGATTGGTTTATCGTAATGCGCGAAATGTTATTCTCCATTTTCAGATGATTTAAACAAATTTATAGAAAATACTTCTCAGGTTAACACGTGACGAATCAATCATTCGCAAGGAATTAGTATTTCATTTATCGCCTGCCGATATATTTCGTTAGAAGTCTTTTTCAGAATAACTTCCATAAGAATAAATCTTACGAATTTTATTCCACCAAACCTCTTCCTATCTTTCGAATGCGGTTGTCGCGCTTGAAGTCGGCTACAATTTTGTCGAGTATACCATTGATGAAATTCTTGCTCTGCGGACTCGAATAATCTTTCGACAGTTCGATGTATTCATCGAGACTTACTTTCACCGGAATCGAAGGAAACTGGCTCAATTCGCAGAGGGCCATTTTCATTAAAATGATATCCATTTTCGCCACGCGCTCAATCTCCCAATTCGCAGCCCGCTTGGAGATTTCCTCCTCAAATTCATCGCTATGCGAAACAGTTAAACGGAATAATTCTTTTGCAAACTTCCGGTCTTCGTCTGATTCTTTTTGCAGTGGAAGCAGCGTAAACTGTGATGCGTTTTCTGTCTTAATCTGCTTGATGGTTTTCAGCACACCACTCTGCATCAACTCAATCTCATCGAGCCAGTAAATGCTGCGTTCTTCCAACAATTGACGAATAAGCTCGGATGGAAAAACAATGGTTTCGTAAATCCAGAAAACAATCTCGCGGTCGTCCTCAAAATTTACATCAGGTTTGCTCAGGTAAGTAGTAAATTGTTCTTCGTTGCGAAACTGCATAAACAGCTTGCGAATCAAATCCTGCTGACCGGTCCAGTTAATTTTGTTTTTCTCGAGTAATTGATTCAGGGCGGTATTGCGGCTTACTGCTTCAATGATTCGGTTATTCACAAAATGAAGGCTTGGGTTTAAATCCTCGGCAGTTGGCAGATGCTTTTGCTTGCGCTCATGAATAAGTGTTTCGGCAGCATCCCTAAACTCAGAAAGCAGCGAAATGTAAATAAGATACACATCGTAAACCTTGTCGATGCTATGAAACAACTCCTTTTCTCCGACTTGGATTTCGGTATTTCCTGATTGGAAAAAGGCGTAAAGTGTTTTTAGAACTTTTTCGCGGATGTGCCTTCTGTTGAGCATACCTTAAAACGAAAGACGGATGCGTCCAACTGATTCGATGCGTTGTTCGGCCAAACGTTTTGCAGCCTGAATGGTTGGAATATTTTCGCGCTTGGCGATGCTAAACACATTGCTTGCAGCGTCGAAGATACGCTCTGTTTTAGCGTATGCGCGCTCGCGGTTATAGCCTTCGAGTTCAATCGAAACATTGATTAATCCACCGGCATTGATAAGAAAATCGGGCGCATACAGGATGCCTTTTTCGCTGCACATTTTTCCGTGCAGATCTTCATCGGCAAGCTGGTTATTGGCAGCCCCGGCGATGATAGCACACTTCAGTTTCTCGAGCGAAGCACTATTTACCGAAGCTCCCAATGCACATGGCGCGTAAATATCCATATCAAGGTCGAACATGGTTTCGGCATCGGCTATGGTAACACCCGATACTTTGTTGGTAACGGTGCTGAGATTATCGGCATTGATATCGTTAATCCATACTTTGGCGCCATCCTTTACCAGATGCTCAACCAGACTTTGCCCTACTTTACCGACACCCTGAACGAGTACTTTTTTTCCGGCCATGCTTTCGTTGCCATACACTTCCTTTGCCGAAGCGCGCATCCCTAAAAATACACCATAGGCCGTAACGGGCGAAGGATCGCCACCGCCGCCCAAAATCTCGGGCAAGCCGGTTACGTGTTTGGTTTCCATCGCAATGTATTCGATATCGCGCGTTCCAATGTTTACATCTTCGGCCGTAATGTAGCGCCCGGCCAATCCGTTAACGAATTTGCCGAATCGACGCAAGAGGGCTTCCGATTTCTGTGTTTTGGCATCGCCAATAATTACCGCTTTACCTCCACCCAGATTTAAACCGGTAATGGCGGCCTTGTAGGTCATACCGCGCGAAAGACGCAATACATCGGTTAACGCTTCTTCCTCTGTTTTGTAAGTCCACATACGTGTGCCACCGAGAGCCGGGCCGAGATGCGTATTGTGAATCGCTACGATTGCTTTTAATCCGGTAGCCTGATCGTAAAAATGAACTACCTGTTCGTGGCCTCCGGCTTCCATGCCGCTAAGAGCGGAAGCTACATCACGTGCTTTTGCTGTGCTAAGTTCGGTGGTATTTGACATGGGATATTGATTTTGGGGCTGTGTTTTTATCCGGCATTTGCAGCGCGGGAATTTCTATTTTTGTCTGTCGCTTTTGGTTTGTATTTCCAAACGGGGCACAAAAGTATTCCTTTTTCCAAAGCCCGCCAAATTTG
>CAZVHF010000164.1:0-5517 GCA_964627105.1 uncultured Chitinophaga sp.
TTATCGGCATTGAAATTCTTTCGATTGCTCTCTATATTTTGGCCGGAAGCCGCCGACTGAACCTAAGTTCGAACGAAGCCTCGCTCAAGTATTTCCTGATGGGCGCTTTTGCTTCGGGGGTTCTTTTATTTGGAATTACCCTAATTTATGGCGTATGCAATAGTTTCGACCTCGCGGTAATTGCAGATTATGTGAATTCAAGCGAGCAAACGCCCACTTTATTTAACACGGGAATTTTGCTTGTATTAATTGGATTTTGTTTCAAGCTCGGTGCTGTTCCCTTCCATTTTTGGTCGCCCGATGTATATCAGGGCGCTCCAACGCTGATAACGGCATTTATGGCAACGGTGGTAAAGACTGCAGCCATTGCAGCGTTTTACAAATTGTTTGATTCCTGTTTTTCGGGTGTTGATGGTTTGTGGTATCCAACTATTTGGATTGTAGCTGTATTAAGTATTCTTCTTGGCAACATTTCGGCTGTAATGCAAAATGAAGCGAAGCGAATGCTGGCCTGGTCGGGTGTTGCGCATGCAGGTTATCTGCTCTTACCGATGGCAGCCTTGAATGAATTATCGGCACCCACTATTTTCTATTATTCTACAGCCTATGCCGTTGCCTCGGTAACCGGTTTTGCAGTGCTGATTGCTCTAAGCGGGTCGCAAAACGAACTGCCTGTTGATCAGTTCAAAGGATTGGCGAAAAACAATCCGCTGCTTACCACCGCCTTGGTAGTTTCCATGTTTTCGCTGGCCGGTATTCCACCATTGGCAGGCTTTTTCGGAAAATATTTGGCATTCCTAACAGCTTTCAATAGCAATTTGGTGCTGGCCGTAATTCTGGCAATTTTAGGTTCGCTCATTGGCGTGTATTACTACTTTAGGCCAGTGGTGTATGCATTCAACAACGAAGGGCAAATCCCAGAACGCATTGAAGCCAATGTGGCATTCAACCTCGTGGTGTTTACCGGTATTTTCCTGAGCTTGTTTATTGCTATTTTTCAGGATATCCTGAGCGCCTTGCCCGGCTAAAATTCATCTTCGCTTTGCATTTTTATGAACCGCGAAATCAATTCGGGTTCAAAACCGCGTTGCATCAGGCTGCGTTTGATTTTTAATTTTGTCTTATCGCTTGCTTCGAGTCCCCCCAGTTTTTTGATAAGATCGCGCAAGCAAGTTTCGTAAGCCGTGTCGGATATTTCCGATAAGCCTCGCCGAATGTTTCCTGAGCTTACTGCGCGACGGCGTAATTCGATTTCAATTTTAACGCGTCCCCATTTGTTGATGCGAAATTTACCACGGGCGAAGGATCGGGCAAATCGCTCCTCGTTTAAATAGTTTTCGGAAATCAATTCGGCGATCGCCCATTCGGCTTCATCGCCGCGAAAGCCATCTTTATATAACTTTTGCCGTACATCGCTGATGCACCGTTCCTGGTAGGCACAAAAGCGTTTCATTTGCTCGAGCGCCTGTAAAATGGTCAATGCCTTTGAAGAAGCCACAGCCGAAATTACACAAAATCAATCATGAAAAATGGGCGTTGTTGTAATAGGTTCAATTACAATCGGAGTTGAGAAACATGCTTGACCAAAGCGCGAATACGTAACGTTGTACGTTCCGGGCGCGGAAAGGCCCGGAATGATATTGCCACTAAAAGCGTTTAAGGAAAGGCCCAGAGGACTTGAAGAAAAAAGTCCAAGGCCGTCACCGCCCACCTGTGCAATATTAAACGAAGGAATCAAAGGTGGAAAAGGACTTTCATAGGCATCGCAGCTTAATGCGGGATAACTGAAGTCCCCACCGAATTTGCCGGTAATTTTAATATCATCGAGGTATAGTACTTCATCAGAGCGGTTAATTTGCAAGCGTACACGAAGCGAAATCGTACTCCTTCCGGGTGGTACATTGTAAACAAATGGATTTGTTAACTGAGGAATAGAGTTACACACCACAGGGCTGCTTAAATAATTCCATGAGCAATTGTTAAAACCTGAAACTGTAGCAGCGATTGAAAAAGGCGAACCATTTTCGCTTATTTCAAAAAATATTCGGTCGTCGTTATCAAACCCAGTTCCTCCTGATGCACAGAAAGTATGACTTCGGTAGGATACCGAAATTTGAACATCATAATAACATCCAATATTCACAACTGCCATAGTCAGTTGGTTCCCATTCAAATTATCGGAACAACTTCCACCAACTGCAGAATTAATAAGACAGTTAGGCGAGTTTGCTGTTCCACACGTAGTAGAACCACCACCTATTCGCATGCTGTTTAGGCCGGTTTTAGCGTATTCAACACCATAATTCGCGGCTCCAACCGGTACTTGTGGCAATGCGGCATTCTGAAAAGGCGCTGTAAAATTCCAGGTGTCGGCAGCATTGCCTTCGAAACTTTGGTAAGCAAGTGTTACAACTTGTGCCTGCAGAAATGAAATTCCCAGACTACAAAAACAAACCAAGACACGGAGCATAAACAGCTGCAAAAATCGAAGGTTAAACCTACAGACAGATTATGTCTTACTTAATTTTAAGTTAAAGGTTAGCGCTTATTGCGTTTTTGCTTAAAAAAATGAGTGAGTAATTCGGCGCAATCGGTTTCAAGAATTCCACCGATAATCTCAGTTGAGGGGTGAAGAATCCGGTTTGAAAATCCTGAGATTCCACGTTTAATGTCCTTTGCACCATATACGATACGTCCAAGTTGCGTCCAGAAAGCCGCACCAGAACACATTACACAAGGTTCGAGGGTAACATACAAGGTGCATTCGTTGAGGTATTTATTTCCAAGAAACTCAGATGCAGATGTAAAAGCCTGCATTTCTGCATGCGCAGTAAAATCGTTTAACTGTTCGGTTCTGTTAAAAGCACGGGCAATGATGCGTTCTTTCCAGACAACGATGCATCCAATGGGAACTTCATCAGTAGCTAAGGCTTTTCGCGCTTCTGTAAGCGCTTCTTTCATATACCTTTCGTCGTTTTCCATCCTGCGAAAATAACCTTTATATGCAGCATTAAAGTGCTTTCTGCTTCGAATTTTACGATCTTCGGCAACGCATTCTACGATTTGTAAATTTGTCGCATGAGAATAGTTCGCAACCTGATCTGGGTTTTCTTGATGTTGCTTTTTAGTGCGGTCAGCATTCATGCTCAGGAAAAACCCAAAAGCAGAAAACAGCAACAGAAAGAGCTTCGCAAAAAGAAGGAGATTGAGATTAAGAAAAAGAAAGAAGCCGAAAAGGAGCTTAAAAAGAGGCACTTAGGAATTCAGGATAAGGCTACTAAAAAACGTATGAAGCGAGCGAAGAAGAAATCAGACAAGCTAAATCGAAATAAGCGCAGGCGTCGGTTCAATTAGATTTTTTCCGACACCCCATTCAATTTGTCTTTTTACTTTCAATCTTTCCGCCGCAATTTTGATATAAGCTTCGAAAAGAAATTATGTCTGACAGCTATATTATGGCGCCTGAATTGATTTTATAAATCTTATTATGAGTTTATTATCATTTTTTTAAGAAAATTTAATACCCGAATGATTCAATTTCTATCTTAGCAACCTTGAAAAAATAGTGTACTTTCTAACATCATATTCTATGGTAAGACGCATTTACCTAAGCATTCTCGGAGTTCTCACATTTTCTGCTGCAGCATTTTCGCAGGCAGGTGCTGGAACTTTGAAAGGAACCATTAAGGATTCAAAAACTGGTGAGCCTATTCCTTTCGCAAACATCGTTGTTGAAAGCGGAGGAATTCAGGCAGGCGCAGGGCAATCCAATTTCAATGGCGAATACCAGATTAAGCCGATTAATCCCGGTTCATACGAGGTTAAAACTACGTACGTTGGTTACAAGCCAATTAAGACGACCGGCGTGGTTATTTCGGCGGGAAAGATTACAACCGTTGATGTGAAACTTGAAAGTTCGGTTGTGGAAATCAAAACCTTTGAGGTGGTAGAATATGATGTTCCGCTTATCGACGACTATCAAGGAAAAACGGTAACCAAAGAGGAAATTTATGCGCTTCCAACCCGAAACGTGCAATCTGTGGCGGCTACAACTGCCGGTGTAACACAAGCCGATGAAGGTGATGGTATTAACGTTCGCGGTTCACGTGAAGATGCAACGTTTTACTTTGTCGATGGTATCAAAGTTCGCGGTTCTACAACCGTTCCTCAGCAAGGTATCGAGCAAATTCAGATTATCACTGGTGGCGTTCCTGCTATGTATGGAGATGCTACCGGTGGGGTTATCAGTATCACAACTCGTGGTCCTTCGCCTCAATTTAATGGCGGTGTGGAATTGGTTCGCTCGGTTGATGGATTTGGGTATAACCTTTTGGGGCTTAATGTTACCGGGCCAATCGCTTCAAGAACAAAAGCTGACGGTACAAAACAACCTTATATTGGGTTCTTCCTTGCAGGTGAACTTTCGCGTGAGGCCGATCGTGATCCATCTGCAGTTGGAATAACACGCCTTAAAAAAGATAAATTAGCCGAGATTGCCGAAAATCCTCTTCGCCGCGCTCCGCTAGGTGTTGGTAACGTTCAAAATGCACAATTCGTTCGGGCCAGCGATTTCGAAACCGTTAAGCGCAAAGAAAACTTTAGTGCAGACCGCGTTAGCTTGGCTGGTAAAATTGATTTCCGACTTGGTGAGTCTTCAAATTTAACCATTGGGGGAACTTGGGATTATTTTAACCGCAATGAGTTTATATACACATTCTCGATGTTTAATGCAGAGAATAATCCACGTCGAATCGACAATACGTATCGCGGATATGTGAAATTTACACAACGCTTTGGTGGAAATGCAGCCGAGCAGGAAAAATCGGCCAGCAACTTTAAAAACTTTTACTACACAGTACAAGCCGATTATACCAGCGAGGAGATTCAGCGTTACAACGACCGTCATCGTGAAAACTTCTTCAATTATGGCTATGTAGGTAAATTTCAGACCTACAAAATTCCTTCGTATGGATTTGGAATCGACACAATCGGTGGAAACGTATTGCTTGGATTCCTTCAAAATGGTTTCCGCGATACATTGTTTTCGTTTCAACCAGGTGATTTGAATCCTTTAACTACTAATTACACCGAACAATATTATAATCAAAACGCCGGATTTACTGATGGTAATTTCGAGAACTTCTCGCAAGTTATTCAAAATGGCGGTTTGTTAAATGGCGATAATGCCGATGCTGTTTATTCGCTTTACTACAATACCGGTTACAATTGGGATGGCTGGCAGAAAAACAACAACGAGCAAATTCGTATAGTCGGTTCTGCTTCCGGTGATATCAAAGGACATGAGATTGCCTTTGGTCTTGAGGTTGAACAGCGCACAGACAGAAGCTATTTCATCGGGCCGAATCGCCTTTGGTCTGTTATGCGCCAGTTAGCCAACCGCCACATCGATCAGTTGGATTTAGCTAATCCAGTTCCTGTATTCAATGCTGGAGGAGCGTTTAACGATACAATCAATTATAATCGTTTGTATAATGCAGATATTCAGGCTTCTTTTGA
>CAZVHF010000165.1:0-5453 GCA_964627105.1 uncultured Chitinophaga sp.
ACGATGTACCGGGCGATCCGGAAGATTATGTGCACCGCATTGGACGCACTGCGCGAGCCGAAACGAAAGGCGAAGCCATTACCTTGGTGTCTGATGCCGATGTGCGCCGGTTTATGCGCATCGAAGCCATGATCGAACGCAGTGTAGACAAGTTAGCACTGCCGGAAGGATTTGATGCCGGTCCCGAATTTAAGCCTGTTAGCGATGAGAAAGGTCGTAACCGACATAGAAAAGGAAAGGGAAATCGTCCGCAACACGGCTCCGCGCCTAAACCTGGTTCGGGAGAGCAGCCGCGCAACAAGAAACGTCGATTCAAAGGCAACCGGGGTGGAGGCCATGGCCAAGGAGCCGCAGGTAGCAATTAGATTCAATCCTGATTATGGGCAAGAAGTGATAATTCGTTCCCAGGGACTTGGTTGAATAGTGATTAGAATTAATTTGCCTATTAGAACGTTATACCACATGCCTCCCGCGCAACATGAATATTTTTGGAAACACTAGTAGATTTCGTAAATTGAGATTGTGAAAAGGAACACCTCTGATGGCTTAGACTTCATTATTGACAAGCTAACCAATTCCATTGAAAATGTGGTAACTGGCGATAGTTTTGCAACAGAAGTTTCTGTTATTACGCTCAAGGATTTGAAATCAGTCACTAAGAAGAACGGATGGGATTTTAACTGGCGTGTCGAGTTTAAAGAACCAGCGAGAGATGTATTCAAACTGACTATTGTAAATAATCAGAATATCATCCAAGGCTTAGTAAGTCTAGAAGTGAAAGAAGACCATGTTTATATGCATCTGGTCGAGAGTGCTCCATTCAACAAAGGGAAAAATAAGATTTATACAGGAGTAGCTGGAAATTTGGTAGCGTTTGCTTGCAAGTTATCTTTTCAAAGAGGACATAAAGGGAATGTATCCTTTCTTTCAAAGACACAACTCATAGAACACTATGAAAAAACTCTCGGTGCAATTCATTTTGGAGGCCGAATCATGATAATTGAGACGAATACTGCGCTGAAATTAATAAACAAATATTTCAAAAATAAATAAAATGAGAACAAGGAAATCAGAAACAGATTTGGACTTTATTGGTGGATTAGGTTCATTAACGGCTGAAGAAGAAAGAGCCTTGAGCTCATATTTCAAAAAGAAAAAAGCGAACTCAAAATCTCTCACCGACAAAAAGAGATCTCGAGAAGAAAAGAGAGCCTTACTTAAATAAAACAAAAGGCACGAGGCAGAACAGCGTGTTGCCAAAATTCCAGGGTTCTTAGCCTGTTAAAGCTTGGTTGCATAAATTTGACTTATTGCATCTTGACTTGTACAGTGCGAGTAAAGCGATAACATCGCCTCACCCACAAACCGTTGGATGTGGAATCTGGATGCTGCTTCTTAATCCCCAATAATTTCTTCAGAGCTTAAGCAAATCATCAAACAGAAAGTAAAATCGATTGAATTTTACGCCTTTTTTATACCAAATTTCGTATTGAGTTAACCGACTGTTGGTAAAATTGAGTTGACTGGTATCGATTGATTTTGTAGGAATCCTATCCCCCCTACCCTAAGGGCGAAGCTACAAAATCGCAAGCCAATAGCCGTTTCAAAATCGCTAAACGTATAATTTTTACCAACACGCCTGTTCATAGTTTGGTTGGAAAATAGTGCTTTGTTAGTGAACATATATTTCGGAACTTGAAGCAGGGCGGGGACACGTGTTTCCCGTTGATTTTCTCGCTGTTGTTGAATGATAGATTGGATGAAGCGCATGAAAGCACCACATATGCGTGTGGTTGAGAGTATACATAAAAGGTTAATCCGCTAAATCCATTTTCACACTTAAACACAACACTAGAACTGTAAATACCAATGGATGCTGGGGAAAGGAAACACGATGCTGTTCATGGTTGGCAACGAAAAACCATATTGACTTATGCAATTATTGTTATTGACAGACAGATTGTAAAGCACAATTGTTCGTTAGATTTGTTGAAAGCTTCGTAAAAGCATCTGTTTTGAAAAATCGACATTTTGGTATATTGCCAACCTAAAACACGCGAATGTACATTCTCAAGATAAAAGGAAAAGCTAAAATCCCTGATTACATTCAGATTCGCGACGATGACTTCACACTCAAGGCCTATTTCAGAGTAGATCGACCAGAAAAATCGCTCGAAAAAATTGGCTTGGGTGAGCGACGCGATGAATTATTGAAATTGATTGAAGAAATTCCTTTTGGAAAAGTGTTAAAAATTGATTGAAATGAATGCTGAAGCAGTAGTCGACTTGCAGGATGTTTCTATTTTTCAGGGAGATAATTTAGTTCTATCGAATTTAAATATAAAGATGCGCAAAGGTGAGTTTGTGTATCTGATAGGGAAAACCGGCTCGGGAAAAAGTAGTTTGTTGCGCACCTTGTATGCCGATTTACCGCTGAAACAAGGCGAGATATCGATTGCTGGTTATCAATTAAGTACCATTAAAACACGAGATATACCATTTTTGCGTCGAAAACTGGGAATCATCTTTCAGGATTTTCAGTTGCTCATGGATCGGAACGTTGAAGAAAACTTGCGGTTCGTACTGAAATCGACCGGCTGGAATTCGAAAGCCGAAATGGACATGCAAATTGAGGAGGTTCTGGCGAAGGTAGGCCTAGGAACCAAAAAACATAAATTGCCACATCAACTTTCGGGAGGAGAACAGCAACGCCTAGGAATTGCACGTGCCCTGATGAATAATCCGCAGGTAATCATCGCCGACGAACCATCCGGGAATCTTGATCCCGAAACGACAGCCGAAATTCTGCAACTGCTGCTCGATATTGCCGAAGGGGGCTGCGCCGTTTTGGTGGCCACGCACGATCTTACCCTATTTGAATTGCATCGTGCACGCACGCTGAAATGCGATGGCGGTAGCATAATCGATTCTGATTTACTGTAAACGTCATGCTTTCGATTCTGATTCCGGTCTTCAATTACCGTATGGAAGCATTGGTATCGGAACTCAATGTCCAATGCACGCGATTGAATTTGCCGTTTGAAATTGTGCTGCTCGATGATGGCTCTTCGCCCCAAATTAAAGCAGTCAACAACGCATTGGTGAGTCAATTTGCCGCTGTACGCTACCTTGAAAACACAAAAAACGAAGGCCGTTCGGCATCCCGCAACCGACTCAGTACAGAGGCACGCGGAGAATGGCTCTGGTTTTTGGATTGTGATGGAAGGGCCAATCAGAACGCCGCACTTGTTGAAACGTTTTGGCAACAGAAAGAAGAAAAAACACTCTTGAGTGGTGGCCGTATCTATGTCGCCGAGGCACCTGCAGATAAATCAAAGCGGCTGCATTGGTTATGGGGCTCAAAACGAGAACTTCTCGACAGCAAGAAACGCATGAAAGATCCCGTTAACAATTTTCTTTCAAATAATTTTCTTGTTTCACGCCGAATGATACAAACTGTGCAGTTCAGCAACGAGTTAACCGGATATGGGTACGAGGATACACTTTTTGCTGCACAGTGTATTGAAAACGGTTTTCAAATACTGCATATCGAAAACCCAGTGGTGCATGAAGGCCTGGAATCGACTACACACTTTATCACCAAAATTGAAGAATCGTTGCAAAATCTAGTTAAGATTGATCGTATTTATAGCAAAGATGGCATACAAATACCATTGAATAGCCGACTTTATAAGGCATTTAAAAAATCTAGAAACTTCCCGCGATTTTTTTTGGTTCCTATTGCTCAAGCTATCGCAACAATTTTAAAAAAGCGATTGCTCGGCGGTATGAACAGCTTATTTTGGTTTGATGTTTACCGCCTGTGTTACCTCATTAGCTTACCACACAAGTAAACGTGCCGTGGTAAATGCCTCCATGGCAAAACGAATTCCTTCCAATCCTTCTCCACTATCTTTAACACCGCCATAGGGCATGTGATCCATCCGAAAGCCGGGAGCCGCATTCACCAGTACACTGCCGCAATTAAGCAGGCGGAATGCTTCTTTCATCTGATGCGCCGAATCGGTAAACACTGCATGCTGCAGCCCAAACCGACTTTGATTCAACTTTGCAATGCCATCCTTAAAATCTGAAACAGAATCGAGAATAGCCAAGGGCGCAAAAACTTCCTCGCTCCATACCTTCATTGAATAGTTTACCCGTTCTAAAAGCGTAGGTTTCCAGATATTGCGCGTTGCATCGCACGCCACTCCTCCTGCAATTACACCTGCACCTGCCGCTTTGGCTTCTTCAATCCATTCGGCACAACGTTCGTAAGCCGGGCGACTAATCATCGGCCCGTTGATAACACCATCCAGCATCGGATCACCACTCTCGAGCGTTTCAATGTCTCGTAATAGCAACGATTTGAATTCATGTTGAACCGCTGCATGCACAAAAATGCGCTGTGTGGCAATGCAAACCTGTCCGGCATACATAAATGCCGATCGCGCAATTTGTTTCGCGGCATCGTGCAGATTGGCCGAAGCATCCACATACACACCTGCACTGCCGCCCAATTCGAGCAGCACCTTCTTTTTGCCGGCCAACGATTTCAAATACCAGCCCACGGTATCGCTTCCGGTAAACGAAAACACCGCAAAGCGCTCGTCGCGCACCAAGCGGGCCGCCAGTTCGTTATCGCAAACCACCGCATTAAGCACACCAGAAGGCAAACCGGCTTTCTGAAACAAACTGCATAAAGCTAGCAGAGTTAACGGGGCTTGAGGTGGCGCTTTCATCACGATGCTGCACCCGGAAGCCAATGCAGGCGCAATTTTGTGCAGTGCCAAATTCAAAGGAAAATTGAACGGCGAAAAACCCAAGACAGGCCCTCTTGGAAATCGCTGTGTTTGCGCAATTTTTCCCACTCCAATTCCAAAATCCATCGGCACCACTTCGCCGCCTATGCGCAAAGCTTCCTGTGCGGACATGCGCAATGTTTGAATAGCGCGCTGCACTTCGATACGCGCAAATTGAATTGGTTTGCCTGCCTCGCGCACAATGAGTTCGGTAAATGCTTCGGAATCCAATTCGAGGAGTTCGGCCACACGCAAAAGCAAGTTGGAGCGCTCACCGGCGGGTGTATCGGACCAGATTTTGAAACCTTTTTGAACAGCATGCAAAACAACTTCGTATTCCGAGGCATCGAGCAGTGCAACTTCAGCTAGTTGATCTCCGGTGTATTTATTCTGAACTACAATTTTTAAGGATTTTTCAGCAAGCTGAAATTCTCCATGGTAAAAATTAGCCTGGTGAATGAGGTGTTGCATATTCAAATTTATGCAGCTAAATGTACGCCAACACCGATGTGAAATTCAAACAAGTTTTCCCGAACTTCGTTATATCGTTAATCAAGTCTATGGAACGAAATACCGCCCGACGCAATTTTCTTCAACGCGCTGCTGCTGTGGCAGGAGCAGCCGTTGCCATTCCCGTGTTCAATAAAGTAA
>CAZVHF010000166.1:0-5380 GCA_964627105.1 uncultured Chitinophaga sp.
GTTATTGAACCGCAATCCTGCATTGAAAGCTATCCAATACGTCATAGCCGAACAATCGAGTCCGTAAATTAAATCTTTAATGCAACCTGTATCGGGTGCGCAAGTCGTTCCCGAATTTACATTCGCAGGCAATACAGGTTGCGTACGTTGTTGATATAACCTACTTCCAAAACCATAACGCAAACCATTGCATGCTGGTTTATTGGCTCCTTCGTTTGGGTACTGATGCTGGCTATCGTCTACCAAATAATTTCCAACAACAAGCATTTTAGCTAGCAACAAGAGCCGTTGTTGGTCTTCTGTAAATGCAGAATAATCCGATACACGACCTGCAAATTCGGAGTTTTGAAGCCATAGCGGATCGAGTTCCTGAATGATTCCGAGCGCAGAATTAACCGAGTCGACCATTAGATTTTCCAATGGAATAAGCGTGTCATTCCACGTTTCAAGTAGAGCATTTTGTTCGGCGGTCAAGCCCTCCTCTAAGGCTGCCGCAGTTGTATCGGGTAGTTCGGTATCGGGTTCTTCCGTATCTTTTTTGCAGGAAGGATTCATCAACACAATACTTGAAAAAAGCATGTACAGCAAGGCACGGCTAAAATTGAAAGGCAATTGAATCTTCATAATTCCTTTACTCATTTATGAATTGCGAAGATGAGAAACTTCTCTAATCAATCATATCCCTAATTCTAGTGATTGATGCGAATATTTTACTCCGTTTCGCATGCAATTGCTCGTTCTAAGAAATAAATCGCATGAATCCCGATAATTCGGCTTACCTTTGCGGCTCAATTTTTAGAATGACATCTTTTTCAGAATTGGGGCTTCGCGAGGAGCTCCTGGAGGCAATCGCCGCTTTAGGTTATACTGCCCCCACACCCATCCAAGAGCAAAGCATTCCGCTACTCTCGGAAAAAATTACCGACCTTGTTGCCCTTGCTCAAACCGGAACCGGAAAAACCGCGGCATTCGGCTTGCCCATGTTAAACATTCTCGACGAAACGCGCCGAACTCCCCAGACGTTAATTCTTTGTCCTACCCGCGAACTTTGCCTTCAAATTAGTAAGGATCTCGAAGCATTTTCGGCCAAACTTCCTGGAGTACGCATTGTTGCTGTTTATGGTGGTGCAGCCATCTCTACGCAGATACGCACCATAAAGGCCGGAGTGCAAATCGTGGTAGCAACGCCCGGACGATTGAAAGACTTGATCGAGCGAAAGGCTGTTCAACTGAGCGAAGTCGAAACCGTTGTGCTCGATGAGGCCGACGAAATGCTCAACATGGGTTTCCGTGAGGATATCGATTTTATTCTTTCTACGACACCGGCAGAAAAGCAAACCTGGCTTTTTTCGGCTACCATGCCGCCCGAAGTGGCTGCAATTTCGAAGAATTATATGCACGATCCGGTAGAGATTTCGGTAGGAAAACGTAATTCGACCGCCGAGAATATTCGTCACGTGTATTATCAGGTACTTGCTTCGAATCGTTATGAAGCATTAAAACGTATTGCCGATTATCACCCCGATATATATGGTATCATCTTTTGCCGCACAAAAATCGAGACGCAAGAGATTGCCGAAAAGCTCATTCGCGATGGCTACAATGCCGATGCCTTGCATGGCGATTTAAGTCAGGCGCAGCGCGATGCCGTAATGCGGAAGTTTCGTTCCAAGCATTTGCAAATGCTTGTGGCTACCGATGTTGCAGCGCGCGGAATTGATGTCGATAGCATTTCGCATGTTATCAATTACAACTTACCCGATGATCCCGAGAGCTACACGCACCGTTCGGGCAGAACAGCGCGGGCAGGTAAACATGGTATTTCATTAGCCATTGCTACGGCTAAAGACATTTCGAAGATCCGTCAGATCGAAAAGAAAATCGGGACACAGTTTGAACACAAGCAGGTTCCCAGTGGAATTGAAGTGTGCGAACAACAATTGTTGCATCTTACGACCAAGGCGCACGATGTGGAGGTTAATCCCGATATCGAACAATATTTACCTGCCATCATTGAACGTTTCAGCGATCTCGATAAAGACGAAGTAATTCGCCGCTTTGTATCGCTCGAGTTCAATCGCTTCCTCGAATATTATCGTAATGCCGGTGATTTGAATCAGGCCGGACGCGGTTCGGAGCCGCGCGAAAAAGGCGAACGTCCATCGGGTGTTCCGATGACGCGATATTTCGTATCGGTTGGTGAGATGGATGGTGTCGATAAATCGGGAATGGTTCGCCTTATATGCGATACCACCGGCTTGCCCAATGCCAAGGTTGGAAAAATAGAATTACGTCGGTCGTTTTCGTTTTTCGAGGTGCCCGACCAGTTTGCGCATCTTGTCGAATCGCGATTCGATGAAGTGTATGTGAACGGAAGACCAATTCGTTTAGAACGCACCGGCAAAGCAGAGCAGGGCAGGGGCGAGCGCAAGGGCGAGTGGCGTGGCGAATCGCGCGATAGACGCGGTGGTGGTTATGGCGGTGGATTCAAATCCGAATCGCGCAAAGATCGTTTCAGCAAACCCGGATTCTCTGGTGGTGGTCGTCCGGCACGTAGGCCAAGGTCTTAGTTCAAAATGTCTATTCTACAGCGAAGCGCAATCCAAGCGATGCTGCGAGTTTTTGTAAGTCGCTTTCCACAGCGGGATGGAGAGGAATTCCTTGTTCGCGGCGCATTGTTTCGCATTCGCGTTCAGGATCTCCCGGAATAATGACGGGTTGATCGGGATTAATTCGCTGTGCATTTCGAAACGTGCGAATCCAGTTGTCGGTATGTTTTAAGAAATCTTCTGCAGGCCTAAATGCATCGATGCGCATGGCACCGAAAAAATGACCGATGCCTTCGCCTACCGGATTGGATGGTGGGTCGAGAAAGGCAACAAACGGCGGAACCCAGGGCCCGTAATTCGCACCCGACAAAACAGCAGAGAAAATATCGACAATTGCGCCGAGGCAATAGCCTTTGTGGCTCCCGTGTTCGCGGTCGCTTCCAAGCGGAAGAAGAGCGCCTCCTTGCGCTAGTTCGTGCGGGTTTACCGATGAATTGCCCTGTGCATCCTGAATCCAACCTTCGGGCGCATTCAGTGATTTACGTTGAAGAATTTCAAGTTTACCATTTGCAGCGGTTGTAGTTGCAAAATCGGCTACGATTGGAGGTTCTGAAGCGGCCGGAATTGCGAATGCCATCGGATTAGTACCCAGCATACGTGAGGTTGAAAACGTAGGAGCTACCAAGGGACTGGCATTGGTCATGGCTATTCCGATCATGTTGTGTTCGAGAGCAAGCATGGCATGATAGCCGGCGATTCCAAAGTGGTTGGAGTTCTTTACGGCAACCCAGCCGGTACCGGCAACTTTGGCCTTTTCGATGGCAATCTGCATAGCATAAGGTGCAGAAATTAATCCAATAGCAGCATCGGCATCAACAGTTGCAGTGGAAAGAGTTTCGTGTATGATTTTCAGTTTTGGCTTAGGGTTTATTCTTCCCTTGTCGACCAACCGCATATAACCGCTTAGGCGTGCGATACCATGCGAGTCGATCCCTCGTAAATCGGCCGAAAGTAAACCAAACGAAGCACTTTCGGCTTGCTCAGCAGCCATGCCGGCTTCTAAAAAGACTTGCTTCGCAAAATCCTTCAGTACTTCATATTTATATATATTCATGGAGAGCAGATTAGATAAAATTGCAGCGTGCGCAATTAGAAATCGTTTGAAATTTGCAACAAATATATACTTTAGCAGTTGAAGGGTGGGAGGACGAACTCACCTAATTTATTAATCAAAATTGTAGCTTATGAAAGTTAACGTTCAGTCGGTACACTTTGATGCCGATCAAAAACTTCTCGAATTCATTGATACCCGCATGGGGAAATTATCGCACACGTACGATACAATTCATGAGGCAGATGTTACGCTGCGTTTGGATAAGGCCTCGAACAACGAGAATAAAATTGCTGAAATCAGATTGCATGTAAGCGGCAACGATTTGTTTGCAAAACGCCAATGTAAAACCTTTGAAGAGGCAACCGATCAGTGCGCGGAAGCCTTAAAGCAGCAGTTGGCAAAGCACAAGGATAAATTAAAACACATTTAATGATTTGATAGTTAAAGAATTATTTATTGGCATTGCTTTTTTTGTAAAAGAAACACAAAAATAATTTGCCATAAATATTTTCTTGTCTACATTTGCACACCTTTTTTGAGGGGTGAATAATTCTGTTCATAACTTAAATTAGGTAAAAGCCGAAGTAGCTCAGCTGGTAGAGCAGCTGATTTGTAATCAGCTGGTCGGGGGTTCGAGTCCCTTCTTCGGCTCTGTTCTTTGTAGTATTGCCTCAATAATGTTGCAAAGAGGTAGGGGAGATAGCCAAGTGGCCAACGGCAACAGACTGTAAATCTGTCCTCTTCGGAGTTCGAAGGTTCGAATCCTTCTCTCCCCACCACAGGTACGGTCAACGCTGTATGTTCTGCGAGGAAGAGAAGTTTAAAATTTTCTTCACCGAAAGGCGGGTTGACCTTACCACAACAAAAATTAACAGAAGTAATTCTGTTCATCGTTTGTATGAGTAATCACACAAACGAATTGCGGAAGTAGCTCATTTGGTAGAGCATCAGCCTTCCAAGCTGAGGGTGGCCGGTTCGAGCCCGGTCTTCCGCTCCAAGCAAGCGCAGTTTTAAACGACTGCACAAGCCGATGTAGCTCAGTGGTAGAGCACTTCCTTGGTAAGGAAGAGGTCACGGGTTCAAGTCCCGTCATTGGCTCAAGCTGAACTTTTTAAACCAGAATAAAAACAACACAACTCAATCAAAATCCAAAACACATCCAGCCATGGCTAAAGAAAAATTCGACCGGTCCAAACCGCACGTAAACATTGGTACCATTGGTCACGTTGACCACGGTAAAACTACATTAACCGCAGCTATCACCACGGTGTTGGCGAACGCAGGTCTTTCTGAAGCCCGTTCATTCGATTCTATCGACAACGCACCTGAAGAGAAAGAGCGCGGTATTACAATTAATACATCGCACGTTGAGTATTCAACTGCTAACCGTCACTATGCGCACGTTGACTGTCCAGGTCACGCCGACTACGTTAAGAACATGATTACCGGTGCTGCTCAGATGGATGGTGCTATTCTAGTGGTGGCTGCTACAGATGGTCCGATGCCACAAACACGCGAGCACATTCTTCTTGCTCGTCAGGTAGGTGTACCTAAGATCGTAGTTTTCATGAACAAAGTTGACATGGTTGACGATGCAGAGCTTCTTGACTTAGTTGAAATGGAAATTCGTGAGTTATTGAGCTTCTACAACTTCGATGGCGATAATACACCTATCATTCGTGGTTCAGCACTTGGTGGTTTGAATAACGATGGTACT
>CAZVHF010000167.1:0-5347 GCA_964627105.1 uncultured Chitinophaga sp.
TGTCTGGCCAGACCAATTGCAGCAAAAAGAGAAGCTGCAACAATCGTAATGCGCAAGATTGATTTCATACTACAAAAAAACGCTGAGATGTTGTTTTCGTTGCGTAGTACTTGTTTTTCTATCAACAAAGAAGGGTTAAAAAGACAGTATTCAAATCTTTTGTATTTGCCTAAGTCTTAATAATGAGCTTTTTCCTTCAAGTAATGACTAACATAATCGCTTACGCCATTTTCGAGCGATGTCAATGGTGTTTCAAACCCAACACTTTTAATTTTCTGCATATTCGCTTCGGTAAAATACTGGTACTTATCGCGAATGTCGGCAGGTGTATCAATGAATTCAATATTCGGTTCCAGGTTCAATGCTGAGAAAACAGCTTTTGCCAGATCAAGAAAACTCCGCGCTTTACCACTTCCTGCATTGTAGATGCCCGATTGCGGCCTACTTTTCATCAGAAACAAGCAAATCGAAACAATGTCCTTTACATACACAAAATCGCGCAATTGCCCACCATCGGCATAGTCGCTGCGGTGCGAGCGAAATAATTTTACTTTACCGGTTTCACGAATCTGATTGAAGGCATGAAAAACCACCGATGCCATACGTCCTTTGTGGTATTCGTTAGGGCCATACACGTTGAAGAATTTCAATCCTGCCCAGAAAAATGGCTGCCGTTCTTGCTTTAAAACCCAGCGGTCGAAGTCGTTCTTTGAGTCGCCATAAGGGTTTAGTGGCTTGAGTTGTTCAACCAAGTCATGCCGGTCGTCGTAGCCCAGTTCGCCGTTTCCGTAGGTGGCTGCAGAAGATGCGTACACAAGCGGTAATCCATATTTGACGCAACGTTCCCACACCATTTTGGAATAATTCAAATTCAATGCATCGAAAATCTGTGTGTTAAACTCGGTGGTATCGGTGCGAGCGCCTAAGTGAAACACAAACTGCACCTGTTCGTGATTTTCGTCGAGCCAGGTATCGAGCCGATCGCGCGAAACGAGCTCTACATAGCGTTTGTCGATGAAATTAGCAGCCTTTTCTTCGCGACTGAAATCATCGACGAGCACAAGGTCGAAAAAGCGTTCTTCGTTAAGCCCGCGCGCTAAACACGAGGCAATGAATCCAGCGGCACCTGTTAATACAATCATAATTTTGTTTCGTTCGCAAAGGTATTTGAATTCGCGAAATCTTTACTTTGCAGCCATGTTGATCTGGACGCTTTTTGTGTATGCTGTTTTGGGATGGGGAACGCCGCTAGGAACGAATTTTCATTCGGGCGATTTTTCCGACACCCTCCAATGGACACCGGCAAAGAAACTGGTTTGGGACGACTTCAAAGCCGATGCCCCGCGAAGTCGCTTCGCTGCCTACACGTTTACAGTTATTACGATGGACTATTCCATCAAGTCCTCCGGTAAAGCGCTGCAGGCAAATTTTACCATTACTTCGGCATTTAACCGCCAGCGTTCGTGGGTAAAAAATACGTCGGATGCGAAAACAGACGCAATATTACAGCACGAACAACTTCATTTCGACATTGCGGAACTCAGCGCACGGAAACTCCGCAAAAAACTCTCAGAGCTCAAACTAACGCGCGAACGCTACTCGAAGCAAATACAGTCGGCATACGACGAAGTGATTGCAGCGGGTGAAGCCATGCAAAAATCCTACGACGAAGAAACTGAGCATGGTTTGTTGCGTGAAGCACAACAAACCTGGAGCGAAAAAATAGCACACGCGCTGCAGGATTACACGAATTATTCAAAATAAAATAGTACCAAGCATGATTGATTCACTTGTTGCATTGGTTTCATTGATTGCGCTCGAAGTAATTCTAGGCATAGATAACATCATTTTTATTTCAATTTTAGCCGACCGTTTACCCGAGCATCAGCGGAACAAGCTCCGTATTTGGGGATTGTCGCTGGCCATGTTGATGCGCTTAGCCCTGCTGGCATTTATTGCCTGGATTTTAAAATTAGACAAAACACTATTTACACTTGCTCAAATTGAATTTTCGGGCAAAGGGCTCATTTTAATCGTCGGTGGACTTTTTTTGATTTACAAAAGCACCAAAGAAATTTACCATAAAACCGAAATGCGAAATCACGAAGATGTGCCGCCAACCAAGGGCAATAGTTTTGGGCGCCTGCTATCGGAGGTCATTCTGTTGGATCTTGTTTTTTCGGTCGATTCAATCATTACCGCTGTTGGTATGGTTCAGGAATTATGGATTATGTACACCGCTGTGATTTTAACGGTTGTGATTATGTTGATCGCATCAAAACCGATTAGTACGTTTATTACACGACATCCTTCCTTCAAAATTCTGGCGCTTTGTTTTTTAATGATGATCGGCGTTGCTTTACTGGCAGAAGGATTCCATTTCGAAATTCCCAAAGGCTATATTTACTTTTCGATGGCATTTGCATTTTTTGTCGACATTATCCAAATGAAAACGGTTGGCAAAGTTAACAGCGAAAAGCTTTAAAGCAGCACAAGTCGAATATTCTTTCCGCAATTTGAAATCGAAATATTCTGTGCAGAATTAGAACCGAATTGCTTGTATATGAACCCATGCAGCAGCTGGGCTGGCGTATAAAAACAGATAGTTACAAATCACATTTGTTTAAAATAGAATTAGGGACCTAAGCTTCTGTTTTACCTCTTCAAAAATATATCGTAGGCATAGCGCACAATCATAATGCTTACAATGCAGAGAAAGATTACTCTTACAAATCGATTTCCTTTATTTAGTGCGAGTTTGGTGCCAACAATGTTACCAACGATATTGGAAATGGCCATCAATATGGCTAATTCAAGCAAATAGTTTCCGTCTTTGATAAATACAAGCAATGCTGCTCCGTTGGTCATGCAGTTTATGACCTTTGAATAAGCTGAGGCCTGAACAAATTCGAAGCCCAGAATGACCACAAAACCCAACACAAAAAAACTCCCCGTACCCGGACCAAAAAAGCCATCATAAAAGCCAACGACAAATCCGATGATAGAACCATAAATGAGTTGTTTATTGAACGAAAGTGATTTCGTTTGCATCGAGCCTAAATCCTTTTTTACAAATGTGTACACAGCAATTGCAATAAGCACGAAGAGTACCGCCGGTTTTAAGGTGTTTACATCGATGTACTGGATGGTTCGTGCTCCCAAAAATGAGGCTATTCCTGCAAAAAGCGCGATCGTAATCAATAACCTGAAATTGAATTTAATGCGCCTTGAATAGTGAAAAGCAGCGATACTCGTACCCGATAGGGCGGCTATTTTATTTGTTCCAAATAGCGTTGGTAAGGGAGTCTTGGGAAGATTAATGAGCAAGGCTGGTATTTGAATCAGGCCACCACCTCCCACAACAGCATCAATAAAGCCTGCAATGAAAGAAAACAAACAAATGACTAGCAGTGCAACAACTCCATAATCTGCAGCAAAAGATAGAAAGGTCATTCAAGCTTTTTTGGGCAAACAAATATGCTCAATTTCCAATTTGCAGCCTACTTGATTTAGAACTCATTTCATCACAACTATGCTTCAGGCAAAGCATACCACTTTCTGTATGCCCTGTAAAAATACGATGGTAAAAGTGCTATCAATAAAACAAAGCCGCCAATTTCACAGGCCCAATAGACCGTTTTTTGAAACGCAAGCCTTTCGGCTGCCCAAGCCGTATCTTCATATTCCAAATACATCTCGCGACTTTGGAAGTAATTTGAAGCGATCAGCAAGGGGAGAAAATACACACAAACGAAGAATAAATTCAATGCGATTCCACGAATATTATTCCGGCTTTTATCTTTGAAAATCATCGATGAAATGCCCGCAAAAACAAAGATATACGTTATGAAAACCGAAAGCCCCCAAGTCCCATTAAACATGCCAAAATTGAGGAAGGCGAAGGTTAAAATATTCAAAATAAAAGCTGCAAGTAATCCGATAAAGAACGTGCGCGGTGTTGTATGGCGAAAAACGAAAACCAGCAATGCCAAGCCTAAACTTAAGTAATACCAAATCCTGAATAAAATCCAAACCTTATCGCCATACCAGGAATACTTACGCGATGTGATGTTGTCTATACCAGAGCTTACCGATGAAACGTCCAATAATTCCAAGAAAGTTAGTTCTGAATCTATTGTGCTATATGCATGCGTGTAGCCATATTGCGGGTCTGCATATTTTGTTTTCAAAGTTTTGTATTCAGCATCCCATGCAGTCGCATTTGTGTTTTTGTGCGCATGCTGCACTTCAAAATAAAGTTCCCTTGCAGTGTAAGACCTTACAGCACTATGCTCTTCGGCACCCGAAGGCTGAATAAACCGGTAATCGGGGGCATTGGAAAAGAGAAACGTGGTATCGTTTATCTTTCGGGTACTATCGGAAATCAAAATCCGATTTTTAATTCCTGCCGCTGTTGCGTAGTATGTTCCTTCGATGCTTAATTCCTCCGTGGATGTATCTGTGCGGTTCGCGAGTATCCATTGCTCGTTGAAGATAACCGTATCGGCCTGCCAATCCAGCTGCAGCGAATCATACATCAAACCGCCAATCAGAAAATTCATTCGGTTCACGTCCTTAACGATCTCATCGCTCTCAAAAGCACGATCTGCCCTAGAAAATTCAATCCATGAAGGAATAAACACAAGCGATACAAGCAATCCGATTGAGACGAAAATTTGGAGAAACATCGCCGTAAACGACCATGGACTTGTTGGGCCAAATCGTTTGAATACATTGAAGCGTAAAAGGTAAATCATCCAAAACACAAAGCCAACTACAGCAATTACCGACAATAGCAGTGTTGGAAGGTAAACCGTACTGTTCGTGCGCGGGTCGTTGGGTTGCAAAAGAAAATAGCTTATCAAAACCAGGGCTGCAATAAGAACGATCCAAGCCACGCGATGCAGGCGCGAACTCCAGCTTCCGGGATTGTTGAGCAAAAGCTTGCGATCGTAGCGCTCTAAAAATGTGGGAAAAAATATCCGTTTCATCGTGCAGGATTATTTTTGGGTGAAAAAGCGTTTGGTTGAATTTGAAATATCGCGGTAATAACTGAGCGCGACGTTACTCGAAACAAGGCGTTTGACCAGTTCTTGCGCATCAATATCCTTAGTTTCCAAGGTGTAAAATCCGCCGTTGAAATGCAGCTGAACCTCTGCGCCCAACATGGCGGCAATTAGCGCCTCACGCGAAGCCGTTGTTTCGAGCTCCACTACACAGGTGTTTTCATTCTCCAAGGTTTGGCGAACGCCCGTAATGCTTCCAGAACCGTTCCGAATGAGCACCATCCTGTCGGCCACATGTTCCACTTCGTGCAGTTGCTGCGAGCTCAACACGATTCCCATCG
>CAZVHF010000168.1:0-5250 GCA_964627105.1 uncultured Chitinophaga sp.
TGGGGAAGATATCATTGAAGGATTTTCAAACAATCCCGCCAATTGGGCTTATCTGGCCAGTTATAAAGCGAATGCATGTGAGGCTCATGGCGATTTGATTGTAAGTGATAGTTTGCTGTGCCCAAATGAAACAGCATTTGTAACGTCAGCCGATTCACTTTTTTTTTACACATGGAATTCGGGCGACATAACCTCATCGATCGTATTGAATTCGGATGCAATTGTTCAAATGCAGGCAATCGACTCCTCGGGTTGCTTAGTAAAATTGAATGCCGTTGTTGAAACTGCTACACCTGTTCAGTTATCGGTCAATGTTTCGGATGTTTCCTGCGCTGGATTATCGGATGGTTCAATCGATGTAAATATGCTTTCGGGCTTGGCTCCATTTACCTTCAACTGGTCGAATGGCCAATCCAGCGAAGATTTACAAAATCTTTCTGCAGGTTCTTATTCGCTTACCGCAATTTCGGCGCAAGGGTGCGTAAAGACGCAATCCTTTGCTGTGAGTCAACCACAAGCCATCAATGGGCAATTAACCGAATCAAACGGAATCATAACGCTGTCATCTGTAACTGGTGGAACACCACCCTACAGCATTAGCTGGAGCGACTTTCCGGGTGAAACAGGTACTTCGGTATCATTTACGAATCCAGGTAATTATTCGGTCACAATTAGTGATGCCAATGGTTGCATTTCGGAAGAATCTATAATTGTAACGCGATTGAATAAAATCGCGCTAAATTCGCTGCTCGTATTTCCCAACCCTACTTCAGGAAGTAATTTTGTGGAGGTTTTTGGATTGGCAGAAGTAGCCGGGGGGCGAATTATTATTGAAAATGCCTTGGGACAGCGGCTGTTTGATCGTTCAATTGAGAAAGAACGAGAAAATTTGCCGTTGCACGGAATTACAAATGTAGGCTTGTGTTTCCTGCACATTGTAAATCAAAACGGCCAAATTATTTGTACCAGAAAACTTGTTTTGAATTAGAAGTTTATGCCTATGAGTGTTAAGGCTTTTGCTGATGACTAATTTTAAAGGTTGTATTACATGGAATTTTAAGGCACATTTTTCATTTAGTAGGATTGCGTTAAGCCTTAATTCACAATGGAGTATTGATTTCTTCCGTTTGCTCAGGTAACCATTCGATTGTTTTTGCAGTACATTCGTTAGAATGAAAAAAGCCCGCAAACATTTGAATGAATGGCTAAAAGCCTTTCTGTGGGCCTTTTTGGTTGCTTGGACCTTACGAACTTTTGTTATTCAGGGGGCTTTTATTCCAACCGGAAGCATGGATCGCACTCTTTTAGCGGGCGATTTTGTGTTTATCACCAAGTTTAATTTTGGCCCCCGCTTGCCAATTACCCCGCTGGCTGTTCCTTTTATGCACCAGCATCTACCGTTTACACAAACCACACCCTCGTATCTCGACTGGATTCGCCTGCCATACTGGCGATTAGGCAGTTGTGCCATTCAACCCGGCGATATAGTGGTTTTCAACTATCCGCTCGATGAAGAACATCCCGTAGACAAGCGCACTTTGTACATCAAGCGCTGTGTTGCAGGTCCAGGAGACTCCATTGAAATTCGCGAAAAACAAGTGTTCCGAAATGGCAAAATTCTGGCTAGTTTACCAAGTATGCAGTTTACCCGCCATGTAAAAGCAGCTTCGCAGTTGAAGCAAGAATGGCTTGATTCGCTCGGTATTCGTGATGGTGGACTCGTATCGAATATTTTTGATTATGAATTTCCGCTTACCGACTCTATGGCTGCTTTTTTAGGCAAACAGAACATGATTTCGCAGGTAGGATTAAGACTCGAATCGAAAGGAAATTACCAATCGCATATTTTTCCGCATCATAGTGCATATCCTTATAACAATGATTTTTGGGGACCGGTTGTGGTTCCTAAAAAAGGGCAAACCGTAATGCTAAACGACACCTCTATTGCTTTGTACGAAAGAATTATCCGCGATTTTGAACGGCACGATTTTGAAAAAAAAGATGGGGAAATCTTCATCGATGGACAAGCAGTTACCACTTATACTTTTGACATGAATTATTATTTCGTGTTGGGCGATAACCGAGATAATTCTGTTGACTCGCGCTATTGGGGATTTGTACCCGAAGACCATATTGTAGGCAAAGCCTGGAGAATTTTTTTCTCACACGATCCGAATACATCCACCATTCGCTGGGACCGAATATTTCAGTTGATTGATTAAAGCATGGATTTTTTAATTCCACTGACTTGTTTTCCGGATTTGCGTTTTTTGTCGATTATTCATAGCGGCGCTCCTATCTACATTGAGGTGAACGATAGATATGAACGGCAGTCGCTGCGAAATCGCTATTCCATTAGTGGCAGTCAAGGTAAACTTGATTTAAGTATACCAATTTCGCTGGATTCTACACGGATGTACACCACTGCACAGATTGCCTACCGCGAACCCTGGAACCGCCGTCATTGGCGCTCCATTACCTCATGCTACAACCATGCGCCCTACTTTGTATATTATGCCGATGTAGTCGAAAGCCTTCTGTTTTCGGGCGAAATAACTATGAAAGAATTTAATTTAAATAGCATTCAGTTATTTTGTGAAGCATGGCGCATGAAAATTCCGGAACAAACACTCACATGGGAAGGAGTTTTACCCAATCACGTTAAGGATTTGCGCAGTTGGGCAGAACCTAAAACACTGCTCGAATGCGATTTTACAGCATACAATCAGGTATTTGATGTAAAAAATGGATTCATACCGGCATGCTCAGGTCTCGACCTCTTGTTTAATTACGGTCCTGATGCATCCTTAATTCTCGATAAAACTTTCCGCTCAATTCAAAAAGCGATATCCCCGGCCTAAGAGGGCTTTGGCTTTTGTTCACAATGGTTTACCACGAAAATACTTTAAGTAATTTCAATACAGATGAACTGCGTTTTCCCCAATGAATGAGCGTATAATTACCATTAGGCAAGTGTGAGGTTGGAATAGTCAATTGCTGACTTGTAGCTTTTACATGCATCAAGGGTCTACCTGAAAAGTCTAGCAGAATCACTTCATCGTTCGGGAATAAATTATTTACGCTAAATTCGGTTGTAAAAGGAGATGGCCAAACCGTGATGTCATCTTTAGAATCTTTCACATTTCCAATTCCTGTATTTACAGTAAGATTTGTAGTAACAACGCTGTCGCAACCATTGGCTGAGACCAGAATATCTGTGTAAACACCTTCTGAAGTGTAGGTGTTTTTCCCAACCACGACGCTTTGTCCGGCATCGATTGTTAGATTCTGTGTTATATTGCTGTTAGGAAGTACTGTTAGAGATGTATTTACTATACTATCGCAACCACTGGGTAAAACAAGTGTATTTGTGTAATTACCGGAAGTGTTATACACCGTTCCACCGACTGTTACCGTTGAGCCTTCGCAAATTGAATAATCCAATTGTGTTACTACAACATCGCAGTTGGCTTTGAAACGTAGTATGGCAAAATCATTTTGATTTCCTGCGGCGGTGGCGTCTGTTGACCCCACAACAACTATTTTACCGTCCTGCTGCAAAGCTACGCCATAGCTGTAATCGTAGGTTCCGGTAAAATCAACGGTTGTTTTTCCATCAAGGCTGAAGAGATTGTCGAACGTTCCATTGGCATTGAAACGCAAAACGGCGATATCGTATAGATTGTACAAACTATGGCCAACGGCCACAATGCGTCCATCCGAGTCAAGCGCAAAATCAAGAAGCTCATCGAATGAATCGTTCATATCGGCCTTAACAATTCCATCGCCACTAAAGCTATTGTCGAGCGCTCCATTGGCATTAAAACGCATCAGGGCAAACTCAGTATTACTGATTCCGCCAACTAACAATTTACCGCCGGGCAATTGTACAATCTTGGTGGCATAATCATCGTATTCTTCGAGCGAAAGTGTGCGGATGCCATCGCCATCAAAACCGGTATCCAATGATCCTGTTGCAGTAAAACGAACCAAAGCCACATCGTTGTAAACGCCATCATTTGTGCGTCCTGCCAAAACTATTTTTCCATCGGTCTGAATAACTAATTCAGAAGTTCCACTTTGAACTCCTACAAAAGCAGCTTGGCTTCCTCCACCAAAGCTGGCATCTATCGTACCGTTTGTATTGAAGCGAAAAACTGAGAAATGTTGTCCCAATCCGGGATCGCCACTATCGCCTCCAACAACTATTTTTCCATCGGCTTGCACAGCAACCGAAGTACAGAAATCATTGGCTCCATAGCTATGTGTGAGCACGCCATCAGAGCTGAATGTTTCATCCAATGTGCCATCCGAATTCAACCGAACCAAGGCAATTTGCCAACGGTTATTTGAATAAATTGACCCCCCAAGTATAATTTTTCCATCCGATTGCAAAGCCATGCAGTTAAGTGAATTTACCTGACTGTCATTTATCGAGGTTAACACCTTGCCATTGTCGCCAAACGAATTGTCAAGCGTTCCATCGGCATTTAAGCGAATAACAGCAAAATAAAATACAAAATTGACATTAGCTTTACCGGCGACTAAAATCTTACCATCACTTTGAATAGCGACATCGCGTGCTTCGTCGTTATTCATAGAAAAATCTAGCGTTAATTTCCCACTATTGCCAAAACCTGGATCAAGAGCACCAGGCTGTGCAGTTAAACTACCATGGATTAACAGAACCATGAAAAACAACAGAAAATTCAGTGGTGACTTAAGCAAATTCTTCATGAAAGGATCGAGATGTAAACGATGAGACCAAAATAAGAAATATCTAACGAAACACTAGAATATCACCATTAATTCTGTAACTGATTTAGATGTACATTGTCGCTTAGAAACGATGTACCTATCCACCAATTGCTGCAAGCAATTTCTAGATCAAACCTAAAGTAATATGCATAAATCGATTATTATGCGAGTCTCTAAAAGGGATATCGAAATTATTCAATAATACTGCTAAAACTTGCATGTGATAGACTTCCATCCAGCAACGATAATTTATTTTCAGGATTGAGTGAAAATTTGTCGGCCTGAAAATTAATCCATCAAAAGGGCCATATTTTGAATTCAATTTCTACGCGCATTTCATGGCACCGACGTGCAGATTTATACGCCGCACCTTTGCAAGAAAAGCAGGAAGCATTTAGGTTTCGTGATTTTTTTAAGTCCCTGTTTCAACGATCTTCGGCCAATCAATTTCAGCCAAATCAGATTCAGCATATACCCAATTCCGAAGAACCT
>CAZVHF010000169.1:0-2718 GCA_964627105.1 uncultured Chitinophaga sp.
AAATGCCAAGCAGCATGATGAAATACAAGAAAATCGCTCCAAGGAGCAACGCATACGGAAGTTGTTGAGCCTGCATGCATCAAATGTACTGCTTGAACATTGCTAATTCGTGTTGGTTGAAATCATTTTCGAATACCGGGTTGTGAATAGCCGCAGATGAATGCAATGCCTTACATTTGCACTATGCAGGAATTGCCTTCCAAATTGTTGCAGCAGGCCGTAGATTCGATGGCTTCCTTGCCGGGTATCGGACGAAAAACAGCCCTTCGGTTGGTGCTTCACCTGCTGAAGCGTGAACCTTCTGATGTTCGCCTCTTTGCCGATTCGTTTACGAAACTGCGCGATGAGATTGCCTTTTGCTCAAGCTGCCACAACCTATCCGACAACCAAATTTGCAGCATTTGCAACGACCGCAGCCGCAACCGCCAACAGGTTTGTGTTGTCGAAGATGTGCGCGACGTGATGGCCATCGAAAATACCGGGCAATACCGCGGCTTATACCATGTGCTGGGCGGACTTATTTCTCCAATCGAAGGTACGGGTCCGGGCGATTTAACCATCGATGCGCTTATTCAACGGGTTGCTGCCGAAGATGTAAAAGAGGTTATCCTCGCGCTTAGTGCTACGATGGAAGGTGACACTACCAATTTTTACCTGTACCGTAAGCTAGGCGGGCAATCGCTGCAGATTTCGACCTTGTCGCGCGGAGTTTCGGTGGGCGATGAGCTAGAGTATACCGACGAAATTACACTCGGCCGATCGATCCTGAACCGAACCCCTTTCGAAACCAGCCTCAACAGATGATTGTTCGCATACAGCATTACCTTTCGCTCATCAAATTCAGTCATACTGTTTTTGCGTTACCCTTTGCCATTGTTGGATTTTTACTGGGCGTGCAGGCTAACAAGGCCTGGCCGGGCTGGGATGTTTTCGGCTTTGTGCTATTGTGTATGGTTTTCGCACGCACGGCAGCCATGGCATTTAACCGCTACATCGACCGAAAATTCGACGCCCGCAATACACGCACCGCCACACGCGAGATTCCAAGCGGAGTTATTCGTCCGAATGCCGCTTTGGCTTTTGTCGTGCTCAATGCCCTGCTTTTTATGGCGAGCAGCTATGCCATCAATCCACTATGCTTTGCCTTATCGCCCATTGCGCTTCTTGTCATTCTCGGATACAGCCTTACAAAACGGTTCACTTCACTCTGCCATTTGGTTTTGGGGCTCGGTCTTTCGCTGGCCCCGATTGGAGCCTATCTGGCGGTTACCGGTGTGTTTGATTTAATTCCACTATTGTTTTCGGGCATCGTATTAACCTGGACCGCTGGCTTCGATATTATTTATGCAATGCAGGACGAGGAATTCGACCGATCGGAAGCGTTATTCAGTATTCCGGTAGCCTTGGGTAAGAAAAATGCCCTGCGCTTATCGGAGCTTTTACACGGCATTACAGGAATTTTGATGCTAACGGCAGGTTACCTGATACAGCCTGGTTTCGCATTCTGGACAGGCGCCGCCGTATTTCTGGGTATGCTCATTTACCAGCACCGCATCGTTTCGCCAAGCGATTTGAGTCGTGTAAATCTGGCATTCGGGACCACAAACGGCATTGCGAGCGTAGTTTTTGGCCTTTCGTATTCCGTCGAATTTCTGCTTCGGCTTCGTTAATAATTTGCTGATAACTCATTGCCACGAAATCTGCTCTGATTCCGTAAAATTGGAAAAAATTTCAGGCAGGCTCAGGTGAAAATTGCCATCATAGATATTGGTACGAATACCTTCAAGCTGATGATTGTTAAAATCGGCGATGATGGTACATTTAAAGTGGTTTTTAAGGAGAAGATTCCGGTAAAGCTTGGCGAAGGCGGCATCAACAACCAGCAGATAGCACACAGTCCGTTTTTACGTGGCATCAAAGCCATGATTACGCACAAAGAGTCGATCGACAAACATGGCGTTGAACATGTGATGGCTTTTGCTACGTCGGCAATCAGAAGTGCGAAGAATGGACAGGAATTTGTGCAAAAAGTAAAGTCGGTTACGGGCATCGAGATCGAAATCATTTCGGGCGACCGCGAAGCCGAACTCATATATTACGGAGTACGCCGGGCCTTAAACCTGGGCAAGGAAAAATGCCTTATTATGGATATCGGCGGCGGATCGACCGAATTCATTATTGCCGACCAGGAAACGATTTACTGGAAACACAGTTTCGATTTGGGTGCAGCGCGTTTGTTGGAAATCATTAATCCATCGGAGCCGATTGAAAAATCAGAAATTAAATACCTCAAATCATACTTGCACGAAGAACTGACCTTGCTCTGGGATGCCTGCAAGAAATACGAACTTAAAACCCTGGTTGGCTCATCGGGCTCATTCGATTCAATGGCCGAGATGATTTACCACCGCTTTCATACCCCCGAAAATCCGCTCATCAAAACCGAATACCATTTCGACTTGAAGCATTTCGAAGCGATGTACAAGATTATTGTAAGCAGTCCGGTCGAGAAGCGTTACAAAATAAAAGGCCTTGCTGCCATGCGTGTTGAGATGATAGTGGTAGCGGTAATCCTAATCCGCTACGTTTTCAAGGAACTGGAACTGGAGCAAATGCGCTTATCGACCTATTCGCTAAAAGAGGGAATTTTATACCAGCATATGCAGCAGCAGGGCTTGGTGGGGTAAAGAGTGTAAATTGCATATGCCAATGATTGAC
>CAZVHF010000169.1:2728-5210 GCA_964627105.1 uncultured Chitinophaga sp.
AATTTTATACCAGTATATGCAGCAGCACGGTTTGGCGGGTAATGATGTGTAAATCACAAGACCTGAACCTAGCCAATTTTATAGACCGTTTACCAATCTCGAAAGCGGAATTAAATTTTGCCTTAATTGGCTCATAAGCCAGAACACCCAATTTGTAAAATAAAGCGGCCATTCGAACCACACTTGAAACGTCCAAAAACCAATTAGGCGACAGGTGCCAGAAACGCTCAAAAAATTATCCGTTTTTAAACGTTTATAAACGAATCGAGCGTATGCTAATTCGTATCTTGTCTCCGGGGAGGAGGAGTGGCGGACCCCTGCCAAATCAACCGTCCGAATGCACCACTAAAACCCGATTAGAACAATGATTCCCGGCACAAACACTACCATGAACGATCTTGCCTCCATCAAAAATTTCGGCCCCTACATGGTTAACATCATGAACCAGATCGGCATCTTCTCAAAAGCCGACCTACTCACTTCCGATTACGGCCAAATTAAAAAGGCCCTCATCGAAAAAGGCATAAAACCACACATGAATATTTTCTACTCCATCGAAATGGGCCTGCAAAACCGGCCATGGAACAGCATTAGCGCGACAGAAAAAAAGGAACTCATGGCCTTAGTCCAGAACGATTAAAATTCGCACCCTGAACACAAAATCGCACTACCGCATCCATGCATCCACACAACACGCTAATTTTACGTAACCTTACAGCCAATGATCTTGGGCTGTTGGTTGAAATCGAGACCGATTCCGCCAACCTGATTTACTCGGGATGGAATGAACCTCCCCAAATCGATGATCTCATTGCCTTGATTCAGGACGATGGAGAATTTAACCAGCGCGGGCAAAAACGTTTTGTTATAGAACTCGACAGGCAGCCAGTTGGATTCGCAGATTTGTTCGACGCAACGCCTGATTTGAAATGTTGCTATGTGGGCATACTTGTAATTCCTGAAATGCGCCGGCACGGCATTGCCCTCGATGCACTACATCTGTTGCAGAAAGAAGCACAGCAATTTGGACTTAATACCTTAATGGCAAAATGCCTGCGTGAAAACTTTGCTTCCATCAACCTGTTTGTAAAAGCCGGGTATAAAATCGAAACATCGACTACTGAATTTGTGGTGTTGCAGTGCACAATCGATTCTTAAATTTGCAAAAAACCGGAGTGAAGAAAATAGGCGTCTTAGCATTAGTGTGTTCAATTGCCCTGTTCGGATTTTACTGCACTTCTGCAGAAAAAACTGCCGAGTCGCACACAGGCTATCTTAACCTGCACGATTCGGTTCGCTATGTTGGCAAACAGGTTTGCCTCTCGTGCCATGCCGGCGCGCATAGCTCGTATCTCGAAACCGGCATGGGCCAATCGTTTGGCATTGCTTCAAAGGTAAAATCTGCCGGAAGGTTTGAGGACAGGCCGATCATTTACGACGCCAAGCTCGATTTATATTATCAGCCCTATTTCGCTGGCGATACGCTCTGCATTAAAGAATTCAGACTAAGCGGAAAAGACACCACACACCAGCGCATCCAGCATATTCAATATATCATAGGCTCTGGCCATCACACCAATTCGCATTTGTTCGCATCGAATGGTTATGTTTTTCAGGCACCCCTCACCTATTACACCCAAAAGGGCATTTGGGATTTGCCGCCCGGATTTGAAAACGGCTTCAACTCGCGCTTTAGCAGGCAAATTGGGCTCGAATGTATGGCCTGCCACAATGCACAGCCAACGTTTGCCGAAGGATCTGAAAACAAATTTTTGAAGATTCCCGAGGGTATCGACTGTGAGCGTTGCCACGGACCGGGCAGCATACACGTGCGCGAAAAACAGGCCGGTAACCTCATCGACACAAGCAAGTACATCGATTACAGTATTGTAAATCCGGGAAAACTATCGGTTGATCTGCAGTTTGATCTATGCCAGCGCTGCCACCTGCAAGGAAATGCAGTACTGAAGGAGGGCAAATCGTTTCTCGACTTTAAGCCGGGCATGAAACTGAGCGATGTACTCGATGTATATCTTCCTCGCTACACAGGCGATGAATCAGATTTCATTATGGCTTCGCATGCCGATCGCCTCAAACAAAGCGCCTGCTTCAAGGTAATGGCCGATAAGCACAGCAATGAAAAATCGCTACGTCCGTATAAAAATGCCATGACCTGCGTTACCTGCCACAATCCGCATGTGAGTGTGCGCAAACAAGGCGATGAGCCGTTTAACGCCAAATGTGGTAGTTGCCATACCGCGCAAAAAGTAGATGCCTGCAGCGAAACATCAGCTAAACGCAATGCGGCGGGTAACAATTGCGTGTCGTGCCACATGCCAGTAAGCGGCTCCATCGATATTCCGCATGTAACGGTGCATGATCATTACATTCGCCGCGATGCGAAAATGAAAACAACAAAGTCGGTTCAAAAAACGGCCGAAACCTTTAGAGGACTGCAATGCATTAACAATGAACAACCCGA
>CAZVHF010000170.1:0-5160 GCA_964627105.1 uncultured Chitinophaga sp.
AGCGGTGTTCATCGCTTGGTGCGCATATCGCCTTTCGACTCCAACGCACGCAGGCATACCTCGTTTGCCTCGGTGTATGCGTACCCCTTGATTGACGACTCCATCGACATTCAGATTAACCCAGCCGACATTGAGTGGGATACCTTCCGTGCAGGCGGAGCCGGAGGGCAGAACGTAAACAAAGTTGAAACGGCGGTTCGCTTATTTCACAAACCTTCGGGCATCATCATCAAAAATCAGGAAAGCCGCTCGCAATTGCAGAACAAAGAAAAAGCCATGCAGTTGTTGAAGTCGCAGTTGTACGAAATCGAGTTGCGCAAGCGGCAAGAAAGTACAGCAGCCATCGAAGGCTCGAAGAAGAAAATCGAGTGGGGATCGCAAATTCGCAACTACGTTTTTCATCCCTACAAACTGGTCAAAGACCTACGCACCGATTTGGAAACATCGGATGTGCAGGGAGTGATGGATGGCAATTTGGATGCATTTATTAAATCGTATCTGATGGAGTACGGTTCGAACGCTACGGCATAGATGAGATTTGCCATCAGATGAATGTGCCAACTATTTAAATAAAATTGGCATGCTATGAATTAAAGCTTGCAGAAGAATTTATTAGGTTTGCACAAAATTTAATTTCCATGCCACTTAATACTACCGCCATGGGAGGCAATCCCATCGATTTGATAGATGATTTACCTGAAGTAAACGAAAACGCTGCAGATTTCACCTTTGTAAATGCCGACCTTTCAGAATCCTCGTTGTACGATTTCGAGGGAAAAGTAAAGGTGCTCATTAGTATACCAAGCATTGAAACCGGTGTGTGTCAGAAAGAAAGCCGCGTTTTTAACGAACGTCTTAACGCCAAAGAAGGTGTGGTTGGCCTAATTATCTCCAAAGATTTGCCGTTTTCACTAAAGCGTTTTTGCGAAGCCGAGGGTTTAGGTAATATCGTGCCCGTTTCGGATTTCCGTTACCGCGATTTTTCAGAAGAATATGGTGCCGAAATGGCCAATGGTAAGTTTAAAGGACTGTTGGCGCGTACTGTTTTTGTGGTGGATCAGAGCAACAAGATTCGCTATGTAGAGCTTACTCCCGAAGTTGGAGCAGAGCCCGATTACGATAAGATTATGGCCACAGTGGATGGCTTATTGAAGTAATTACAACAGCTCGTTTGCCAAATTTGCCAGTTCGGACCGTTCGCCTTTCTCTAAGGTGATGTGGGCGTAAAGTTTGTTATTCTTAATCTTATCGATGAGGTAGCTCAAGCCGTTCGATTGGGTGTCGAGATACGGAGTATCAATCTGGAAAATATCGCCCGTAAAGACAATTTTCGTGTTCTCCCCTGCGCGGGTTATGATGGTTTTCACTTCGTGCGGAGTAAGGTTTTGCGCTTCATCTACAATAAAGTAAATGTTCGATAAACTGCGTCCGCGAATGTAGGCCAATGGTGTTATGAGCAATTTTTCGCTATCGACCATCTCGGTTATTTTCTTGTACTCCCGATCGGTTTCATCCCATTGGTTTTGAATCATCTTCAGGTTGTCCCAAAGCGGCTCCATGTAGGGGTTAAGCTTCGATTTAATATCGCCCGGCAAATAGCCGATGTCTTTATTGCTCAACGGAACAATGGGGCGGGCCAGGTAGATTTGTCGGAATTCACGTTTTTGCTCCAGCGCACCGCTTAAGGCAAGAAGCGTTTTTCCGGTACCTGCAACACCCTGCAGCGTAACTAGTTTTATATCGGGATTCATCAAAGCGTGCAGGGCAAAAATCTGCTCTGCATTGCGCGGACGAATGCCATACGCTGCCGTTTTTTCGACGCGTTCAATCATCCCGCTCGCCGGGTTATACCAAGCCAAAACCGAATGTTTACCATTTTTTAGGATATAATAATGATTAAAAATGGGTGCTTCGGTCATGATTTCTTCTGGCCTGCAGAAGCCTTCGCTATAAATCTGGTCGATGACGCCCACATTCACACCATGAAATACCGATTTTCCCGAATAGAGCGAATCTACATCTTTGATTTTGCCGGTTTCAAAATCTTCGGCATTCAGGTTGAGCGATTTGGCTTTTAAACGAAGGTTAATATCCTTTGTAACCAGAATTACCTTGCAGTCTTTATTCTCTTCTGCCAGCGCCAGGGCCGAATTGATGATGCGGTGATCGCCTTTGTCCTCGCCCAAAATCCGCACGGCATCAAGGCCTTGTAAGCGGGTGTTCATTACTACTTTAAACCGCCCCAGTTTTTTACCCATGGGCAGCCATTCGGTAAGGTTAAAATTGCCGGAGAGCCGATCCATCTCACGTATAAATTCACGCGCTTCAAAATTTTTGGTGTCGTTTCCTTTTTTGAAATTATCGAGCTCCTCCAAAACGGTAATCGGTATGGCTACATCATTGTCGTCGAAGCTGTATATTGCATTGTGATTGTAAAGAATAACAGAAGTATCGAGCACGAATATTTTCTGTTGTTTGGGTTTGCGCGCCGCCATCAAAATCAGTTTTAACGAAACTATATTTTTACAAGCGATGATACAACCCTTCGTGTACTTCTGATTTTAACAAAGTATAAACAATCTGTTAGGTTATTGGCGGCTTGCCCATCTGTTTTTGTACCTTTCGGATACCATGAAAACACGTGTAACCGAACTCTTAGGGATTGATTATCCGATAATTCAGGCAGGAATGATCTGGTGCAGTGGCTGGGAACTCGCATCCGCTGTGAGCAATGCCGGCGGATTGGGCATCATCGGCGCCGGATCAATGTACCCGGAGGTGCTGCGCGAACATATCCAAAAATGTAAGGCGGCCACTTCCAAACCTTTTGGGGTAAATGTTCCTTTGTTATATCCCAACATCGAAGAACACATGCAAACCATTGTTGATGAACGGGTGCCTGTTGTTTTTACATCGGCGGGTAATCCTGCCACCTGGACTTCCTGGCTCAAAGACCGAGGCGTAAAGGTGGTGGTTCACGTTATTGCCAATACTAAATTTGCCCTCAAAGCCCAGGCTGCCGGGGTTGATGCTATCGTAGCCGAAGGCTTCGAAGCGGGTGGGCATAACGGGAGAGAGGAAACCACGACGCTGGTACTTATTCCTCAAATTGTGGATCAGGTAAATATTCCTGTAATTGCTGCAGGAGGCATCGCCACTGGTCGGCAAATGGCAGCTTGTTTTACCCTGGGCGCTGAAGCCGTACAAATTGGAAGTAGGTTTATTGCCACGCCCGAATCTTCGGCACATGCTGCATTCAAAGAGCGCATCATCACTTCTGTTGAGGGCGATACCCGTCTTTCGCTTAAAGCCTTAACACCTGTTCGCTTGCTTCACAACGATTTTGCCGCTAGGGTTCAGCAGGCCGAAGCACGTGGCGCCACACACGAAGAACTTACCGAAATGCTGGGGCGTGGTCGCGCCAAAAAAGGCATGTTCGAAGGCGATCTCAGCGAGGGCGAACTCGAAGTGGGGCAAGTAAGTTCTATGATTCGTACGCTCAAACCAGCCGCTGAAATTGTACAGGAAATCATGGACGATTTTCGACGTAGCCTCAACGCACTTCAAAAGCTGCAGTAATGCATTCGCCCGGACTTTCAACGCAAGAGGCGTCGAGACGTCTGGCACAATTTGGCTATAACGAACTTCCGGCAGCAAAACCCAAAACCATTTGGCGTATTGTAGCCGAAGTGATGCGCGAGCCCATGTTTTTACTGCTCATTGCGTGTGGTGGCTTATACATGTTGCTGGGCGAAATGGGCGAAGGTGCCATCCTGCTTTCTTCTACCTTAATTATTATTTCCATCACATTTTACCAATACCGTAAAACCGAACGAGCGCTCGAAGCATTGCGCAATATGGCTTCACCGCGGGCTTTGGCGATTCGCGACGGACTCGAAACGCGCATTCCGGGCCGCGAATTGGTGCCCGACGATGTGGTATTGCTGCATGAAGGCGATCGTGTTCCGGCCGATGCCTTAGTGCTCGAATCGAACCATCTGTGTGTGGACGAATCATTGCTCACCGGCGAATCTATGCCGGTCGAAAAACGAGCGATGGGGCGGCAAAGCGATGAAACGCAGCATGTCTTTAGCGGAACACTGGTGGTGAGCGGTCGTGCCCGAGTATGTGTTACCCATACAGGCATTAACACCCGATTTGGCAGCATCGGCAAAGCCATTGAGTCAATAGCACAGGATAGTACTCGTTTACAGAAGGAAATGACGGTACTCATTCGCCGCTTATTCATTATCGGCGGTGTGTTGAGCGTGCTGGTTGTGTTGGCATTTTATTTTACTAAAGGCAATTTCATTGCATCATTGCTCAATGGATTGGCTGCATCCATGGCATTTTTGCCCGAGGAATTTCCGGTAGTGTTAACCATTTTTCTGGCCTTGGGGGCCTGGCGCTTGTCGAAACAGCAAGTGCTCACACGTAAATCCTCGGCCATCGAAACATTGGGTTCGGCCACTGTATTGTGTAGCGATAAAACCGGTACCATCACCGAAAATAAAATGCAGGTTGCGGCCATTGCCTTGGATGCTATTCAGGATCGTAAGGCATTTTTAGCAGAGCCGTCGGATGCTGGCATCGAGCTACTTAATGTGGCAAATTTAGCCTCGCACCCGCATCCTGTCGATCCGATGGAAAAGGCTATCGCAGAAGCAACAGCAGAACTAAAGAAATCAACCGAATGGCTGACTTGCGTGCATGAATATCCCTTTGCGAACGACACCCTTGCGATGGCGAGGGTGTATGAATACAACAAGCATCATCAATTTGCATTGAAAGGTGCACCCGAAGCGGTGTTTCGCTTGTGTAAATTACCGCAACTCGAGCTGGATAAAATCACACAACAGGTGCATGCCTTGGCCGAAAGAGGATTTCGCGTTTTGGGCATTGGAAAAGCTGATGCAGAAATTTCGGCTGTGTTGCCTAAGGCAATGGCCGACATTCCTTTTCGATTTTGCGGATTGCTTGCCTTTGAAGATCCTGTGCGCCTTGCAGTGCCGGCAGCAGTTGCCGAGTGCCACCGTGCTGGAATAAAAGTACTAATGATAACAGGCGATTTTCCGGCAACAGCCTCGAGTATTGCGCATCAAATCAATTTACCGAATCCAACGAATGTGCTGAGTGGAGCGCAATTAAGTTCATTAAGCG
>CAZVHF010000171.1:0-5084 GCA_964627105.1 uncultured Chitinophaga sp.
CAAATCGCCGAGCGTACAGCCTGCGAGTTTATTTGCATTCAGCATATCGAGCATTGATCCATGCAACTGCTCAGTCGGTATGCAGGACGATGTTCCGCTCAAAATTGTTGTGAATGACTGCATAAACACCATCCTTCCCGTACCCTGTGTTGTGGCATTGTTGCTAATTATTTGCGCCGAATAGCCCGTGTTTTTATAGGCTCCGCAATCGCCTATCGTTCGCTTTACTTTCGGTATTGCCGAGGTATAAGCTGTATGTTGCGTACCTACATCCACAAGCAACACGTGTTGCAAACCGGTGCAAGTTTCCAGCCAGGCTGTTATTTTTTGCAGCGAAAATGCGGTTTCGGTGTTAGTGGTGTCGCCATCGACCGGTAGCCAATAACCTGCCTCGTTGCGAATCATGCCCAATCCGTTATGCAGAATCAATAAGGAGCGCACGCGAGCTTGCTTCATTTCTTCTTGCAAGGCAACACTAAAAATTTCATTCAGCTTGTTCAATGAAACATTCTCGTGCTCAATAATCCGTTCGATGGCATATGAACTCAGCACTTCGGCCGTTGCTCCATTGAATTTCAAGCTTGTGTCGTTGCGCGAATAGCGTTCGTATTTCAGGTTGTCGATACTAAGTACCCAGGTTTTTCCCATGCGATTTACTCGACTCGTATCTTCCATTTTTACCGTGTATTGCGCCGAACCCTTGTTATCCCAAACATCTGTTACCTCTACCGTAATTTTACTTTCAGCTCCCAGTGCAATTTCGGCACGGAATATTGGATTTAAGGCTGCATCCGAAAACAAGGCAGGCTTGCCATCCACCATAATTTGCTTTATGCGGCTTTCGTCAAAAATTCGTCCTTCGATGAGCATCGGAGCGCCGGGTTCAAAATACAGTTCGTTGGCGGCAGTTTCGGTTGGACGGTTAATTTCGATTTGTGGCGGATTTTCTTCGGTACGAATAATTTTACACGACCAGTTTGCTGTATTGAAATAAACGTCGGTCGCCTGCAAGCTCAACTTCGACTTTCCTTCGATGGGAATAGTTGTCGCAAACACAGGATTCTTCTCGTTTTCATCGATGCTAATGCTTGCACCATTCGCCAGCAGCGATTTTATTCCCGAAGCATCCATGAGCATGCCCTCGAGCGCAATCGTTTTTGTACTGGCAGGTACAACAATCGAATCTTTTAAGTCGCGCGGATTGGTAAGGATGATTTTAGGAGCATCTTCTTCTTTATTGGCTTCGTAATGCTTTTCGCTTATCGTTGCCAGGAGCTTTGAATATTCCTTGTTCGACGGTTCCAATGCCGAAGCCTTTCGGGCATCACGCAGGGCACTGTTGAGGTCTTTCGCTGCTTCGAAACAGGTGGCGCGCAAGGCATACAAACTCGCGGTCTCTGGTTTTAACAGCAAGGCCTGATTCAAATCATCGCCTGCTGAGGCAAATTGTCCCAATTGCTTGTAAATCAATGCCCGCTCATACCAGGCATCATAACTTTTGGGATTCACTTTCACCGCCTGGGCGTAATCCTGTAAGGCACGCTGCAATTCTTTATTGCCGGCGAAAGCTCTGGCACGACCAATAATAAATGTTTCGTTATTCGGATTTCGGCTAACGGCCTCGGCGTAATTGTAAATTGCTAAATCGTACTTGTACAATCCGAGTTGTGCTTTAGCCTGACCGGCATGTGCCGTTGCGAATAAATCCTGACGTTCGCGGTAATTTTTATTCAATCGCGCCAGTCTTATAAAATCACCGTATGCCTGTTCGGCTACTTGGTTGTTATTTAAACTATCGGCCGAGATGCCTTGGATCAGAAAGGGTTCAGGATTTTCCTCGTCAAGCTTTGCGGCCTCACGGGCACTGGATATTGCCTGATCAAATTTCCGGTCTTTTATCTGAAGATAGGCCTTCCGAATCCAGCCTTCGGCGTACTTGGGTTTTATCGTCAACAATTTCCCCATGGCTTGCACAGCCTCGGCATATTTTTTTTGTCCTTCGAGTGCCTCGGCCAAAAACCAATATCCTTCCTGTTCTTTCGGTTCGAGCGATGTATAGGTATTTAGGCTCGTTTCGGCATCTGTGAATTTGCTGAGTTTGATGCAGGTTTTGCCCTTCAGCAGCAATGCGGCGGCATAATTGGCCTCCGCAGCCAATGCCTGGTCGAGTAGCGGAATGGCAAGATTAAACTCGCCCTTCTCAAAATGCGTTTCGGCATCGCGGCACAGTTTCTTTGCAGATTGCGAAAAACTCGATAAATACAGGAAAATACTTACTAAAAGGAGTAGCGGTTTGCCGATTTTCATGGCCTATTTTTTTCGAAATATAAGACAAAGCCAGTCAGCTTCGGATGCTTTGTCAATGGCTTCGAACCCCAAGGCTTCAAAACAACCAGCAATGATGTATTCATCGGTTTTTAAAAATCCACTGAGAAATACCACCCCACCCGAAGGCAATACCGAATTGTAGGCGGATGCATCGGCCACGAGCACGTTGCGGTTGATGTTAGCCAGGATAACATCGAATTGCTTTTCGGCAAGCAGGCCGGCATCTCCGGCAAAGCATGGCATGTTAACACCATTCAGTGCCGCATTTTCGGCAGCGTTTTCGGCCGACCATTGTTCGATGTCGATGCCTTCGACTAAGGACGCCCCGCGTTTAGCAGCTAAAATCCCCAAAACACCGGTGCCACACCCCATGTCGAGTACGCGCTTGTTTTCGAAATCGTGGGTGTACATTTTCGAACAAATTAAGCGTGTGGTGGCGTGATGCCCGGTACCAAACGACATACGCGGCTCAATGATCAATTCAAGGCGGCCATCGTTAAATGGTGCATGAAAGGGTGCGCGAATAACACAATGTTCGTTTACTTCGACCGGTTCAAATCCGGCCTCCCAGGCAGCGTTCCAATTTTGTGCGGCGATTTCTTTTAGCGTGAATTTCACCCCATCGAATTCGGCAGCCATGAGATTACGAATTTGGGTTTCGTCGAACGTTTCGATCGGCATGTAAGCCTGAAAGCGCTGATTTTCTTCGGTGAAACTCTCGAAACCAATTTCGGCGAGGTACATGGTGAGTAAATCGCTTTGTGCTTTATTGCCCTTGGTTTCGGCTTCGAGTTCGATGTAGGTTCCGCTTAACATGCGCGTGCAATGCTTAGAAAATCTTCGGCCTTGAGCGATGCGCCACCGATGAGTCCGCCGTTGATATTTGCTTTTGCGAAGAGTCCTGCTGCATTGGACGCATTGCAGCTTCCGCCGTATTGCAGACGAATGGCATTTCCGGTTTCAGCGCCGAAATGTGTGCACAACAAGGCACGAATAGCATCGTGAATTTCTTCGGCCTGCTCAGGACTGGCGGTACGGCCTGTTCCGATAGCCCATACAGGTTCGTAGGCAATTACAAGGTTGTCGGCATTCAAGTTAGCACAGTTTTCAATAACCGCCCGAATTTGCGAATACACTACATCGATGGCATTTCCGGCATCGCGTTCTGCGAGCGATTCGCCACAACAGAGAATAACTTTCAGGTTTGCTTCGAGCGCACGCTTACATTTCTCCAGAATCACCGCATCGGTATCGCCAAAGAGGGCGCGGCGTTCGCTGTGACCAATAATAACATACGAAACACCAGCAGAGGCCAACATTGCAGCTGATACCTCGCCCGTAAATGCGCCCGAGGGCTGCGCTGCACAGTTTTGCGCACCAAGCTGAATGGGCGTGTTTTTTAATTCTTCGGCCAGAAGGGCAATCCATGGAAACGACGGACAAATAATAAGTTCGCAGTGAATGGGCTTTTCGTTTAGCTGCGTTTTGAGTTGATTTACCAGTTCAAGTGCTTCAGACTTGTTGAGGTTCATTTTCCAGTTTCCGGCAACGATGTTTTGCATAGTTTAATCAATCAGGCTTCAAAGATATTCGTTTCACCATTCATTTTCTGCTTCCGAAATCGCGGGCTGCCACCGGATGTAAATTTCGTGGTGACGATTGTTTGTCGTTTCCTTTGATTTTTCAACGATGAGCAGGCTTCCATCCTTCAAAATCCACCGCGATTGTACGATTGGATCCGAAGTGGTATCGGCCTGCATCAGCGCATCCCACAGGCAAGGCGAAAAGAACTCAGACTGCGCATGAACGCATCCACCCGAAAGCGAAGTAAAGAACAAGGAAATGGCCATGCGTTTCACAGCGGCAAAGTGAAGGCGTAACGAAATTCATCCGACCTGATGCGAAGCACAAAAAACGAACAGGCTTGTGCATAAACCTGTTGATGGCGTGTTAAAAAGAAGGCAAGCCTTAATCAATTCAACAATTACGTAAAGCGAAAATTGGGATTAAAAAGAAAAAATTTGCGAGTGCATACCATCTGCACCTGGCTGCACGTTAACCTGTAAAATACACGCCATGAAAGCCCTCCTCTTGTCGATTATCGCATTAATTATTTTACAGCCGGTATCGTTTGGACAAAACCGTTGTGTTTTGAAGTATGCTTCCTTAGAAAAGTTACTCACAGACTCGGAAACCGACAGCTTATTAAAATTGGAGCGCGAATGCGCAATTGAATTTCATCAAATAATTAATGATTACCGAAAAGGCAGCGGTTCTGATGAGCTTATTTGGAGCGATGCACTCTGGTTGGCCGCTCGAAATCATACCGATTATTTAATAATGAATAACCTTTTTGCACATAAGGAAATCGAAGGTAAGGCTTTATTTACCGGAAAGGAACCAACAGATAGAGTTCAATTTGTTCTTGGCGAAAAGCATTATTCAGGAGAAAATATTGCTCAAACCTGGACAAATAATAGGTCTGCGCGCTATATGGCTGAAGACGCTTTTGAGCTTTGGAGAAATTCAACCGGACACAATAAAAACATGTTAAACAAATCCTACCAGGCACATGGCGTTGCTTTTCGAATCAATCCTGAAAATGGAATGTTAATCGCAACAAATGTTTTCTCGCTTTCTGTTCCGTTTAAATCAATACAAAATTTAGCGTCGCAGTTAATGATAAGTGAATCAAATTACACCTATGATTACCCAAAACCAAGAAAAAAAGCAGAAAGTGCTTTAAGTACAGGAGC
>CAZVHF010000172.1:0-5066 GCA_964627105.1 uncultured Chitinophaga sp.
TGATTTTGGTGGGCGATTCGGCTTCGAATGTAATGGCAGGCCACGAAACCACACTTCCCATTACGCTCGATCAAATGATTTATCATGCCTCATCGGTAATTCGCGGAACAGGTAGGGCTTTGGTCGTGGTCGATTTGCCTTTCGGTTCTTACCAGGGCAATTCGAAGGAAGCGCTAACATCGGCTATCCGCGTTATGAAGGAAACCGGAGCACATGCCATCAAGTTGGAAGGGGGAGAAGAAGTGGTAGAGTCGGTGAAACGCATTCTTTCGGCTGGTGTGCCTGTGATGGGCCACCTGGGCTTAACGCCACAATCGATTTATAAATTTGGGACGTATGTGGTAAGAGCCCGCGAGGAGGAAGAAGCCCAAAAGCTAATTAACGATGCCCACCTATTGCAGGAAGCAGGCTGCTTTGCCATTGTTATTGAGAAAGTGCCCGCAGCTCTTGCAGCGCGAGTTGCCAGTGAACTTTCGATTCCAATCATTGGCATTGGCGCTGGTGGGGGAGTAGATGGTCAAGTGCTCGTCTTGCACGATATGCTGGGCATCAATACCGAATTTAAACCCCGATTTTTACGCACCTATCTCAACCTGCAGGAACAAATAACCGGCGCCATCGGAAATTATGTGCAGGATGTAAAGGCGAAGGATTTTCCCAATGCAGCCGAATCTTACTGAGGACCGGATTCTGTATTCCGACAATCACTTGATTGCTGTGCAGAAGCTAGCTGGCGAAATTGTACAAGGCGATAAAACCGGCGATAGGCCCCTAAGTGAGTCGGTAGCCAATTACTTAAAAGTAAAATTCAATAAGCCGGGAGATGCCTTCGTAGGCGTCATTCACCGCATCGACCGCCCGGTTAGCGGATTGGTTTTGTTTGCGCGAACAAGCAAAGGGCTTAGCCGTATGAATGAACTATTCCGCGAACGAGCAGTAAAAAAGGTATACCGTGCGCTGGTCGAAGGGAATGTGCTTAGCGAAAATGGCGTACTTGAACATTATTTAAGCAAGAACGAAACCCAGAACCGTTCGCGCGCAGCCTTAAAACCCGCAGATGGTTTACTAAAATGCGTTCTGGAGTTTTCGGTAATTCAACGAACCGATCGATATACCCTTGTTGAGGTAAATCCGCTGACAGGTCGGCATCATCAAATTCGGGTTCAATTGGCGGCTTTTGGGCATCCAATCAAAGGCGATGTAAAATACGGAGCGCGCAGGGGAAACCGCGACCGCAGTATTTGTCTGCATGCCTACAAGTTAGTGTTTGTACATCCTGTTAGTGGAAACGAAATTAGTATAGTGGCAGATTTACCCGAAAATGAGGCATGGGCTCCAATTGCCTAGGAAATAAAAGCTTCATCGCTTAACGCGGAACAATTCCTTTTCCCCTTTTCCTTTAAGGAGAACCGATCCAATAGATTCCGTTAAAAATTTGCTGCCCAAACGGGATTGGGTTTCGGCTGTTATTACAACCTGCATCGGAATGCCATTGCTTTCAACACGAGCAGCAATGTTCACGTCATCGCCCATGATATCATAGACAAAACGTGTTTTACCTACTATGCCACCAATTACGCTGCCCGAATGAATCCCGATTCGGCAGTTCCATTTCAATTCATTTTCGCTATTCCGTTTTTCCAAAAAAGAAATAAAGGCAATTGCTGTCTTAACCAGCATTTCGGCATGTTCGGCGACTTTTCCGTTTAAGCCACATACAGCCATATAGGCATCGCCGATTGTTTTTATCCGTGTTACCGAATTGGCTTCGCAGATTTCATCGAATGCCGAAAATATGGCCGACAATTCCTCGATGAGTTCAACAGGTGTTAATGCAGTTGTTACCTGGGTAAAGCCCACAAAATCGCAAAACAGGATGCTTACTTCGGGGTGCACTTCGGGAGTGTGCTGCCCTGTTTCTATTAAATCGCTGATTACTTGCTCGGGCAGTAGAATTCTGAGAAGACTTTCTGATTTTTTTCGTTCAGCCTGAAGCTCAATTTGAGTTTGAATGCGCGCCGCAACAATATCGGGATTGAATGGCTTGGTAATAAAGTCAGCTCCCCCTACTTTAAAGCCTCGGGTTTCGTCGTTTACCTCATTTAAAGCCGTGAGAAAAATAACCGGAATTTTCGCAGTTCGCATATCCGATTTTATTTGCCGGCATACGGCATAACCATCCATGCCGGGCATTAAAATGTCGAGCAGAATGAGATCGGGGAGCACATCTTGTTGGAGTAACTCAAGTGCCTTTTCGCCCGATTTAGCGACCTTGATTCGATAACGACCTTGCAGGAGCGCCGAGAGAAGCTGCAGATTCTCGGCAACGTCATCGACAATAAGCAACAAAGGTTGTTCGGCCTTATGAAGCATGTTGTATTGCATTTAACCGGTTCAATGCCTCATCGAATTCGAATTGCTCCAATTGCTGAGAGGCATCGAGAATGGCTTTGTGCTGAACCTCTGAAAATTTGTAAGCTGCAATAAGCTGGGAAGCATAACTCACCGCCTCGGGATTGTTGTCGCGAATCAAATCCGTGAGCCGACCTATTTTCTCCTGAGCCTCCTCCGCACTTTGTTCGGCCAAATTGACTTCTTCGTTAACTTCAGTTGCCGGAATAGCTCGATGGATTGCGGCAATTACCCGGTTCGACTCCTCAATCAACGAATTTACCTCGTCTGCGAGAGGCAACTCGCTCAAGGAGCCACGTTCTGTTGCTGCTTTTTTGGCTTGCTGCGAAAGCAATACGCTGCGTTCATACAACTGCTCTGCACCCATATTTCCTGCTACACCTGCATATGTGTGCATCAGGGCGGCAAACTCTTCTGCCTTGTCGGCATTTAGCAGTTGGTCTATCTGAGTACCAAGATCGGCGTATTTTCGGGCAAAAGAACTTAAAAGCTTGAAATACACCTTAGAGCTTCCCCCGCTGCGATACATGCCCGATTCGGTATTTATTCCTTCAATTTGTATTGTGTTCTCCTGCGCTTTTGTGGTTTCAATCTCCGGCTTTGGTTCTTCTATGTTGGGGGTACGGCCTGTAAACTTGCATATTGCCGCATACAGCAACATTGGATCTATTGGCTTGGTAATGTGGTCGTTCATTCCCGCATCGAGGCTTTTTTCGCGTTCGCCCTTCATGGCATGGGCCGTCATAGCCAAGATTGGTAGTTGCGCGTATTCGGGCTTTTTTCTGATTTCGCGCGTTGCGGTAAGTCCGTCCATGTAAGGCATCTGGATGTCCATCAGCACGATTTCGTAGGTATGCCGGTTCACCTTATCGATGGCTTCCATACCATTGGTAGCAAAATCGGCTGTAATGCCAACATCAGCAAGCAAATCGAGCGACAATTCCATGTTAATTTCGTTGTCTTCGACCACCAGCACTTTTGTTCCGCTAAGCACATTTCTAAACGATTCGATGCTATGTGCGAGTTCTTCCTTCGATGCAGTAGGGACTGTTTCTTTATACAGAATATGGCTAATCGTTTCGAAGAGCGATGACTGGTTTATTGGTTTGACCATGTAAGCGTCGATGAGTTTCTGGCCGGCAGCCTCACGCACCATTTCAACACCGAAAGCCGTTACCATTACCACCGAAGGCGTTTGCGAGCCCTTCATTGCCCTGATGTTATTTACCAGTTGCAAACCATCCATTCCGGGCATACGCCAATCGACCACCATCAGTGAAATCGGGTTATCGGGCGAGTTTTCACGGTTGAAAATGGCTAATGCTTCAATACCATCGCGGGCAACCAATACATGGAAGCCAAAGCTTTGCAGCATTTCTTCGAGTACCATGCGTGCACTTTCCGAATCATCGACCAGCAGTGCTTTGAGTCCGGTAGCATTCATCAGAACCGGTCTGGTATTTTCAATCTGATCTTCCTGATTAAAAACTGCTGTAAACGAAAATTCACTGCCCTTTCCGGGTGTGCTTCTCACCTCGAGTTCGCCATGCATCAACTCAACGATACGCTTGCAAATGGCCAAGCCAAGCCCTGTTCCTCCGAATTTGCGGGTAGTCGATAAATCGGCCTGTTGAAAGGGCGAAAAAAGTCGTTCAACTTGCTCATCGCTCATTCCAATTCCCGAATCGGTAATTGTAAACTGCAGTTTCAGGTGCTCGGTATCGGAAGCAATCTGCTTAACACTCAGCCTTATTTCGCCGCGATTTGTGAATTTCGTTGCATTGTCGAGCAGGTTTAGAAGAACCTGTCGCAGCCGTAATCCGTCGCCATTGAATAGTTCCGGAATCTGTGGGTCGAGATGAATAATCAACTCCACCTCGTTTTTCTTTTGAAGTTTAATGTTCACCGCATCGACCACCTCCGAAACCACATTTTCAAGGCGGATGCCTGTCGATTCGAGCGATAATTTTCCGGCTTCGATTTTCGAAAAATCGAGAATATCGTCGATGATGCGCAGCAAGGCCTTGGCCGAGATTTCGATTTTGGAGTTATAGCTCGATTGGGTTGGATTCAAATCCGACTTTTTCATCAGGTAATTCATCCCGATGATTGCATTCATGGGCGTGCGGATTTCGTGCGACATGTTGGCGAGGAAATCGCTTTTGGCCCGGTTGGCACTATCGGCCATATCGCGCAACACCTGCACTTGTTCGTATCGCTCCTTTAACTGAAGATTGGCATTTTTTGCCAGGTCGAGATTGCGTCCGGCCAAGGATGCAAAAAAGCCCAGAAATAAGGGCGCAGAATTAATAATCCAGAGCAAATGTGATTCGCGCTGTGCCGTAAGGATGGCTTGCCATGAAATTGAATCAAAACGCGCATTGGCTTCGATGAGGGTGCCGATAATTGGGAAAACGATTCCGAAGAGGGCCCCGTAAAACGCATAAACATTTTGTTCAGACCCCAGTTTCCGGATTAAAAAATCGTTTTTTCGCTTAGCGTCTGGCATGTATCAAGGAAACTTATTTGAATGAGCAAATTGCATTGCTAAGTAACAAAATTTAGCTTTAAAAGGATAGAAATACATGCAACTCATTTTAAACATGTTTTGTACATTCGCCTACCATTAGAATGCGTCATTCCATTATGAGTAA
>CAZVHF010000173.1:0-5058 GCA_964627105.1 uncultured Chitinophaga sp.
GTTCCCGACGAACTGCTTTTGGGTACAAAACGCACATGCGCCATTTTCTCCCAATCACGTTCTTGCAATTGCTTGTCCCACAATGCCTGTGGCTCCGGACGTATGGTAACGTATTCGCCAAATCGCTCCAACTTCTCGAAAGCACCGCTGTCGATTAGCTCATAATCAGAAAATCCCGAAGGTTTAAGTAAAAGCAATCTTAGTGTTTTATAAATTTACCCTGTACCAATACATCATTTACAACTGCCGAAATAAAATACATTCCGCTCGGTAACATGCCTATATTGAGCTCGGTATTGGTTAAGGTGTTTTGTTGGAAAAGTAATTCGCCTGTTATGGAATGTATCGCGATATCACGTAGCCTTTCCAACGAAATTCCCGATAAAAACAACCTATCGTAACAAGGGTTGGGGTAAACTTTCAATCCAAAGAAGCTTCGCGTGTCCATTCCTACTGTATTGTCGGGATTGAGATTCACTGTAAATGTCTCACTGAAAAAACAGGTGTCGGCCGATGATGGCGCTAAATTGGTAATATCAAGTTCGAATGTAAGTTGTGTGTTTGGCTGAATCGGCTCAGCAACGGCAAAGTAAAATTCAGCAACGGCAATGCTATCCGGATTCCATGCCGATGCAAATACGTTAAATGCATCCTGATTATTTCCGAAGGCCATTCCCGATGGCAAATCGCCAATTACGCTTAACCGGGCAAGTGGATATGCAAAACCCAGTCCCGAAGCATTGAGTAACGGAACTCTTAGCACCGAATCTCCAAACGACAAAACCGATCCTTCAAACGATATTTCGCTGTCTATGACTTGTATGGGAAGCAGGTTGCAATCTACGTTTACTATAGCGGGTAAGCCTATAAACGTTAGTGTATTATTCCCTGAGTTTGGAATGGCCAGTGTATCTCCTTCTTCATTATAGTCAATGTCGGCCGGGCTGCTGAGTGCATTGGCTACCAATATTGGACCTGCGGCAAAGTTGGCATCAAATTTCATCACTTTCTGCCCGGTCCACGCGGTTACGTACCATGTATCCAACCCATTCCAAACGATGCCATCGCAATTACCTAGGTTAGTATTCGCCAGTGTATATACAAGAGAATCGCTTAATGAAAGTGCTTTAATGGGAGCATTACTACCCCAATTCACAAAAACAAGCCGGTTGTTGGCTTGGTCGTAGCAAATTCCATTTGGACTCTGAACGAGGTTGCTTGCCATTACGTTGTAACTGTTACTCAATGGTTTTATTCGGTAAATTTTCTTGGCCGAAAAATCAGTTGCGAACAGATTTCCAATACCATCAGTTGTAATACCATTAAGGAAAGTTGCGCCAAGATTTAGGTTGAATTCCTGTGCTCCTGTTTGAAGGTTAAATCCTTTTATAAATCCGCTACAACATGCATAAACCCGATTTCCTAAAATCTCAAGCCCATAAGGTGCAGGGCTAATTCCACTTTTAAAAACAGAGAGCGTTCCATTTGCTGAACGCGCAAGTATTTGTCCACTATTGGTATTTGAAATAAGATACCGATTATTCGCAGCATCGTATTCGATGCTCTCGGGCCCACTAAGCGACTGCGCATTCAATGCAATACTTATAAATAGCAAGAAGGCAATAAGTAGATTTTTTTTCATAGCGCAAATGTAGGAATTTGACCGCTCTAATTTTCTGTCATAATGATGGCTATTACATCCCAAAAAAACAATGATGTGCATATTTTTCTAAACGGAAGTTTACCTTAGCGCTCGCTTATCGTTTGACTATGATGATTTTTAAGATACTTCCAATTTTGCTCTTATGCACAACTTTAGGAATTGCACAGAAAAATAAAAACGCAAAAACCGAAGCGAAAACCTGGGACGTAAATGCGCCCGGAAGTCCTGCTAAAAACGTTCAATTTTCGCTCGATGAAGGCACTTGGATGAACCTCGATCTAAGTCCCGATGGGAAGAAAATCGTATTCGATTTACTCGGCGATATTTATATCATGGATGCCATCGGCGGTGAGGCTGTTTGCCTGCGCTCGGGGTATGCCTACGAAGTGCAGCCGCGGTTTAGCCCCGATGGGCAATGGATTTCATTTACCTCCGATGCCGGTGGCGCCGATAACATCTGGATGATGCGCACTGATGGTTCGCAAGCCAAGCAAATTACGAACGAAGATTTCCGATTGCTTAACAACGCTGTGTGGACACCCGACGGAGCCTACATCATTGCTCGAAAGCACTTCACGTCTACGCGATCGGCCGGTGCCGGCGAATTGTGGATGTATCCGATTAGCGGCGGTTCGGGCATGCAGCTTACTAAAAAGAAGAACGACCAGCAGGATGCCGGAGAGCCTTTTGTTTCGAACGACGGTCGCTATGTGTATTTTTCGGAAGACATGTATCCGGGTGGGTACTTTCAATACAACAAAGACCCTAACTCGCAGATTTATGTGATTAAGAAACTCGATGTCAAAACCGGAAAAATCAGCAATGTGGTGCAGGGGCCGGGTGGTGCGGCACGACCTGTACTTTCGCATTCGGGTAAGCAGCTCGCTTTTGTGCGCCGTGTGCGCGAAAAATCGGTTTTGTTTGTGCGCGATCTGGCAAGTGGTATCGAGCGGGCACTGTATACCGAACTTAGCAAGGATCAGCAGGAGGCATGGGCCCTTTTTGGCGTGTATACAAATTTTGCTTTTAGTGCGAACGATGAGTCGATTTACATTTGGGCGAAGGGGAAAATTCGCCGCATCGACATAAAATCGGGTAATGCAGAAGTTATTCCGTTTAACCTAACCTCAAAGCATCAGATTGCCGAAGCCTTGCGTTTCCAGCAAGCCGCTGCGCCCGATAGCTTTACGGTGAACACCATTCGCAATGCCATCACATCGCCCGATGGCAAAACGATTTACTTCAATGCTGTTGGCTATTTATGGAAGAAGGATTTACCATCCGGGAAACCGCAACGCATAACACAAACATCTGAATTTGAATTTGAGCCCTGCATCAGCAACGATGGGAAAAAACTGGCCTTTGTAACTTGGTCGGATACCGCTCTGGGTCAAATTCGGATCATGGATCTGCAAGCGAACACCATCCGTAGCCTCGCGTTACCAAAGGGAATATACCGCATGCCGGCCTTCTCGCCCGACGGAAATACGCTGGTGTATGTTAAAGAAGAAGGCAACGACCATCAGGGCTTTGCATATTGCAGCGAACCGGGAATGTATACGGTGAAAATTGGCGGCGGTACCCCACAAAAACTCGAGACCGATGGTGAATATCCATTTTTTGCAGCCGACGGCCAACGCATTTATTTTCAGACCGGCGGCTACCTGTTCGGAGAACTCGAGAAAGCATTCAAAAGCTGCAACTTGCAAGGGTTTGATGTGCGCACACATTACACCAGCAAGTATGCAAACCGTTACATGTTGAGCAAAGATGAGAAATACCTCGCATTTACCGAATTGTTTAAAGTGTACGTTACGCCGTTCATCCACACCGGGCAGGCGCTCGATTTGAGTAATTCGACAACTGCATATCCGGTGAAACTGGTGTCGACCGAGGCGGGAATTAGTCCACATTGGAGCGCCAATAACAATACGCTGCACTGGACCATGGGCGATATGTATTTCGAAGTGGACGCCGCAGGTTTGCTGAAAAACGAAAATCCGCTGAAACCGATTGAAAAAGGCATCAGTATTGGTCTAAGATTGGCGCACGATAAACCCAAAGGGAGCTGGGCCTATGAGCATGCGCGCATTATTACAATGAACGGCGATCTGGTGATTGAAGATGGGACAATCCTGGTCGAAAACAACCGCATCGTGCAAGTTGGCACTTCAAAAGACGTTACGATTCCGGCAAACGCCACCCGCATCGATTGTTCGGCTAAAACCATTATGCCCGGTTTGGTCGATGTGCATGCGCATCTGGGCACCTTCCGCTACGGCATGAGTCCGCAGCAGCAATGGCAGTATTTCGCCAACCTCGCATTTGGCGTTACCACCACACACGACCCGAGTTCGAACAGCGAGATGGTGTTTTCGCAAAGTGAGATGGTGAAATCGGGCATCATGACCGGTCCACGGGTATTCTCGACCGGAATCATATTGTACGGCGCCGATGGCGATTTCCGCGCGCAGATTAACAGCCTCGACGATGCACGCTTTGCCTTGAAGCGCACGCGTGCATTCGGAGCATTTTCGGTAAAAAGTTACAACCAGCCACGCCGAAATCAACGCCAGCAGGTTATAGCCGCCGCGCGCGAACTGAAGATGAACGTAGTGCCCGAAGGGGGCAGTCATTTCCTGCATAATATGAGCATGATTCTCGACGGGCATACCGGCATTGAGCACAACATTCCGGTACACGATATTTACAAAGATGTGGTAAGCCTGTGGTCGGCATCTGGTACAGGTTACACGCCCACACTCATTGTAAATTACGGCGGTATGAACGGCGAATACTTTTACTATCAGAACGAAAAGGTGTGGGAGAACAAACGACTCATGAACTTCACACCGCGTGCCCTGGTCGATCCGCGTGCGCGCCACCGTACCATGGTTCCCGATGAAGAGTATGCCAACGGCCACATCCGCGTGGCGCAATCGTGCAAGCAACTGGCCGATGCGGGGGTTAAGGTAAATCTGGGTGCGCATGGGCAGATTCAGGGATTGGGCGCACATTGGGAGCTTAAAATGCTGGCATCGGGCGGCATGACTCCGATGCAGGCCCTACGTTCGGCCACATACAACGGCGCGTATTATATTGGAATGGAAAAAGACCTGGGATCGCTCGAAGCGGGTAAGCTGGCCGATTTTCTGGTGTTGGATGCCAATCCGTTGGAGAATATTGACCATATCGGGAGCATTCGGTACACTGTAGCTAACGGACGGCTTTTTGATGCTATGAGTATGCAGGAGCAGTTTACCGGGAATAGAGCACGTATGCCGTTTTATTTTGAACGCGACATGGGCAATGCCGATTTTAAATTCCACGAAGAAACCGGTTGTTTTCAAGGGCATTCGTGTGGTTGCCGCAAATAATGTCCGAAAGTTCGTCGC
>CAZVHF010000174.1:0-5000 GCA_964627105.1 uncultured Chitinophaga sp.
TAACGAAAAAACAATTCTTCGCGCAGGTGCGGGTGTTCGCGCAGTGGGTCGGCTTTCCAGGCGAGGTCAATATCCATCAATAAAGTTAAATCGAATACATGTTGCTCCGATTCGGCTTCAATCCATTTTGGACATTTCCCAAAAACCACTTCCATCCATATGCGAAACACCAGTAAATCGGTATCGCAAACAACCACCGCTGATGAACCTTGCAGGGCTTCGCTTTGCAGCCTGAACTGCTCCTGCGCCATCCATTCTACATCTTCAAAGGTGTAGCGATAATTAGGGCGGCTTTCGAGCCAATTGCGCGCAAACTCCGGGACTACCATCGCATCGTGCTTTTCGCCAAAGATTTTGCAAATGCTGCTTTTGCCGGTGCTCTCTGGACCGGTAACGGCGATTTTAATCACGGGCTAAATCGTTTTTCCATTGCAAATAACCGTAACCAGCCAAGACGGTAAAAATCAGATAAACCAGGGCGGCGATAGGCATATCTCTGCTAAAATACAAAACCGCCGAGGCGATATCAATGCCAATCCAAAACAGCCAATTTTCTATGTAGCCTTGCATCATCCATACCGTTACCGTTAGTCCTGCTGAAGCCAAAAAAGCATCAATCCAGGGTACATCCGAGTCGGAATAATGGGAGAGCAAGCAGCCGATTATTAGGGTTAAAAGCGTTGTTGCAAAAACTCCCCAGAAAAAGCTCTTTCTATTTAAGTATTTAATTGAATCTGTTGCAGCAAATGAATCTTTTTTCCATAGTAGCCATCCACGAATGCCTAATGCAGCATAAATAAGTTGCAAGGTGCTTTCGGCATATAACTTTCCTTGAAAAAAAAGGATAGCATACAATACCGCTCCCGATGCTCCAAGCATCCAACCCGAACTCATTTTTCGAGAGGTATAGTAAACGCCTACCAACGCTGTAACCGATGCCAGTATTTCTAGAATATGCATGACACAAAGGTAATAAGGATGTCACGAGGCGAGGCGTTTGTCTACCACTTTCAATTCAGCTCGTCGTGTGGGTGTAAGGAAAAACAGTGCAGCAAAATACCTTGACAATGAGATGTGTACACTATGTTCTGTGTGCTGTTTTAGCGTGTAAGCAATTACACTATATAGGGTTTTTGGTGCTGATTCATTTCTTTAAGTTTGAAAATCAAAACCAACAACATGAAGGAATCAACGCGAATATGGCTCATCGATGACGATCCGATGAACAATGTTTATAACAGCTATTTATTGGAAGATAATTTTCAAAACATCCATGTGGATTCGTTTTTGTTTGCAGGCGATGCATTAAAAGAGCTGCAGAAATTCCCCAAATTAAAGCGGGTTCCGGATTTAATTTTTTTGGATATCTCAATGCCTATTATTAATGGCTGGGAGTTTTTGGATGCGTGTAACGAACGTTGTCAATGGATGCGTTTTCGGAGCAAAGTATTTATGCTAACGGCATCTGAAAATCCAAACGATTCAAAATTAGCGGTTGCGCATCCACTTGTTAATGGATTCATTAGTAAGCCCATGCAATTGCCCTTCCTTCAGAAAATTTTAATTGAGCATGTCGGTGAGGATGTTCTTACCAATGTGCTTAAATGATATGTCGGGGTTGTATTGAACGAAAAATGCCGGTTAGTTTTACTACCGGCATTTTCTATTTTACGTGATTCGATTGCTTACTTTTCGTCTTTCACTTCCTCAAAGTCAACATCCGTTACTTCTGGACCAGCAGCATTGTTGCCATCAGCAGCACCTGCACCTTGCGCCCCGGATTCCTGAGATGCTTTGTACATATCTTCTGATGCCGCTGCCCACGCTGCGTTAATCGAAGTGAGTGCGGTTTCAATCTGGTTAAGGTCGCGGCTCTGATGCGCAGCCTTCAACTCGGTTAAAGCACCTTCGATAGCCGATTTTTTATCGGCCGGGATTTTATCGCCAAACTCTTTCAATTGCTTTTCAGATTGGAAAATCATTGAATCGGCCTGGTTTAGCTTCTCGGCTTCTTCTTTCGCTTTCTTGTCGGCTTCGGCATTGGCCTCGGCTTCGTTTTTCATGCGCTTGATTTCGTCGTCGCTTAAGCCCGAAGATGCTTCGATGCGGATTTTTTGTTCCTTTCCTGTTGCTTTATCTTTCGCAGCAACGTTAAGGATTCCATTGGCATCGATGTCGAAAGTAACTTCAATCTGCGGTACACCACGCGGAGCTGGTGGAATTCCATCGAGGTGGAATCGACCGATTGTACGGTTTTGAGCAGCCATTGGGCGTTCGCCTTGAAGAATATGAATTTCAACCGACGGCTGGCTATCGCTCGCTGTAGAAAACACTTCCGATTTCTTGGTTGGGATGGTTGTATTCGATTCAATCAGGCGCGTCATTACGCCACCCATCGTTTCGATTCCCAATGAAAGGGGTGTTACATCGAGAAGCAATACATCCTTCACTTCTCCGGTTAATACACCGCCTTGAATTGCAGCACCAATTGCCACTACTTCGTCAGGATTAACACCTCTGTTGGGGGCCTTACCGAAGAATTTCTCTACCGCTGCCTGTACGGCCGGAATGCGGGTTGATCCTCCAACGAGGATGATTTCATCGATATCGCTGGTGCTGTATCCTGCATTTTTCAATGCCGATCTGCACGGCTCAATGGTGCGACGTATAAGGTCGTCAACCAGCTGCTCAAATTTGGCACGGGTTAAACTACGCACCAAGTGCTTTGGCCCGGTTGCCGTGGCCGTAATGTATGGTAAGTTAATTTCGCTTGTTGTAGTGCTCGATAACTCGATTTTCGCTTTTTCTGCAGCTTCTTTCAAACGCTGCAATGCCATGGCATCTTTGCGTAAATCGAGGCCTTCGCCTTCGTTTTGTGCAAACTCGTCGGCTAACCAATCGATGATTTTCTGATCGAAGTCGTCGCCGCCAAGATGCGTATCGCCATCGGTCGATTTTACTTCGAATACCCCGTCGCCCAATTCGAGCACCGATACGTCGTGCGTACCTCCACCACAATCGAACACCACAATTTTCATATCGGCGTTTTTCTTGTCGAGGCCATATGCAAGCGCTGCAGCTGTTGGCTCGTTGATGATGCGCATTACTTTTAATCCTGCAATTTCGCCTGCTTCTTTAGTAGCTTGGCGCTGAGCATCGTTGAAGTATGCGGGTACGGTTATAACAGCTTCGGTAATATCTTGCCCGAGGAAATCCTGTGCGGTCTGCTTCATTTTCTGCAGAATCATGGCCGAAATTTCCTGAGGAGTGTATTTGCGGTCGTCGATTTCGACGCGTGGCGTATTGTTGTCGCCTTTTACCACTTTATACGGAACACGACCAGTTTCGGTGGTTACCTCGCTGAACGAGTTACCCATGAAGCGCTTAATCGAGAATATTGTTTTTGTTGGATTGGTGATGGCCTGACGTTTTGCAGGATCACCTACTTTACGTTCGCCCTTGTCTAAGAATGCTACAATAGAAGGAGTGGTGCGTTTTCCTTCGCTGTTTGGAATTACAACTGGTTCGTTCCCTTCCATTACGGCAACGCAGGAGTTGGTGGTTCCAAGGTCAATGCCTATGATTTTTCCCATGATGATTTGTTCGTTAAATGAATCGTTTCGACCCGCTTTTCAAGGATGGTGCCAGTCAAAATCGCTGACTTTTTTGTCAGAATCTTATGCCACAAGCCGTCGTTTTCTGCTTATGCAGTGACAATACGTCAGCGAACTATTGGAAGTTGAGCGGAATTGTCAGCGGATTATTTCTGAGGGAGTCCGTGGTTGCCTCACCTAATTCGATTTTACGTGTAAACGTAGTACGGCTAGCAAACAGTCCCAGACCATTCTCCACATTGTTAAATTGCGGACGCTCTTGCGCAACAGTGTTGGATGGCTGGTTAACATTTAGATAGGTGAATAAATCCTCATCACCTACATTTATAATGTACTCCAAACTATCGGCATGCCGAATTCTTGGATTGTCTATCGTGGAGGCCGGTATAGAAGCTACCAGTACCTGATAAAAACTTAGTGGATCGATTTCGCGCACAAGTTCCTCGCCTCCTTCATCATCAGCCGAGAAAGTACGACCGAAATTAATAGGGACAACTTTACGAATCAGTTCAGGGTTGCCCGGAATTTCTTCCCGGTAAATAAAGTTCAGAATTACTTCGTAGATTTTTCCGTTTATACTGCTGGTCCATTTTACAAATGAACTCTGACGTGGAATAATATTCACCTGTTGCGCAAAATTGGATGGCGTTTGCATCGACACCTTTTGAACAATCAAGGTTTGACCCTTCAATACATTGCCTGTTTTGGCATTCGTTATCGTTAACGAATACTCGCCGTTAATATTTAGTTTTTGCGATGGATTTACCTTAAAATAATACACTACCTGATCGGGCGCTGCAAAAATCCCGTTAGTATCTTTCGCTATTCCCGTTGTATCGTCCAAAATCCAAGTGCGGGTAATGTTTCCGTTTATGGTTTCGGTAACTTTAACTTCAATGTCATCCGGATTGTAGTACAACGAATCGGGAATTTGCGCGTATTGCAAGGCATCACCTTCGCCTAAGAAAACACGGCTAACACGAATGTACTGGGTGAGCGAATCGGGGTCGAGTAATCCGAAAACCACCGGAACATCCTTCCATTCTGCATTCACATCAACTTCATTTTCGCAGGAGGTTAACACTGCTAAGCAGGAAAAAATCCCAAGTATAAGGGCGCGCATTTTCATAGCGCAAACTTATGAATTTCGTGTCAACTCAAGAAATTACTAATATTGCCGTTCATCAGATAAAAAATGTCAGTACAAAAAGAGGTAAAACGCGTTACAACCCGTACGTTGCATGATATGAAGTCGCGCGGCGAAAAAATAGCCATGCTTACGGCCTACGATTTTTCAATGGCCCGTTTGGTGGACGCTGCCGGAATCGACGTGATTTTGGTGGGCGATTCGGCTTCGAATGTAATGGCAGGCCACGAAACCACACT
>CAZVHF010000175.1:0-4990 GCA_964627105.1 uncultured Chitinophaga sp.
ACGGAGGAAATACCCGAATGCACTTGTATGGCATGATGACAGATTATATTTTACGCAATCTGTGAGTTAGTCATAGATTGTTTTTTTTCGAAAATGTCTTCTATTCGAAAAAAAGATTAATTTTACCATCCTTAAAATCAAAGCAATCCAAAAATGGCTTTTTCATTTCATCTGGACAAGCTCGGCAATCTGATAGGTTCCGCATTTCTTGCTGTTTTGCTTTCGTTCGTAACATCCCCATTACGCGCTCAGGTTCCCTGCGATTTGGTTCAAAGTCCAACTTTTTTGGATCCATGGGGAGGAGATGTTTATTTCGATGATTGGCCTCCTGCGGGAGAATTTGAAGTTCCTATTCCTTTTACATTTTGTTTTTATGACCAGACATACAATTCGTTTTTCATTAACAACAATGGGAATATAACTTTTGGTCAAGGATACAATACATTTACCGCCTCAGGATTCCCTAGTAACACCGTTCCTCCCATGGTTGCTCCTTTTTGGGGAGATGTAGACACGGGCGATCAATTTAGTCCTTTAGGACAAGCCCGTTATGAAATATTTCCAAATTATGCAATTGTATATTGGGATAATGTAGGTGTTTTTCCTGGTGCAAATCCGGCTCAACGCAATAGCTTTCAGGTAATTATTTCAGATGGAACCTCAACAATTCTCCCGCCATCCTGCAATGTGGGCTTTGTATACGGCGATATGCAATGGACAACCGGAACAGCATCGGGCGGGAACAACGGATTTGGTGGTACACCTGCAAATGTTGGGGTAAATAGAGGTGATGGAGTCGGTTTTGTTCAGATTGGTCGCTTCGATGCTGACAATTCGAACTACGATGGCCCTTATGGTAACAACGATGGCGTTAATTTCTTAGACAACAAGGAGTTTTTCTTCAATGTTTGTATTCCACCGGGTGGAGGCAACAACATTCCCCCATTTGCATCCTTTTCGGGCGAGAATGCTAACCTAACTGTATGTGACCCCGTTTTTATATGCTCCGGGGCATCACGTAATATTGAATTTGACTTCTACCCGGTAGAACAGAATCAAACGGTTACGGCGGTAATGAATCCGCTTGAACCGGCTTCGGCAAGTCTTGTATTAACGCCCACAATAACAAATGGCAACATTTGTAATGTAGTAGCCGAAGTCGATGCAGTTGCAACACCGCCCGGTAATTACACGGTTTCGTTCACCGCAACCGACAACGGAACGCCTTCAGCAAGCTTTATCTTTAACATCCAAATTATCGTTACGGCACCAACCTTAGCAGTTAGCATTTCGGGCGATGATCAAATTTGTGAAGGAGATGTTTCTTCATTGTTTGTTGCCGATAGTAATAACTATCAATCATCCTACTGGTTTCCGGTAAATAGCAACTTTTATTCGCTTCCTGCTACGGATGCAGGAACATACAATGTTGTTGTGATTGACAACAACGGCGATTGCGGCATTGCGGCATTGGATTTAGAAGTGAACGAAAATCCAGAGCCTGTGATTTTAGGCGAAAATATAGTATGTGTGGCAGATCCTACCTCTACAGCACAAATTTATGTTAACCAACAGTTTGTTGACTATGCTTGGTTCGACAATGGCTTTCCTATCGGGGGCTTGACAGGCGATACAGCCAATGTAGGAGCTGGCGACTTTACCGTTGAGGTTACAGACAATAATGGATGTACAGGACTTTCTCCGGTGTTTACAGTAAATCCAACTTCGTTTTTAACGCCGAATATCGTAGGTAATGTGATTTCATGTTTTAACAACACGAACACGCTTGTTGCCGATGAAACATACGTTTCGTATTTGTGGGAAGATATTGGAACCAGCCCTCCGACTTTTATTTCCAACGACCCCTACATTGAGGTACTTGAAGGATTTATACAGCTTACCGTTGGCGATGGAATTGGCTGCATTGGTTCCGACATTATTACGATCACGAATGTTGTACCGGTATCAGATGCCGGCCCCGATCAGGTGGTATGTTCGAATACAGATGCCGTAATTGGATCGGTGCCCCAAGCTTCGTATACGTATTATTGGTCGCCTGCTGTATTGGTTGATGATAGCTTACAATCAAATACCACTGCCAATTTTGTCAATTTTGCAGAAGAAGCCTTTCAACAGGAACTTGTATTAAGATCTACATTGAACGGATGTACGGCATACGACACCGTTATTGTTTCTGTAAATCCGCAGCCTTTGGCTTACTTCGAAGCGCCTGAGCCACAATGTTTCGAAAACCATTCGATTGATTTTGCCGCGGGCGGAAATTTTGGTTCCGGAGCTACATTTGTTTGGGACTTCGGTCCATCGGCAAATCCGGTTACATCATCAGAAGCATCTCCTCAAGACGTTCAGTTCGCAGGAACAGGAACCCACATCGTTACACTCAAGATAATTGAGGATGGTTGTTCAAGTTTTGAATATGAACTGCCAGTAATATTACGACCTATGCCGGTTGCAAATTTCTCTGCCAACATTTTAGAGGGCTGTGCACCGATGCCAGTTAACTTTTTGAATTTAAGCGAATCTGCAGACCCAATTAGAGAATATTCTTGGACATTGGGAGAAGGTCAGACATCGACTGATGCAGCTCCAATGAATCAATACGATGAAGCAGGTCGATATAGTGTTTCTCTTGAAATTGTTACAGAATATGGGTGTAGGAATAAATTCGAAATTCCTAATCTGATTACGGTTTATCCTAATGCTATTGCTAATTTCACAATCGAACCGCCCATTTTAACCTTAGACAAGCCGCACTGTATCATATCTGATTTTTCGACAAACGCAGATGAAGTTAGCTATTCAATTGCTTACCTCGATACGCTTTTCAATCGAAACTTAACCTACACCTTTGAGGATACCGGCTCATTTGAAATTCGTCAGATTGTTCAAAATGAGTTTGGATGTATCGATTCAATGACGCTTATTGCGCGTGTTCAAGCCGGATTTAATCTGTTTATACCCAACTCTTTTTCGCCCGATGGAGACGGACTAAATGATTACTTTAAGGTTTATGGTCAGGACATTCAGTCGTTTAACATGAAAGTTTACAGCCGCTGGGGTCAATTACTTTATGAGACAAATGACCTCGAAAGTGGCTGGGATGGTACAACGCGCCTGAGCGATTCTATTTTACCATCGGGCGCATACTTTTACATGATTGAAGTTGTAGACATTAACTACAACAGCAAACAACTCGAAGGTATATTTACCATTTACCGATAACTAAAACGCTTCAGTTTAATAGTATTTCTCCATTCATTGCTTCGGGAATAGCAATTCCCAGGATATGAAGTATCGTTGGAGCAATATCGGCCAGTTTCCCGTTTCTGATATGCTTAACCCCGCCATCTATGACTACTACAGGAACCGGATTGGTTGTGTGTGCCGTATTAGGAGTACCATCGGCATTAAGCGCAAAATCGGCATTGCCATGATCGGCAATAATTATCACACTGTATCGATACTGTTGTAATACGGCAAGCACCTCGCCCAAACAGGCATCCACCGTTTCAACAGCTTTTACAATGGCAGAATAAACGCCTGTATGCCCCACCATATCGGGGTTGGCGAAATTGAGGCAAATAAAATCGGGTTGATTATTCCGAATGTCCTCAATAACAGCATCACGAATACCGGGAGCGCTCATCTCGGGCATCAGATCGTACGTAGCCACTTTAGGCGATGGAATCATGATGCGCGACTCACCTGCGAAAGCTTGTTCACGACCTCCCGAAAAGAAAAACGTAACGTGTGGATACTTCTCTGTTTCGGCAATACGCAACTGGGTTTTCCCCTCGCGTGCTAAAACTTCGCCCAATGTTTCGGCCATGTCCTGCTGCTCAAAAATCACCTTCACGTTGCGGTATTTTTCGTCGTAACGCGTCATGGTTACATAATAGAGTGGCAGGTGCTTCATTCCAAACTCAGGCAGCTCGTTCTGTGTTAATACCTCGGTAATTTCGCGGCAACGATCGGTGCGGTAGTTAAACGAAATTACCACATCGCCTGCTTCGATTTTTCCGTCGACACCCTGCATGCAAATAGGTTTGAGGAACTCATCGGTTTCGCCCATTTCGTATCGTGCACGAATGGTCTGCAGTGCATCGCTGCTTTGCTCAGCAAGGCCATGCACCAGCATATCGTATGCGATTTTTACCCGTTCCCAGCGTTTGTCGCGATCCATAGCATAATAACGCCCAACAATGGTGGCCAATTTTCCACGCGTTCCGGCGAGTTTCTGCTGAAGCGTTTCAATAAATCCCAATCCGCTTTTGGGGTCGGTATCGCGACCGTCGGTAAAGGCATGCACCACATAATTTTGCACGCCTGCTTTATTGGCAAGTTCGAGCAAATGATGTAAATGACTGTCTGATGAATGAATGCACCCATCTGAAACCAAACCGAAAAAGTGCACTTTTTTATGGTTTTCGCGGGCAAAGCGAAATGCTTCCTGTAAAACCGAATTGCGTTCAAGTTCGCCGTTTTGCACCGCTTGGTTAATTTTTACCAGTTCCTGATACACTACCCTTCCCGCTCCAATATTCAAATGCCCTACTTCCGAATTACCCATTTGGCCGTCGGGTAAGCCTACGTCTAGCCCAGAAGTGCGTAAGGTGGCATTGGGTTGGGTCTTCAACAGCTCATCCATTACAGGCGTATGGGCGGCATGTATAGCATCCGATGGACCTCCATTGCCGATTCCCCATCCATCCAAAATCAATAAAGCAACTTTTTTATCGGGCATGATTGTATGCGTTCATTTGCAGCTCAAAAATACTTCCTTTAGGCTGATTTTCGCGCACCGAAATTTGAATTTGCTGCATACGGCAAAGATGCGAAACGATATACAACCCAAGTCCGGTTCCTTTGGTATTGCGTACCTCTTCGTTTCCTGAGCGATAAAACTTGGTAAAAATGCGTTGGCGCTCCTCTGGGGCGATACCAACGCCGTTATCCCTTATTCGAAGAA
>CAZVHF010000176.1:0-4981 GCA_964627105.1 uncultured Chitinophaga sp.
GGCCCAGCAGGACCTTGTGGCCCAGGAGTAGGATTGCCGGAAGTAGCTGCATACAATGCATAAGGCACGCTTAATAAGCGCTGTGTAGAGCTGATGGTGAAATTTGTACCTCCTGTTGGATCTATTTCATTTTGGATGAAGTAGGTTCCTGTTGACCAATCAATTGTACCGAAATTCCCACTGAGAACCGTTCCGTTTCCAATCTCTACACTAAACAAGCCATTAGCATTGGTTTGTGTCAAATGCTCCTCGGCATATACCGGTATAGTAGCATCGGGCGTGGTTAAGAGGTTTATTCGAACGCGGCATTGTTGATTGCTGAGCAATTGGTTGGATGCATTGCGCACAACTGCCTGATAAGAAAATGAATTAGGCGCCTGAGCCTTCAAAAAAATATAGAAACAAATAAAAACAGTAGAGAAGAATAAACGCAACATACACAAACGATTATTGGTCAAAAATAAAGGAACTAATTTAAATTTAGATAAGATAGATTAGGTAATCTGGAATTTAATCCAATTGAAATCATTTGCAGTTATTCGATATTCCATCAACATAATCCTCAAAAATATGCAGCTCTTGGGCTGTATTCGAACCTTCAAATCCGTTTATATCTGAATAGCGAATCGTTTCAAGGTAGGCCTTTCTGAACGAGCGCGAAAGGGGAAAAAAGGACCAGTGCCATTGCTCTTCCTGGTAACCTTTATTCTCTCGAGCTGCCATATCGCAGTATGGCCTAGAAAACCCGTAATTTCCTGCGTTGAGCTTCATCCATATATATTCTTTGAAGCCCTTATCTGTTTTGAAATAATCGTTCTCTACAGAATTAAAATCGAGATCTGTACCCCAATGATGGCGCGAGGTTCCGGGCATTGCCGAATATTTTAAAATTTCCAAGGCCTTTTCTTTGTCATTGTAGCTGGTTTGACTCAAGTCGATGCCATTAGTAAGGGTTTTCCCAAACCACTTGTTCTCCCAAATAGTCTTTTGCCGTTCGAAGGTACGTGTGGAAGAAATGATCTTCAATTCGATGCCCGATTCTTCTGCAAGCGTACGCAGTTGTATCCAGGAATCGAGAACGGGTTTTAGTAGAAAATGCCCCGGCTCGTCGCATAAATGTACAGGGACTTCCACAAACTCCGGATGCGTCGCGGGATTGATTTTGCCAAGTAGCCAATCTTTGCTTATTTCCATGCCTATCTCCTCAAGTGAACAATTCCTGCTTTTTCGTCGCTTTTGAAACGATAAACATAATAATAAACCCCTTCATCGCAGGGATTACCAGATTTCGTATTCCCATCCCAACAGGCCGTCGATTCAACCTCGAGGCTTGCATAAATCAATTTCCCCCAGCGGTCGTAAACGTAGAGATCTGAACACGGAAGAAAATCGGTTACCAGTACATTGTCTTTGAGCGATAAAGCCGGACTGAAACAATCATTCAATCCATCATTGTTGGGCGAAAAAACATTGCTGCTGTTTTCTTCATAGTACTTATCGAGCGCTTCGATAAAGGTCGAAAATGCAAGCGTATCGCGGCATTCGCCATTAATGGCTACTTGAAGAATCGTTAAACTATCGGAATACGGGAATTCGAGTTGCTGAATGCTACTTTCTGGTACTACTTCAGCATTAATTTCGTAGATCAATTCCGTAAATCCGCTAGCCGAATCGCTAATGCTCACCGACACACCGTCGCAACCAAGATCGATTTGCGGCGAAAATGCTGCAATTGGTTTCGCCACAATATTTACCGTTCGTATTCCCTCGCCCGGGCAGTTTTCGTTGTTTTGTTCAGGAATTCGAAAAACGGTGAATTGGGTCGAAACCTCGAGCGTTGCAATGGGGTTAGCAAGTGTAGAATCGTTTAGGATGTTTCCCGGTGACCATACATAACTGAATTCGTTAGTACTATCGGCGATACCAATGGCAACCGATTGCCCTGCGCATACATTTAAATCGGGCCCTGCATCAAATGACTCGGTTCGTGCGTTTACGTGTAAATCAAGTGTATCGGTGCATCCATCGGGAAGTGTTACCAAAATAGTATAATCTATGGAGTTCTGTGCATCGAACAAGGGATTAAACACGCTGGGGTTGTTCAGCAAATCAGAAGGCTGCCAGGTATATTGTGCACCAATAGCGTAGGGCTCAGTAAGTCCAATTGGTGCTGTATCAAATAAGCAAACATCAGCCGTATCAAGCTGCTCGCGAAGACCTCCGAGTGCACTAACCTGTTGGTAAAGCGTATCGGAGCATTGTTCGAGGGTTACGATTAACTTATAAAGCACATTGCCTTCGATAAAGATGGATGGTTGGCCGGCTTCGGGATCATTCATGCCAGTTGTGGGCGACCATTGGAATGTATAATATGGATTCGATAAATCGAGCGAACCAAGTGTAACTTCGCTGCCAATGCATCCTGCAAGCGAATCTAAATCGGCTTCAATTTGGCCAATTACACTAACGGTGAGTGAAACGGTATCGCTGAGGTTACAGGTGGCATCCGAAAATGTAATCAGAGTTACTTCGTACGTCCCGCCCTGGTCAAAGGTGTATTCCAAATCTTCGGCGGTTCCAACTTCTGTATCATCAATTCGCCAGCTAAATGATTGAGCATTTATACTGGTATTGTTAAACGAAACGGTGTATGGTGCGCAGCCTACGGGATCGTTATTATTTACGAATGATGAAATGGTGAGAGGAACTTCAAAATCGAACTTGATTAACGCATTGTTGCAATTTGTAGAATTGTTAGTAGGCGAGAAGGCACCAGGACTTACCGGGAGATCGGTTTGCCCGCCGCAGCTTGCACAAATCGATTGATAAATGATGCCCTTTCGGTCGAAACGCGAAGTGCCGCCATCAACATGGTCGGGACTGCTGGTGCCTCCAAGAAAGGATGCATATTCAACATTTTGTGCATTGTTATCAATCACATAAAGGTAAAAATCGCTGCCATCTGTCGTGCTCTGAAAAGCATCTGCAGTTATCGGCAGCCCGGTTGTAAAAGTGCCAAGCTGGTTTACCGAACCACCCCATCCCGAAACATAAATTTTGTCGCAAACATCAACAAGCAGAGCCGTTGGCGAAATATCGGGCTGACCTGTTGCATTGCCAAAGGTGGTTGACCAAATTCTGTTTTGCAATAGAGGGTCGAACTTGGTAATAAATTGATTTCCGCCCGTTACGGCAAGCGACGAATTTTGTGCAAACTCATTACCTGTTGCATTTGTTTGTCCGAAAAGGTAGATGTTGTTGTCTTTATCGGAGCCAGAAATATACGATTGGTCGTAAAGACTACTTCCGATGTACGTTGACCCAATTAATGATTGTCCTGATGAATCAATGCGCGTAACAAAACCATCTGTTTGGCCTTCGTATACAGATTGAAATGCTGTGTTACCCATTGGGAAGTTAGAACTTGTAGTGCCGCCGGTAACGACTATTTGACGCGCATTATCGACATGTAGATAAAAAATACCATCATCGCCGCTTCCACCAAGATAACTTGCCCAAAGCAATTGGTTGAGGTTTTCGTTGAACTTGAAAATTACGCCATCCTGTGCTCCGCCTCCAAAGGCAGGCTGAAAGCTATTTGCCGTTGGGATATCGTTGCTTGAAGTGCTCGTGCCGATAAAAATGTTGTTGTCTTCATCGACCCACACCGATCCTCGTATTTCATCGGCATAATTGAAAACAAGATCAATGGCACTGTTAAATCCATCGTTGCCAGATCCGCCGGCGAATGTAGAGGCCAGCAGTGCAGAGCCATCGGCCGAAAGTCGCGAAACAAAAATATCTGTTCCATTTGCAACCGAAATAAATCCGTTTTCGAACGTGGTTGGCGGTCCGCCGGTAAAGTTGGTTTTGTATGCACCAGCGGTAACCGGAAAATTGGATGAGCCCGTAGTCCCAAAAATGATTAACTCACCATTTTCGTTTGCAATAAGGCTGTGTGGCAGTTCCATGTCCGAACCTCCAATAAATGTAACGTACAAGCCCTGGGTGCCATCGGGCGAATATTTTAGAATTCCGATATCGAGTTGTCCACCGCCGAATTGAACCTGATAGGCTCCGGTCGTAACGGGGAAATCGACACCGAACACAATACCGCCCGAATAACCGTTACCGGCCAAGTCGTAAGTTGCGGTAAAGCCCCAATTATCGGAGAAAGAACCCGAATAGGTCGCAAATACAATTTGTGGATCGATAATGAGCGGTAAGCTATGGTCATAGTTGCCGAGTTCGAATCCGGCGATACCTTTATTCAGTGTAAACCTGCAATCAACAACTACACGACCGCTTGGAGTTTCCTGCCAGGCAACGGGAGCGAGTTCGATCATTTCGCCAAGGCTTGTGCCAATAACTAATGTACCGGCTTTTAATCGAGTTGATTCGGCGCCTTCATAAGTCCATTTAATCGTATTCGGATTGGCTCCGGGGCGTAAAATGAAATCGTATTTCATGCCCTGTTCGTGTGTGTAAACCTTAAGATCGGTTGATGGAAAAATTTCGCTGTATTGAACAGATCGGTGAGCATGAAGATTACTTGCCCAATTTTTTCGTTTGTTGCCTAGGTAATAATTGTAGTTCGTTTTTCCTGCATCGGAAGCTTTTAGTTCGGCCGAAGAGGCGTTGAGCAACTTCATTTTTAAGGCATGATGCGCAATGCTTTCGGATTGATGATTGCCTGCTTCATGTTGGTGGCCATGTAGTCGTTCTAATGCCTTGCCGTCATAGAAAACATAGGTTATTGCATCAGACTCTAAAAACACTTTTCCCGATTGCACATCCATGGCATATCGAACGGCATTTGGCCATTGGCCTTTGTTGGGAATGAAGCCGCTTGGTGCCTTTTCGGCATGAAGAAATTGCGATAGAAGTAACAGCAAAAACGATAATAAAATAGGTGGCCGCATGAGCGAAAAATTGAAGTGGAAAGGTACAAAAAGGGACATGGAATTTAGATTCAAAAGCT
>CAZVHF010000177.1:0-4937 GCA_964627105.1 uncultured Chitinophaga sp.
CGAGTAATTTAACCGAGAAAGGAAAAGCACTGAACCGCAGAACCGAATTTGTGGTTACGGGGAAATAGATTTAACCCCGACATCCTACATTTTTATCATTTCTGGGCAAACTTCACCCGAAAATAATGCAGCCATTCATAAACAATGCTCAATGCCAGTAAAGCAAATAAAAAGCATAGTAAAGATGCAACACTGTGAATATAATATGTTCCAGATTGGCAAAGCTTTAAAAAGAAATATGCGCCAATTGCCATTGGGATTAATGGGATTGTACGATACCATAAATAAACTCTACGGGCGTTTAGCCAGGATTTACGTACGCCTGGTTCGATGGTACCATTTAGCCGTTTAATCAAAGGCTGAAGCATCTGATGGTACATCCAGTACACAATCGAAAATATCGCAATGGGTGGGAATAAAAAAACCAAACCCAACAAACCCAAAATTGCCATAACAAAGAATGAGATGATCATAAACACTGCACCCCAAAGTAGGCGCAAAGCAAGCAGTACCGCATAAGCGAAGGAGCCGAGCTTTTCTTCACCGGCATACTTACGCTCAAAAAGGCGTTCGTACAAATTTCCGATGAAAACACCTGGAGCATATTTGCCCTCAACCAACAGCTTTCGCATGAAAGAATTTACCTGCGTCGTTTTAGCGAGATGAAATAGCTTTACGATGTTCTCGAATTCCTTAACCAAAGGATGATTTAAGATCAATGGTTTGGCCGGTGGTGTATAGGGTCGTTCGCGTTTAACACGGGTAACCGGTCGACGAACCTGCGGACGCGGATTGTTAATTTCACTTTCCGGAATTTCGAGAAGTATATCAGAGGCGGCCTTGATGCGCACAAACATGGCCGAGGCATTTTCGCGGGCCACATCGGTGAAGTGTTTATCGGGATGATATTCTTTGGCAAGGCTCCGAAAAGCCTTGCGCACTGCATCGTGTGTTACAGGGCGTTGTAAGCGAAGCGTTTCGATAGCCTGATTCGCATTCATGAATATAAAACTCTGCCGTTGCTGTTTTGTTGTGTCTGCTAAGAACGGCAAATTTACCTTACCTTGCGGCAATTCAATCGAAGTGCATGAAACTCCATCCTGCCAAAACCCTTAAAGAAATTGCAGAATTGTTAAATATCCCGTTTTCGGGACCTGAAGACCATCTAATTACTGGCATCAACGAAATTCATCAAGTCGAATCAGGCGACATGTCGTTTGTTGACCATCCGAAGTATTATGATAAATGCTTGAATTCGGCAGCCACAACAATTCTAATTAACAAAGAGGTTGATTGTCCGGCCGGTAAGGCCCTACTTTTTAGTGAAGACCCCATAGCAGACTATAATTTTCTTGTTCGTTTCTTCAGGCCTTTTCAGGCTTCAAATCAGATGATTTCCGAATCGGCTAAAATTGGGCGTTCGAGCGTCATTCAACCCGGTGTTTTTATTGGCAATCATGTTACAATTGGCGAAGAGTGCATCATTCACCCCAACGTTACCATTTATGACCATTCCGTTATTGGCAATCGGGTAGAGATTCATGCGGGCACGGTAATCGGGGCAGATGCATTTTATTACAAACGCAGACCTGATGGCTACGATAAATTGCGTTCTTCGGGTCGTGTAGTTATAGAAGACGATGTAGAGATAGGAGCGGCATGTACGATTGACAAAGGTGTAAGCGGCGACACCATTCTAGGAAAAGGAACCAAGCTCGATAATCAAATACACATTGGACACGATACGGTGATTGGCGCGCATTGTTTGTTTGCTGCCCAGGTAGGAATTGCTGGCGTGAGCACCATCGAGGATGAAGTTATTTTATGGGGCCAGGTGGGAGTTTCGAAAGATTTAACCATCGGTAAAGGCGCCGTGGTTCTGGCACAATCGGGCGTGCCTAAATCGCTCGAAGGCGGAAAAACCTATTTCGGTTCACCGGTTGGAGAAGCGCGCAGTAAAATGAAGGAAATGGCCTACATCAAGCGCATTCCCGATATGCTCGAAACGTTACGCATGAATCCGAATCAGGCCGAATAAATGCATGATTACGCACATAAAGATTCGGACCAACGGCAAAAAGACCAGTTGTATGCCTTGCTGCAGGTAACACGTGCTATCAACAACAATGCATCGGCCCGCGATTTATTTAGCATTTACGAATTTATCTTGAACAAGCAGCTTGGTTTTAGCCGCGTTGCCTATTGTTCGTTCGACGAAATCTGGAAATGGCCGGTTCATGTGGATGCCGATTTTGACATCGCGCGCATAAAGCCTGAGCGCGATCTGGAGGATTTCGACGATCTGACAATTCTCGAATCAAGTCGCGAAAACGATATGCTGGAAGCTTTTGATGTGGTTATTCCGGTGAAGCATAAAGGAAAGGCGCTTGCATATTTGTTGCTCGGAAGGCTCGACCGTAAAGGCATTAAAACCCAGCACAAATCTGATCTGGAATTTGTGCAGACCATTAGCAACATCATTTCGGTTGCCATCGAAAACAAACGCCTGTTTAAGGAAAACGTGCAACAGGAGATGCTGAAACGCGAATTGGAAATGGCCAAAGAAGTGCAGTCGATGTTTATTCCATCCAGTTTGCCACAGGACGAGCATTTCGATTTTGCAGCCGTTTATAAACCGGTACGCCAAATTGGTGGCGATTATTACGACTTTATTCGCTTAAGTGATCGGGAAGTGCTGTTTTGCATGGCCGATGTTTCGGGAAAAGGTGTTGCGGCGGCCTTATTGATGGCCAACTTTCAGGCTTATCTCCGCGCAAGGGTTTCGGTGAATACTGATTTACAAAGCTTGGTAAGCGAGTTAAACGACCATGTGGTGCAGGCCGCGAAAGGCGAAAAATTTATCACCTTGTTTATTGCCCGATATACCATCGACAACCAGATGCTCGAATATGTAAATGCTGGACATAATCCACCCGTTTTGTGTTCGGGAAATGAAATCATGGTTCTTACCTCGGGCACAACAGGTTTGGGGATGCTCGAAAAACTACACCGCCTCGAAAGTGGATTGATTCGAATCGACCAGGGATCGATGTTGGTTTGTTACACCGATGGGCTCGTGGAGCAGGAGAACGAAGGCGGGGATGATTTTGGAATCGAGCAATTACAGGAACTTGTTTTGGAGCACAAGCATTTAACCGCAGCCGCTTTTAACGAAATGCTCATAAAGACATTTACTTCGCATAAAGGCAATCAGCCATCGCTGGATGATGTTTCGCTGCTTACCTGTCGCTTTTATTGAAGCGGTAATTCGGCTTTATCATTCGGTTCTTCCGTTTGGCCGTAGTTCTGATGATACACATCGAGCGCCACTAAAATAGCAACCAAAGACCAAAATGGTGCGGAGGCTTTATCTTGATCGAGGAAGTTATTCAGAAATCCATGGAGGAAATATGTGAAAAGGCCAATAAGCGCCCCCATGCTCAGAAATCTTACTTGCCGCGATTTCGAAGTGAGGTACACACGCGTACCGGTGCGGATGGTGAAAGCCACAATCAGCACAAACGATAGCATCCCCAATAAACCTTGTTCTGCCAAAGGACCGAGGTATTCGCTGTGTGCGTTGCCCAAGGTGCCTGCATTGGTACTTACATATGTTAGTTCATACGAACGTTGAAAAGGCGCATATTGAAAACGATACGTGCCTGGTCCAAAACCAACGAGCGGCTTTTTGCGAAACATGCGCAGTGCAGAACTCCAACGATTGATGCGTTCCATGTTTGACGCATCGGATTTGATGTTGGAAACAGACTTGAGATGCTCTCCCAAATCTTGCGAAGAACTTTGCTTGTTTGCAGCAAGTTTCAGTTTGATTTCATCGCTGTAATACCCTAAAATGCCAAGGCAGAAAACAAATCCTACCAAGACAAGCCTCCAGTTAATGCGCAGTAAGTAAATGAGATATACAAAATAAGCTCCTGCAACGCTCAACCAAGCGGCTCGGGTGTATGAAACTACTATTCCTAAAAGAATAATGAGGAAAAAACCGAATGAAATGAAACGATATTTGGGAGAATACGATTTATCGAAACTAAACACAAACATCAGTGGTAGCATCATGGCTATAACAGCGCCATAAATGGTATGATCTTTAAAGAATGGCTGCATTACCCAATATAGAGCGTCTTTGTCGATATTGTAATTAAAAAACTGAATAATCGAATAACAGATAACCAGACTTAAGGGCACTGTAAATAGCCAAATCCAATAAATAATTCTGTCGAACCTTCTGAAAATTTGGGTCGCGATGAAGTAAAAGCTAATCACAAACCAAAGTCTTGCAACAAAATACTTAATAGAAACCATGACCATGGTCGATGAAAGCGAAGTTGTAAACATCCAGGCAAGGTGAAACAAAATGGCAAGCGTTACCGGATGCTTGGTGATTTTTATGTCAAAGCCACCTTCGAACATCAAGCGAAAAAAGAAAACAAGCATAACACCGAACAGCAAAGGTTCGGTTGGTAAGGTTAATGCTGCGAATTCACTGAATTCGATTGTTAATGAAAGAGGGATGAAAAACAGAATGAAAAAAACCAGTTTGTCTAACGCCACAAGAGAGGCAAATACAATAAGAACAACCAGTGGCAATACGGGCAGATAGTAAAACTCTTTTGCCGTAAAAAAACTGTTCAGCAGAATAAAAAATATAAGACAAGCCCAATACCAATTATTTGACTTCCCGGTGTTTATGCGGCTAATAAACTGCTGAATCACAATTACAAGGAGCTTTTAACCCTTCGGATGTTTTCAAGAATCAGCAATACAATAACAGATAGCATTCCGGCTGCAAGCGTTGAAACTAACACAATAAGCCAGCGCACAGGGTAAACCTTTTTCTCTGCAGGCTTTGCCAGGTTAACAATAAATTTATGTGGGATTTTGTCGGTAGCATCAACTTTCGCTTCTTCATATTTCGT
>CAZVHF010000178.1:0-4930 GCA_964627105.1 uncultured Chitinophaga sp.
ATCCTGCGAATGTGGGCGAAGGTACGTTTGAAGTTACGTATCAGCTGGCTTGTGGCAGCGAAACGGTAAGTATTACGGTTAACAACTGCTCGGCTTTAAGCGTTTGTGAAGAGGCAGATGGAACGTATTCGGTTGAGGGTGGATCTGCTCCGTATTTATGGGAATATTTATCTCCAGCACAAACTATTCAAATAACCACTCAAGCACAATGCGAAGCTTGTGGTTACCAATGGCTTTTTTTCGGTTGCTTTTCTTCTTTCCCAATACCTGCCGAGTCATGCACCGTGCCCGAGTCATGGACAGAATACGCATCGGGTCCCAATGCACCGGCCCCAACCACATTTCCCTCGCGCGTTTCGAATGCGGCAGGAATTGAATTTGTCATAAACGAAGGCGATGATATTCTCCCCTGCGTAGAATGTATAGCCGATACTGTCGACCTTACCATAAGCGCTTGCGAGAGTTATACCAATCCGCTTGGAGCAACCTTAACCCAAAGTGGTTTGTACAGCTATACTTTACAAAATGCTGAAGAATGTGATTCCATCATACGGCTCGATTTAACCATTAATTTACCGAGTTCATCAACAACTACGCTGAGCATATGCAGCGCACAATTGCCTTACACCTGGAATGGAATAACCTTCACAGCTGCAGGTGTGCAAAGTGCTACCCTGCAAAGTGCTGCGGGATGCGATTCGGTGGCAACGCTTAATCTTACCGTTAGCAATCAGTTAACTTCAACTACCAATCTAACTGTTTGTGAGGCCCAGATTCCGTTCGTTTGGAACGGCATTACCTTTAACGGGGCGGGTACGCAGAGTGCGAATCTCTTTACCGAGGCAGGTTGCGATTCGGTAGCTACGCTTATTCTTGATGTAGCTCAACAATTAATTTCCAACACCGATATAGCCATTTGCGATGTTCAGCTCCCTTATACCTGGAACGGAATAACATTTAGCGAATCGGGTTCGCAAAGCATAATCTTAACATCAACTGCAGGCTGTGATTCTGTTGCTACTTTAAATTTAAGTGTAAACAGCTTCGTGCCGTTCACCGATGTGCAGTCGGCATGCGAAAGCTTTACCTGGATTGATGGTGTAACCTACACAAGTTCTACCAACACACCCGTATTTACCATAACGGGAGGTTCTGCCGCCGGATGTGATAGTGTTATTACGCTCAATCTAACGGTAAACCAAAATGCATCGGGCGAGAATGCGATAACATCTTGCGGTCCGTATACCAATGAAGTAGGGCAGGTGTTTGAACAGAGTACCACGTATGATTTTGTGCTGCCTACCTCGGCCGGTTGCGATAGTGTTGTAACCGTAAACATTACCGTTTTGCCACGTCCTGAAGTTATTGCTACAGCTTCGAGTACATCGATATTTGCGGGCGATTCGGTGCTCCTCGATGCAAACGGCGCCGTATTTTATGTGTGGTCGCCCGAAACCGACCTGAGTTGCACAAATTGTGAATCGCCAATTGCCACACCGCTTGCAACTGCAACGTATGTGGTTACGGGAACCGATGCATCGGGATGCGCAAGTTCTGATACGATTCGTGTCGAGGTAGACATACAGTGCAACGAACCATTTATTCCCACTATTTTCTCTCCCAATGGAAAAGGTCCGGCCGCGAATGAATTGCTTTGCTTGTTTAGCAATTGCGTAGATCAACTCAAATTTGTGGTGTATAATCGCTGGGGCGAATTGGTTTTTGAAACCGACGACATAACCAAATGCTGGGATGGTTTTTATAATGGTAAGGATGCTCTTTCGGGAATATATGCCTACAACCTTTATATACTGCAACTCGATGGTACGGTTGTGAATAAAAAAGGCACAATAACGCTTGTAAAATAGAGTCGAATTAATTTGAATTTGTTAATTATCGTTAGCAGCATCAAGTAAGCGCAAACAAATAATGCAGACATTTGCTGCTACATACTTGCTTACTTTTTGAAGACGAAATTCGATGCAATAATAATTGGAGGTGGTGCTGCCGGTTTTATGGCTGCCATTCAGGTTACAGAAACGGCTGAGGGTAAGCGCGTGGCCATTTTGGAGAAATCGTCGAAATTGTTGAGCAAGGTGCGCATTTCGGGAGGCGGTCGATGCAATGTTACCAACAGTGAACGCGATCTGAAGCAGTTTTCGCGGGCCTATCCAAGGGGAGAGAAATTCATGTTTCGTCTTCTGCATCAATTCGGACCTGCAGATACTGTAAACTGGTTTGCGAAACGCGGAGTAAAGCTTGTAACCGAAGCCGATGGTCGTATGTTTCCTTCATCTAATTCGTCTAACGAAATTGTGCAATGCCTCATGCATGCAGCAAAAACTGCCGGTGTAGAGATTCTTATGAATCAGCAGGTTGAATCGTTCAAATGCATGAATGGAGGAGGATTTGAGCTAGTAACTAAGGCAGATACCTTTCAATCGAAATGCCTTATAATTGCCAGTGGTGGTAATCAGAAATTAAGCGATTACGAATGGCTGAAGGAGCATAATTTGAACATTTCGGCACCTGTACCGAGTTTGTTTACCTTCAATATCCCAAAACATCCGATTTGCTCCTTGATGGGGCTTTCGTCTGAAGCTCGCGTAAAAACCGAGGTGGCGAAAACCGAAGAAACGGGCCCGGTACTGGTTACACACTGGGGCTTGAGTGGACCAGCTGTATTGCGCTCATCGGCGCGTGCTGCACGCGAACTGGCGGTTGCTAACTATTCGTTTAAAGTGGGCATCAACTGGTTGCCTGAATTAACACAGGATGAAGTTTTTGAATGGCTTTTGAACCAAAAGGAACACGCGGGGAACCGCAAAATAAAAACCAAAGTATTTGATGGTGTGCCACAACGTTTGTGGGACTATTTGCTAAGTCAATCGGGTATGGATGGTGAAAGTTCATGGAATACCTGCAGCAACAAAAGCCTACGCCAATTGGCCGAACGCATAACTTCTGAGCGTTTTGAAATTGAGGGTAAAACAACGTTTAAAGAAGAATTCGTCACGGCCGGAGGGGTTTCACTTCATGAGCTTGATCCGCAAACCTGTATGGCTAAGAAAATTCCTGGTTTGTATTTCGCAGGTGAGGTGCTTGATTCGGATGGAATTACCGGAGGTTTCAATTTCCAGCAGGCATGGTCGAGTGGGTGGATTGCAGGAACTGCAGCAGGAAAAGCCCTGATTACAAACAAATAGGTTGTCTGCTACTGCGAAATTGACATCCGTTAACAACTTCGGTAAAACCTGTTTCGTTCTTACTTGACGCGAAAGTATGGCTAAAGTACTTTTGACGCATGGCTTCTATTCAGGAACTGCAGCGCATGGCTACCCAGGTGCGCCGCGATATTCTACGTCAGGTGCATGCCGTTAATTCAGGGCATCCCGGCGGTTCACTGGGCTGCACCGATTTTCTAACAGCACTCTATTTTCATCAAATGCGCTTTAAAGCTGCGCCTTTTGAAATGGATGGGCTGAATCAGGATGTGTTTTTTCTGTCGAACGGACATATCTCTCCGGTTTTTTACAGCGTTCTCGCGCGAACAGGGCATTTCCCGGTTTCTGAATTGGCGACGTTCCGAAAAATTAACACCCGCTTACAAGGCCATCCAACCACCCACGAAGGATTGCCCGGTGTTCGCATAGCTTCCGGCTCGCTGGGGCAGGGCTTGTCTGTTGCACTTGGAGCCGCGCTCAGCAAGAAATTAAATAACGATGCGCATCTTGTTTACAGTTTGCACGGCGATGGCGAATTGCAGGAAGGCCAAATCTGGGAAGCAGCCATGTTCGGAGCTGCAAAAAAGGTTGATAATATCATTGCTACAGTAGATGTTAACGGACAGCAAATCGACGGAAGTACCGAAAAAGTATTGAGCCTCGGAAACCTGCGCGCCAAGTTCGAAGCCTTTGGTTGGTTAGTGTTCGAGATGAACGGCAATGCAATGGAAGAAGTAGTCTCCGGACTTGAAAATGCTGCAGCGCATACCGGAAAAGGAAAGCCAATCGTTATCCTCATGAAAACCGAAATGGGAATGGGAGTCGATTTTATGATGGGAACGCATAAATGGCATGGGGTAGCGCCAAACGACGAACAGCTGCGTAATGCACTGGCGCAATTGCCCGAAACGATTGGCGATTATTAACAAACGAATGGCGTGAATCTGCTAAAAGATAGAGCTGGAAATGCAAGTTGGTCGATACTTATCGTGCTGGCTGTGTTGTGCTTTTCACTCAAAGTGCATTCACAAACAACGCCAATACAAAACACACGAATCCTCATCATTTTCGATTGCTCCAATTCGATGTATGGACTGTGGGAATCGGATTCGAAATACGAAATTGCCCGCCGGTTGGTGAGTAAAATGGTCGACAGCCTCGAACGCCAAAATAATGTGCAGTTGGCCTTGCGCTGCTACGGGCATCAGAAAAAATATCCGCCCCAGGATTGCGACGACACCAAGCTCGAAGTTCCGTTTTCGAAAGGAAATGCATGGCTCATCAAGTCGAAGCTCGAGAAGCTAAAGCCCAATGGAACCACACCCATTGCAATGACACTCGAGGCTTGCGCTGCCGATTTTCCCGATAAAAATGCACGCAACGTGGTACTGCTAATTACCGATGGCAAAGAAGAATGTGGTGGCGATCCGTGTGCAATTTCTGCTGCATTGCAAAGCAAAGGAATTACCCTAAGACCCTTTATTGTAGGTGTTGGTCAACTCGATCCATCAATTAAAGAATCATTTAATTGCATAGGTAATTACTACGATGCGTCTACCGAAAGTTCATTCAATCAGGTGTTGAATATTATTGTTACGCAGGTGCTAAATGCTACAACAGCGCAGGTAAATCTGCTCGATAAGAATGGGATGCCGAGCGAGACCGATGTGGCCATGACCTTTTACGATCAAAATACAGGCAAGCAG
>CAZVHF010000179.1:0-4921 GCA_964627105.1 uncultured Chitinophaga sp.
CATTTACCGATTACATTCAGTTTGTACGTATCCTTGATATCACCAATCCTGCAACATGGGGTAACAGCCCTGTAGCTGATGGATATGATGTGGATGCCGTAGAATGTTTGCATGGTGCTTACGTTATTCCAGAGCCTGTTTCTTGCAGTGCAGTTGAAGTGGTAAGCTTCGTACAAGGTCCTGTTCAGGATTTGGTGAGCCCAGTAGCTGCTGAGCGTTCAATCGTAGCGAATGCTTTGGGTACACCAGAAAACAGCGATGCAACAACAACTCCGGCCAACAACAACTTCCTTACTTTAGGATTTGGTGGCGAAATCGTATTGAAATTTGGTTATCCGGTGAAAAATGGTCCAGGCAACGACTTGTTCGTAGTTGAAACCACTTTCGGAAGTGCTACAGTAAACAACTGCACCCGTTACCCTGAGCGTATCCGCGCATTTGCTTCGCAGGATGGTTGCAACTGGGTGTATTTGGGCGAAGGTTGTCAAGATACCTATTTCGACTTCCAAACACTTGGATGGGCGCAATATGTAAAACTAATCGATATTACCCCTGTATTGAACTTTGCTAACGGTGGCGATGCGTACGATTTAGATGGTATCCTTTGTTTGCATGGCGAAGAAACCAATCCTGTTCCTGCAGCATTCGGCGCCGGAGCATCAGAGGTTGTTTCGTACAATCCTGGATTGCGCAAAAACGGAACGCCAATAACTGCAGACCGCACTAATCCTGCAAAGGCTTTGGGTGTGCCACAGAACAATTCAACAATCAACTTCGTTGCGCTTGGATTTGGTGGTAACCTTACCTTAAAGTTCCCATACGTTATCTTCGATAATCCCGTAGAAAACGACCTTCAGGTTGTTGAAACAACTTTTGGAAATGCAACGTGCACATCGTATCCTGAAAAAGCTCAATTCGAAGGATCATTGGACGGCATTAGCTGGACAAACCTTGGTGAGCTTTGCCTCGATGGACAGATTGACGTATCGGCTGCCGGTGCTATTCAATACCTTCGCGTAAGCGATCGTTCTGCTGCATCAGCATTTAGTGGTACGGCCGATGGTTACGATGTGGATGGTATTGTTGCCATCAATAGCCTTTGCGCTACAGCACCAACACCGCGTATTATGGACGATGTTGTAACTGTTGATGAGATGGCCAGCCTATCGTTGTTCCCGAATCCAGCTACTGAATACACAATCGTTCGTTTGGAAGGAACACAAGCCGATGAGGCATGGACTATCGAATTGATTGATGCTTCAGGTCGCGTAATTGCCCGCGAAAGTCTTAAGGCTTCGGTAGGTTCTTACGAACACTTCCTGAAATTGAATGCTTATGAAAGTGGTGTTTACACCGTTCGTGCATACAATAATGCCAATCAATTGGTTGAGCGTTTGGTGAAGTAAATCCCAATTGTAACAATTCCAATTTAAAAGGCGCCTCCTGTATTCAGGGGGCGCCTTTTTGTTTAGTTGATAGGAAATTTCACTCTTTATAGGTTGGCTTGCCTATATAAATAGTTGCTTGTTGCTGTTTATTGTAAACGCAAGAGGAATTATTATTTAGTTTATTTTGAGACAATTACGGGTTATCTTTTAAAACTAGAGCTTCAATTTCTAAGTCCCAAAAAACAAATTGCGGATTGGAATTGAACGACTGGCTGTCAGTTGGACCCGATGAAGAAATGATTGCACAGGATTAAACCACATGAATATGATTGCATTTCATTTCAAGAAACTATTCCGTTTGAACACTTTTGGGTATGATCGTTTTAAACGTTTATAAACGTTTAATTACGACTAATGAATAGCTTTTTTGTAGCTTCGCCCTTAGGGTAGGGGGGATAGGATTCCTACAAAATCTATCTTTTCATGTCAATTCAATTTTACGAACATCTTTGGTTATTGATTAAATCGTTCATCTTTAATTTAATCTACTTATCTCCTCTTAATACACCAGCAGAAATAGTAAAACAATCCATCCAAAACGAACAATTTTAACTTGGCTACTATTTCGCAAAACGAGTAGCTAGTTCATCAATCGAAATTATTTGAACGATGTTTTGCCCCGATGGGCTCGCATGGCTGTTTTCGCAGGCAAATAATTTATCGATGATGATGAGCATTTGCTCGGTTCCCGGAAAACGATCGGAATACCGCGCACCAATTTTAGCGAGGCTTTTGGCAATCTTTTCCTTGTTGCTCAGTTGCTGGTTTAAGGCTTCGCTGCTGTAATTGTCTAAAATCTGTTCGATGGTTTTCCGTGCATCGGCGTTGAGCGCTTCGGCCGGAACACCGGTAATTTTTAAGGTCGAATCGCCGAAGGGTTCGTAATCGAATCCCAGCGCCTGCAATTCATCTTCAATTTCACCAAACAAGGCATAATCGGCCTTCGAAAGCTCGACCAGGGTAGGGAAGAGCAGTTGTTGCGATGCACCTTGTTGCAGTGTGCGCTTGCAAAATCGTTCGTACAAAATGCGTTCGCGCGCACCTTGCAGGTCGATAAGCATCAAGCCGCTTTTTACCTGCGAACAGATGTACGCGCCGTGCAAAAGCCATGGAAGCGATTTTTCGGCATGCTCCGATTCGGCCGGCAATGCACTCAGTTGTTCGGGTTCGTTTCGGCCTTCGAGATCTTCCCAGCGAATTTTATTCATCTGGAATGATGTGCCTGCAGGTTTGGGCGGATCGAAAGGATTGTAGGTGGGATCGACCTTTATCTCGGGCACTTTTATTTCGGTACTGCGATTGGGTAATGGAACGAATTGCATCTCGGCTTCGAAATCGAGGCTGGGCGACAATGCAAATGCGCCGAGTGCCTTGCGTATAGACGAAAGCAGAATGCCATAAGCTGTGCGGTCGTCTTCGAACTTAATTTCGGTTTTGGTGGGATGGATGTTGATGTCGATGCTGGCCGGTGGTACATCGAATCGGATGAAATAGATGGGATGATCGCCGGCGGGAATAAAATCCTGATACCCCATCTGCACTGCATGATGCAGGTAGGTGCTTTTGATGAAGCGGTTGTTGATGAAGAAAAACTGTTCTCCACGTGTTTTGCGCGTAAAATCGGGTTTGCCGATGAAGCCGGTAATTTTGATGGAGGTATTTTCTTCGTTTACCTGGATGATTTTCTCGTTCCAGCTTTGACCGTAAATGGCCACCACACGCTGTTTGAACGAACCGGGCATGAGGCGGTGTACTTCATCGCCCTGATTGACCAGCGAAAAGGCGATTTCTGGAAATGCCAGTGCCACGCGATAAAACTCATCGAAGATGTGCCGTGTTTCGACCTGGTTCGATTTGAGGAAATTGCGGCGGGCCGGTACGTTGTAGAATAAATTCCGCACAGCGATGGAGGTTCCGGGCTGGCAAGCCGTTGTTTCTTGCCGGGTAATTTCGGAGCCTTCGATTTCGATGAGGCAGCCCGTTTCATCGTCCTTTTGGCGCGTGCGCATTTCGACTTGCGCCACGGCAGCAATCGATGCGAGGGCTTCACCGCGGAAACCCATGGTGCGCAGCGACCACAAATCGTCGGCCTTGCGCAGTTTGGATGTGGCGTGGCGCGCAAAGCAGAGTCGGGCATCGAACTCGTCCATGCCCGAGCCGTTGTCGATAACCTGGATGAGCGTGCGACCACCGTCTTTAACAATAAGCTGGATGTTACGCGCGCCGGCATCAACGGCATTTTCGAGCAGTTCTTTCACAGCAGAGGCCGGGCGCTGAATTACTTCACCGGCGGCAATCTGATTCGCAACGTGATCGGGTAAAAGCTGAATGTATGAAGCCATATTTCTTCCCCACAAAAGTACGTTCATTCACCGAGTGCTTTCCATCCTTTCCACAATTGTTGATAATTAATCTGTGCTTAAGCATTGGCTCTGTACCATGCATTTAGCGGCAATTCAATAAGTTTGGCAAAAAAATAAACACGTGGCAGAATTCCGGATGGTCGAAACGGTAGCGCAATTGGAAAATTGTATAGAAAGTTTGCGATTATGTTCGGCTATTGGACTCGATCTTGAGTTCGACCGTGACCGCTTTGCCTACGGCTTTACTTTGTGCCTTATTCAATTGAGCGATGGCAAGCATACCTGGCTCATCGATCCGATTACATATGGCGATTTGGAATCATTGTATCGGTTTCTCGAAGAGGCTTTGCCCATTAAAATCATGCATGCACCGGGCGAAGATTTAACGCTTTTGCAGCAGAAAGGCTGCGTGGTGAAAAATATATTCGATACCGAACGTGCTGCGCGTTTGCTCGATTTTGAGCAGTTCTCGCTGGGCAATTTGTTGCTCTACGCGCTGGGCGTCCAAATCGATAAATCGCAGCAAAAAACCGATTGGGTAAAACGTCCGCTCAGTGCCGCACAATTGGCATATGCAGCGCGCGATGTAGTATACTTGCCCGAGTTATATGCCTACTTATCGCATGCCGCGGAAGAGAAGGGCATTGCTCACTTTGTACGCGAAGAAAATGCAGCCTGGGATGGGTTTAAGCCCGAAGTGCGGCGTGAGGGTTGGTTTGTGAACAAAGACGACGAAAAGAAATATCCGCCCTACTACCTGCACATTTACAACGCCTTAATGGGATTGCGCGATGAACAGGCCAAACAGATGAACAAACCCGGGTATATGCTGGTGGCGAAGGAAATATTGGCCGATTTGGCCTTTCGTGAGGAAATTTCGCAGCAATGGATGCAGCAGCGAAGTATGCACCCTTCGTTACGCAATATGAAGTCGGCCATGCTTTATAAAGAATTACGCAACAAAGCCGCTGCAGAGGCAGAGGCATTGGCATTAAGCCGAAAATCGAATGCCGCGAGTCGCAGCGATGAAGAAAAACGCCTGCAATACGACGCCCGTCGCAAAGCTACCGATTATGTGGAGTCGCATTTACGTCCGGTGCAAAACGAATT
>CAZVHF010000180.1:0-4890 GCA_964627105.1 uncultured Chitinophaga sp.
CATCACTCCTGCAACGTAAATTAAAGTTGGGTTACAACCGGGCGGGACGCATCATTGACCAGCTCGAAAAAGCCGGAATTATTGGTCCGTTCGAAGGAAGCAAAGCCCGAAAAGTACTTTTTAAAGACACGGTATCGCTGGAACAGTTTTTGAAAAGCCAAAATGAATAATCTTCACAACCATGTATAAGCTCATTGGACTGCTGCTGGCAATTGTACTTACTGTACCTGCAGCAAACGCTCAACAGGATAAAAAGGCCAAACAAATTCTCGACAAATTAAGTGCGAAGACAAAATCGTATGCTTCAATCCGTACCGAGTTTTCGTATTCGCTTGTAAATAAAGACCGTAAAATTAATAAGGTGCAGAACTGGAAATTGTGGCTCAAGGGCGATAATTACAGACTCGATATGGGCGACCAACTGCTCATAAGCGATGGTAAAGCCGTTTGGAAAGTGCTAAAGGGCGATAAAGAAGTTGAAATTAGCCTGCCTACAAATGGAGAAGATGCCCTTAACCCAAAAAATATTTTTACGATGTACGAGAAAGGGTTTAAAAATAAATACATCAAAGAGGGCAAAGTAGGAACAAAAGCAGTTCATATCATTGAATTATATCCCCTGAATCCCAAATCAAAAGACTACAGCATTATTCGCTTGTTTATCGATAAAATTGCCAACCAGATTGTGAAATCAGAAGTAATTGGCAACAATGGAAATATCTACACCTACGAGATAAAGAAATTCACAACTAACGAAACAACCGATAACGGATTTTTCAGCTTTAAGACAACTGAATTTCCGGGATACGAGGTGAACGACCTGCGTTAAATTACAGCACGCTTTCTTCTAAAGAAAACTATTCATCAATTGCCCCGAATCGAGCAGGCGGTGCAACATCGGCTCTTTCAATGCACGTTGGTAAACATCGAGGTGGCTCATCTTATGGATATCGCTGCCCAATAAGGTGATTAAGTTGTTGTCAATCAGGCGCTCTGCGATCCGTTTCGGACCTGTACCATAATGTCCGGTAACACTGGCCAAATTCAACTGCAACACAACTCCCTTGTCGAACAACTGCTGATACTTATCAAAACTATGATACCAATAGGGATAGCGTTCGGGATGCGCCAATATGGGAGTATACCCACGCGACTGCAATTTGAAAATAACCGAATCAAAATTGTCGGTTGGATTTAAATACGAAACCTCGACCAGAATGTATTTACCTCCAAAGGTGAGCAATTCGCGTTCGTCGATAGAGCGTTCGAAATCGGTATCACAATAATACTCGGCCGCTGCCTCGATTTGCATTTGAATATTTCTGCGTTTAAGCTCAGCACGTACTTTTTCCAAGCCCTCGCGGATAATTTCGGGCGTATTGCGGTAAAAATCGCTCATAATGTGCGGCGTGGTTATGAGCTTTGTGTAACCCAGTGCACTTAAGCCTTCGATAAGCTGAATGCTGTTTTCGAGATCGGTTGCCCCATCGTCTATACCGGGAACCAAATGCGAATGCATATCGGTTTTAAGCTGCGCTAAATCGGCGCTTGGTTGTTCACTCCCAAATATCCGCTTCAGCCAGCTCATCTCCCTACGAGTTTAAAAACCAGTTGAATGTTCGCTCCAAGCCTTCTTTCATTTTAACCCCGGGATTGTAGCTCAGATGCGTTGCTGCAGCGCTTATATCGGCCAATGAATCGCGGATATCGCCTTCGCGTTCGGCTCGGTGCACAGCTTGTGGTGTGGCTCCGGCCTGTTCGCATAACATCTCATACATACGCAGCACCGTAACACGTTCGCCAACAGCAATGTTATACACACGACCCATAGCCGAATTGTTGGCGTAGGTTAGCGCACGAATGTTAGCCTGAACAGCATTTTCTACGTAGGTAAAATCGCGCGTTTGCAAGCCGTCACCGTTTATATACACCGGCTTATCGGCCCGAATGGCATCAATAAACAGGGGAATTACCGCAGCATAAGGTCCATCGGTTTTCTGACGCGGACCGAAAATATTGAAATAACGCAGCCCGCAAACTTCCATACCGTAAATACGGTGAAATACTTCCGCATACATTTCATTGACCTTCTTACTCACAGCATACGGCGATAGTAAATTCCCTGTTAATTCTTCTTTCTTTGGCAATTGCGGATGATCTCCGTATACACTCGATGAGCTGGCGAAAACCATGCGCTTCACATTGGCCTCTCGCGCTGCATTGAGTACCGTTAAAAATCCGGTTACGTTAGCCTGATTGGTAGCCAATGGAAATTTAATGGAACGGGGAACAGAACCCAGAGCCGCCTGATGCGAGACGTAATCAATTCCGTTCATCACTTTAGTCATGAATCCCGCATCGCTGCAATCGCCCTCATAAAATTCAAGGGCATTATATGCTTTTAGGTGCTCAAGATTTCCCAAGCTGCCCTCCGAGAGATTATCGACCACGCGGACCAGTGCAGCACCATGCTGAAGTAAATACTCCACAATATGCGATCCGATGAAACCAGCGCCACCCGTTACGAGAAATCGCGACGATGAAAGATCGAAATCAGCGGGATGAAAGCGAACAGCCTGGTACATAACTTAACGTTTCTCGTATTGCAATTCGTAATACTTCTGGTAATCGCCCGAAGTTACACCATCTAGCCATTCCTGATTGTTGAGATACCAGTCGACCGTTTTGGCCAGACCTTCTTCAAATTGTACCGATGGCCTCCAGCCCAACTCAGCTTTTAACTTCGAACAATCGATGGCATATCGGTGATCATGACCTGCGCGGTCTTTTACGAAGGTGATTAATTGTGCAGAAGTTCCTGCTGCTCGGCCCAGTCGCTCATCCATCAATTCGCAAAGTTTGTGAATCAGATCGATGTTTTTCCACTCGTTTTCGCCACCAATGTTGTAGGTTTCGCCCAAACGGCCTTTGTGAAAAATAAGGTCGATGGCTGCAGCATGATCTTCTACAAAAAGCCAGTCGCGAATGTTATCGCCTTTGCCGTAAACCGGAATGGCTTTGTTGGTCTTGATGTTGTGTATGGCAAGCGGAATCAACTTTTCGGGAAAATGATACGAGCCGTAATTGTTCGAGCAATTCGACAAAACCGCAGGTAAGTTGAAGGTGTGGAAGTAGGCACGTACCAGGTGATCGGAACTTGCTTTGGATGCCGAATACGGGCTACGAGGATCGTATTTTGTTTCTTCCGTGAAAAACCCGGTTTCGCCCAACGAACCATACACCTCATCGGTCGAAATATGATAAAAGCGTTTGCCTTCCATCGAATTGGCCCAGATTGCCTTAGCTGCATTCAGCAGGTTTACCGTTCCCAAAACATTGGTGCGGATAAACTCGGTTGGGTTTGAAATAGATCGGTCGACATGCGATTCGGCAGCGAGGTGAATTACGCCATCGAATTGATGTTCCTGAAACAATTCCAGAATATGCGCATCGTCTACAATATCTGCTTTGATGAAGGTGTAATTCGGTGCGTCTTCGATATCTTTCAGGTTCATCAAATTACCCGCATACGTTAACTTGTCGAGGTTGTAAATCGAATAATTCGGATAATTGCGCACAAAACGACGCACTACATGCGAACCAATGAATCCGGCGCCACCGGTAATTAGTATTTTAGGATTGCTCATACAAGCGGATTGATTTTAAGGTTTTTTTCCCATTCCCAGGCCGAAGCCATCATGGTGTGTAAATCTCTTTCGGCTTTCCAATTTAAAACAGAATTAGATAAGCGCGTATCGGCAAATACCTTCTCTATATCTCCTGCTCTGCGCGGTGCTATTTGGTAAGGAAGCTTTTGATTACTGGCCTCTTCAAATGCACGAATCGCTTCAAGCACCGTATTGCCGCGGCCTGTACCAATATTGAAGACTTCAAATTCCTCGGCTTCTGACTTATTTAGCAATCGCTCCAAGGCTGCAATGTGCGCGGCAGCTACATCGTCGACATGGATATAATCGCGGATGCAAGTTCCATCGGATGTTGGGTAATCGTTTCCAAAAACACGTAAATACGGCTGTTTCCCAATTGCAGTTTGGGTGATGTACGGCACGAGATTGTTTGGTGTTCCAATCGGTAACTCTCCAATCAACGCAGATTCGTGTGCGCCTACCGGATTGAAATAACGCAAGGCAATGGAACGTAAGTTCGATGCTGCGCATTGTTCGCGTATAATTTCTTCCCCAACCTGTTTAGTGTTTCCGTAAGGAGAGGTGGCGGGCTTAACCGGCGATTTCTCCGTTACCGGCAACGAATCGGGTTCGCCGTACACTGTACAGCTGGATGAAAATACCAGATTATTGGCATTGAATGATTCCTGCACTTCTAGAAGATTGAGCAATGAAATCAAGTTGTTGCGATAATATTTCAAAGGATGCTGTACCGATTCGCCTACAGCCTTCAGCGCTGCAAAATGTACTACGGCCTTAATATCTTCTTCCTTCTCGAAGACCTCGATCAAGGCCTGCTTTTCGCATAAATCAATCTCATAAAATTGCGGTTCCTGGCCTGCGATTCGAGCAATTCGACTTAGAATATTACGGTTCGAGTTGCACAGATTATCGGCAATTACGACCTGGTAGCCGCGTGCAATCAACTGCACTACGGTATGCGAGCCAATATAGCCCATACCGCCGGTTACCAAAATTTTCATTCCCGAATGGTTCATCCTTACAAGCTCCAGTATTTAATGCGTTCAAAACGGCCACGTAAAACGCCCTTGATATCGGCAACGAGGCCTTTATCTGCTAAGAGTTCCTCAAAATGCTCTTCGCGTAAACTCATATAATCTTTGTGGTTTACAGCAACGATTGCCGCGTTGTATTTACCGTTCGGTGCTTCTACCAAACCAAAACCATATTCGTGCACCAGTTC
>CAZVHF010000181.1:0-4873 GCA_964627105.1 uncultured Chitinophaga sp.
TGCGTGTTTCGGAGTTGGTATCGCTGAAAATTTCAGATTTACATCCGCAGGCCGGTATTTTGAAAGTAACAGGCAAGGGCAATAAGGAGCGTTTGGTTCCATTTCCTTCGTCGCTAAGCCGTTTGCTCGAAAACTACATGCTGCATGTGCGTTCGCAGGTTTCGGTTAAACATGGCGAAGAGGATATTGTTTTTCTAAACCGAAACGGCAAGCGTTTAACCCGGGTGATGGTATTTATTGTGGTGCGCGATTTGGCAGCAAAAGCAGGAATTCGCAAAACCATTTCGCCACACACGTTTAGACATTCGTTTGCAACGTCCTTGGTTGAAGGAGGCGCCGATTTGCGTGCCGTTCAAGAGATGCTCGGCCACGAAAGCATAACAACTACCGAAATTTATACCCACCTCGACCGCGATTACCTACGCCAGGTTATTCAGGATTTTCATCCGCGGGCTTGATGCAATCGAGCTATCTGAATTTCCCAATACATTATTTGCGCTTCACCGTATGCTTCAATTTTAACAAGGCCAAATTCAGTTCGAATGTAGTTTCGGTATCCTTTGTTTGGAGCGAATCGCCTATTAGTTCGGTCATCAAGGCACTGGCTTGTTGGAGCATGGTTTTCTGTTCGGTTTGATTTTTCGATGCGGCCAGCGATGAAACCATATTACTCAGGTTTCTGATTTTGGTAAATGTTTCTATTATTGCTATTGTAGTGGCGGTTGCCTCTGGGCTTCGCAGGATGGTGGCCAGCATATACAAGCCTTTTTCGGTGAAGGCTTTTGGCAATACCCTCGATTTCGACATTGAATTTGCGGTCAAAATTTTTGACCGCAAATAATCTTTCCACTCATTTTCATTGATCACCAACACGTAGCCATCCGGAAATTTATCGGGATTGTTTTTAACCGCCTGGTTCACGTGCTTGGTCTCGACCCCATACAATTGTGCTACTTCAAAATCTAATATTACCTGCCTGTCACGTATGGTAATAATTTTCTGCTCTACCACAGACTGAATCAAACTATGCATAACCACCAGAATTTAAAGTGGCAAATAGATGATTATTTTGTAAGATAAGATGCGATTGTTTGTAATTCACTTCAGCATAAACTATTGGTAAAATTATTTTGCTTTACCTCTTGCCCGGACGTTTACAAATTGGATCTTATTTCTTCTTAGAGATTTAAAGGATACCAACTTCCAGTATTTATTGATTTTTTTGGGCGCGTATTCGGGCTTTTCGGTTCAAGTCCTCCTGCTGCTTGCTTCGCTGTGCATCAGTCCGGGCTTTCCCCTACAATCCCGCGCGCATCATTGCGCAATAAAAATTAACCCAAGCTATCGTACTCTGACTTTACAAATTCGGCAATTTCACGCACGTAATCGTCCGAAAAATCGAAACGAATTCCGGCTACTTCGTAAAGTTGGGGTAGGGTGAGTGTGTATCCTGCTTCAAGTGCCCGGCAATATGCGTCAATGGTTTCTTGCGGATTTTCTTTGTAACGCTTCCAGATAGCGATAGAAGCCAACTGGGCAATTCCATACTCGATATAATAGAATGGCACCTCAAAGATGTGCAATTGCTTGTGCCAGCTGTATTGTTCGAACTCAGGGTAATCGCTTTTATCAACTACATTACCTCCAAACTCCTGCAATAAGGCTTTCCATTTCGCACTTCGCTCCTCCGGAGTATGGGCCGGATTCACATACACCCAATGCTGGAATGCATCCACAATAGCAATCCAGGGCAGAATGGATAAGATTTTTTCGAGCTGGTATTTTTTTGCACGAATCAGGTCTTTCTCATGCTCAAAGAAACCTTCCCAGTGCTCCATCGAAATCAGCTCCATGGCCATCGAAGCCACTTCGGCAATTTCAGAAGGTGTCGATTTGAATGGCGTTATCTCCAGGTCTTTACTCAACCACGAATGAATCGCGTGGCCGCCTTCGTGCATCATCGTAACCATGTCGCGCAGGGTGCCTGCCGAATTCATGAAAATAAATGGCAGCGATGATTTGTAGAGCGGATAATTATATCCTCCCGGTGCCTTTCCAATGCGAGAATCCAAATCGAAATGCCCGCGCTTTTCCATGGTGTCGATTACTTCGCCAAACTCTGGACGAATCGACGAAAACAAGGTCTTGGTTTTCAGGATCAGCTCTTCGGCATCCACATAGGGCTTTAAGGGCGGCAATTGCTCCGGATCAACGTCCATGTCCCAGGGTTTCAATGTCTCGTATCCGAGGGCTGCTTTGCGCTTGGTATCGAAGCGATTAATCAGCGGAACAATATGTTTGGCAATGCTGGCGTGAAAATCGAAGCAATGTTGCGGTGTGTAATCAAATCGCCCCAACGCATCAAACATATAATCGCGGAAATTGGCATAACCGGCATTCACTGCAACTTTAGCACGCAACGAAAACAAGGCATCAAAAAGTGTGTTTAATTGCTGAACGGCTTCAAGCCGGCGGTTGTTTATTTTTAGGTAAACCGCCTTGCGATGTTCGCGGTCGGTCGATTTCAACTCTACCGCTGCTTGCTGCATGGTGCAGGTCTTGCCGTTTACCTCAACGGTCATGGCTCCGCTTATTTGACCGTATTCGTTGCTGAGTTGCTGAATTTCGGTAAGCAAGGGAATGTTTTCTTCGCGAAACATGTCCACTTCCTTGCGTACGGTGCGCAAATACACCGCATAACCCGACGATTGCAGTGTGTTGAGATGGTCGCAGGTCAGGAGCTTTTTGTTGAGTACGTCGTTGTACTCGGCAAGGTGCGGTTCAATGTCCTGAATAAATCTGTTCAGGCTTTCGTGTTTTTCCTCGTTTGCGGTATCGCAGGTGTGTTTAATGTATCGCCAACCCAAATCCTCCTGAAGCAGGGCATCGAGTTCGCTGCGGTCCCGAAGCCAGGTGTGCAGCTCTTCGGGCGAATGAATCGGTCGTTGAACCAATTCGTCAAATACGGATGCAACATCATCCCATTTTTCAATCGACTGGCTCAAAATTTCCATAGGCTGTGGGAATGAATTTATCCTCCGGTTTTACGCACGGTTTGCGTCTTAGCCATGCCTTTGGTTGATGCCTTTGGCGCAGCCGCCTTCACGGTGTCTTTCTGTTTCGCAACCGGTTTTTTTGCGGGGATTTTATCGGCATTACCTTCTTCTTTTGCTTCGGCTGCTGCTTCAGGCTCGGCGTCGAGCAATCCTTTTGCATCCAACAAGGCGTACCAAACAAAAACTTTTTTAATGTCGGATGTATACACACGATCATCGGCAAAATCGGTAACACACGAAGCAAACGCGGCCCGCATCACTTTCGGATCTTCTTTAGAACTCGGAATTCCCGTAGCTCCAAGTTTTTCCTTTATCATGCCCAGCACATCCTTCAATGGAATATCGGCCGAATTGCCATAAATACTGATGTCTTCCAACGAGCTCACTTTGTCGTTAGAGAATATCGGTAGACGCTTTCCATCTGCTAACGACTCTGCAATGAGTCCGTTTTTTGTCTGTGCTACTACTTTATACAGTCCGGGCATACCCGAAACAGAAACAATTCCTGTTAAATTCATATGTCAATCTTGGTGGTGCAAACGTAGTACATTATTCAGAATCTTCAAATTTGCAATGCTACTTTCGCTTGGTGTATAGGGTTCTTCGGGCGTTGAGGTGGTTTTCGAGCGTCGTACGCTCGTTTCTATTTTTGCATTTATGCAACTGCTGCTCGATTTAGGTGCAATGGTTGCTCATCTTGCCCAAATTTGCGCATGGTTCGAACATGACTTGCAATAGCCGTAAACATGTTAGGCACATTGTGGTATGGCACGCCAAATTGCTTGCTTACACGCTCTACAATCGGACTTAATGCAGGGTAATGCACATGACTAATTTTAGGGAAAAGATGATGCTCAACTTGGAAATTTAACCCGCCAACAAACCAATTAATAAGTTTGTTTTTGGTTGCGAAATTTGCGGTTGTCCGCATTTGATGTACGGCCCATGAATCTTCAATTGTCATCCGAACATCGGTATCTTGGGTTGCATCGGTAAACTCGGTTAGCTCAATAACATGAGCCAACTGGAAAACAAGTGAAAGTGTAATTCCCGTTACAATGCTCATAAACATAAAGCCAACTATAAATTTGCTAAAGCCAAGCAGCATAATGGGAATGGCAAGGTAAAAAAGCACGTACATGATTTTCGAAAACCAAAAAATAACATGCTCCTTCAAAGGAAAATGGTTGATGGATGTATTGTGAATTCGGCGTTTAAAGTACTTGTCGAAATCGGTATACAGCGCCCATAAAATGTGTGAAATGCCATAAAAGAAAAACATGTAATAATGTTGATACTTATGGATGGGCTTATGCGTTTGAGAATGACAATGTCGTAAAACGGGCGATTTTGCAATATCGTCGTCGATGCCATCGACATTGGTGTAGGTATGGTGTACAATGTTGTGTTTTAATTTCCAAATAAAAGCATTGGCCCCAAGCGCATTCATGGTTAGGCCCATGATGTAGTTAATGCGCTTGCTTTCTGAATAACTTCCGTGGTTGGCATCGTGCATCACATTGAAACCGATGGATGCAATGCATAGCCCGAGAATACCGCAAAGAAAAAGCGACAGAACAGCCGGCATAGTTGCTGTTATTAGCAAAATGTAACAAGCCAGTGCTAAGGGAATTAGGACGAACGATTTTAAATACAAGCGCCAATCGCCTGTTTGTTTGATGTTATTCGTTTCAAAATACTGCCGAACTTCTGCGTTGAGTGTTTCGGAAAATGAATTGGATTTGTTGTTAAAAACGACTTTTTTCAAAAGAAACGAATTAGGTAGTTTAAGTAAATTATGGCAATATCTTGTTTTT
>CAZVHF010000182.1:0-4851 GCA_964627105.1 uncultured Chitinophaga sp.
TCTCGGTAGCGCCGTCGTTAAAATTGAAAAAAATGTTCTGCCCCTGTGCGGTAAAGGACAACGCGGAGATAAATGCAGCGGAAAGGAAGAGCCTTTTCATTTTTGCTTACTTTTAAATGACGATTGGTTGGTTAATGCTATTGTTTGAGCTATTTCGATAAATCAGGTAAATTGCTTTTAGGATGAAATAGTCTATTGTTTTTTATTTGAATCTAAGAAGTTATGTGTATTGTTTTTTAATCTACAAAAGTATGTTGTTTGAACTAATTTAACACTATGCTTTTTTAAGATTTTTCAAATTATTTTTCTGCACCTCCAACATTAATAGGTCGATAGCCTATTGCTATGCATGCAAACACCGCATTGGGTAACGAATAATTATCCTACCATTATTTGCACTGCCGCAGGTAAAATTTGAAATTCAACGGTTCCTGTTTCGAGCAGCTCTCCATCAGCCTGAATGGCTACTTTGTTATGTGGAATAATTTTCAACCTGCGTACTTTATATATATGCACTTCTTTAAAATGCTTGAATGTTCCTCCAAAGATGCGGTGCACATTGAACACCACTTTTAACCGCGCTATTTTTCCCACGCAGGTAATGTGGAAATAGCCGTCTGTAGGATCGGCATCGGGTGCCAGACGCATGCCGTTGCCTGCATGGGTTCCGTTTCCTGCAAGGACAGTAAACAAGGGCATCCGAATCGCTTCGGCATCATCGATGCGAATCGTACAATCGGCTTCGCGGTAACGAAACAAGGTCGACAACAAAGAAAACAGATAGGTGGTTAATCCCGAGTAGCCTTTTTTCTTCAGGTCGTTTGCATACGCTGCCACCTGGGCGTCGAAACCCAGACCAGCCACATTGATAAAATAACGCAAGGGCTGGTTTTCTCTGATGATTTGCCCCACATCAAAACGCCTGAAGTTCATCTTACCCAGCAATTCGGCAAAGTACAAGGGATCTGAGGGCGCTTTGGTGATGCGCGCAAAATCGTTGCCTGTTCCAATCGGAAAAACAGCAAGTTTGTAAGTATTAGCCGTGTATGCGGGATGCGACAACATGCCATTCAATACATCGTATACACTGCCATCGCCGCCGGCCACAAGAATATGCGAATACCCATCCTCGATGCATTGGCGCGCGCAATCTTCTCCGCCCCCCGGCCCTTTCGTTTCGTAAATGGCAAATGTAATTTGCATTGCATCGAGCCGCTCAAATAGCTTTTTAGCAATTTTAGCAGCCTTTCCACCTTTGGCGTGTGGATTCAGAATAATGGCCCATGCCTGATTTTGCATGGCTTAAACATACCAAAAACACAAAAGCGCCCAACGAATGCCAGACGCTTTTGAGGATATATAGAGGTTATTGCATAGGGCATTACGCAAGGGTCCAAATTCAAGTTTCATTTTTTCAAATTTGCCGGTAAAATTTGTCATGCTTTCTGCCAATAATTACCGAAATTTAGGCGGGGAACATATTTTGAAAAGTCTGGTTCAACTAAAAACTTAAACAATGCCCGGAATTTATTTAATTATGATTGTGGTGATGGCCGCCAGTTGGTTTGTGTCGTACCGCCTAAAAAGTAAGTTTAAAGAATACAGCGAGATTGGCTTGTCGGCCGGCATGAACGGCCGCGAAGTAGCCGAAAAGATGTTGCGCGACAATGGAATTTACGACGTGAAGGTGATTTCTGTGGAAGGCTTTCTGAGCGATCATTATAATCCACTCGAAAAAACCGTGAATTTAAGTCCGGAGGTTTACAACACCCGCAGTGTTGCCGCTGCAGCAGTTGCCGCGCACGAATGCGGCCATGCCGTGCAGCACGCCCGAGCCTACGCTTGGCTGAACATGCGATCTGCACTCGTTCCGGTAGTGCAATTTTCCAGCTCGTTTGTTCAGTGGATTTTACTGGCCGGTGTGCTTTTGTTGCAGACCTTCCCCGCGCTGCTTATGATTGGCATCGGGCTGTTTGCCCTCACTACTTTGTTTAGTTTGATTACCCTTCCGGTAGAGTTTGATGCATCGCGCCGTGCGTTGAAATGGATGGATAGCACAGGATTAACCTATGGCGAAGAGCACGATAAAGCCAAGGATGCGCTTAACTGGGCTGCTATGACCTACGTGGTTGCCGCCATTGGTTCTGTAGCGACCTTATTGTATTATGTTTCGCTTCTTTCGGGAAGGCGCGACGACTAAAGCATTAAATCATGGGATTCCCGAGAACCTGTCAGTCTTGCTTTCGCAACAACAACATTTGGCCAAATTTTGGCGATAATGCAGAAGCCGCAAAGGCATACTATAGCGCCACCAATTGGTGTAAATGCGGCTACGAATCGGCCGAAGAGATGATGCAGGATCAGGATTTGGGATTCTCCGATCCGTATTGGTTGCCAATTATTAAACACTGTTTCAACGAATTTTTTAGTCGATACGACAAAGGGCAATTCGAAAGCCCGGAAGAAGAGGTTCGTTTTTTTCTGAAGCAGTTGAAATATTCGGCTTACCAATGGCAGCATGCAATTGTGTTGGAGAAAATTCCGGATGAAGAAATCGATTTAGATACCGAACCCGAATGGCCTCAAGACGGCAAGCCAGCAAGGCCAACGAAGAGCAAGGTGATTGGACAATAAGCTATTGAAAAGCATCACTAGAATTAGTGATTTACTACGACTATCGAGCACACTAATTTTACATCACTAAAAACATGTGCTATGAAAAAACTTATTGTCGCCATTATTCTTTCGGGATTAGTTGGTTCCCTGTATGCGCAAGACATTCAATCAACAGTTGCATCAAGGGTTTTATACCTAAATGCAAGCGGAATTGTCGACACCTCTGCTGAAAAATATACACCACTTTCCGAGGGAAGCGTTTCGGTCTATTCACCGGGAATGGATTATTCCACTTCATTTGAAGGCATGTTCTATCAAGCATATTATGGGGGGAATAAAATTCGCTTTCGTAAAAGTGCCGATGGAATAAACTGGTCGACACCTGTTTTCATTGAAGACACGTCGATCACAAACGGTCAACCCGTTTATGGGAGCATTGCTGTTTGGCGTTCGGGCAATCAGGTAAAAGTTGGCATTGCATATTCATATCTCAACATTACCAACCCGCAGAACAAGTTTGTGGTAAGCAACGACGGAGGAGCTACTTTTGAGGAGCCTGTGTTTTTAAGTAGCCATACCGATAATAACTACACTCATATTTGGGGATTAGCGGCCAAAGGCGATACGCTACTAGCTGCCTGGGCGAGGCAATATTCCGGAGATCGCTGGGATCAAAGCTGGTTTAGTCGTTCGCTCGACGGAGGGCAAACTTGGAGCCCAATGGCTGTTGCCTACAGTGGAAATCATTACAGTTTTGTTGGCGATTGTGCGATTGATGAACAGGGGAATTTTTATGTGCTCGTTGCCGATGATCAGTTCTTTAAGGTAAATCTCGTTATAGCGCGCTCTACTGATTTGGGTGCCACATGGAGTCTAACTCCGGCACAGGTTACGAATCAGAGTTCGGGAAACACCAATACCAATGCCCAGCTGCAAGTCGATGGAACGCAACTCATGGTAAGTTTTACGCATTCGGGCAGTACGCTCGACCAGGTGAATTATGCGTATAGCAACGATTTCGGAAATTCGTGGACAACGAATTTGGTTTCAGACACCACTGATTTGAATGCTTCCAGTTCAGGCGGAGGCACACTTTTATATTGCCACACAGCCTTGGCGAAAACACCATCAGGTCGTATTTATACAGCATGGGCTGATTCGCGCGAGTTCAACACAAGCGACTACCAGCAATGTCATTACTATACCTATCTGGCTTGGTCTGATGATAACGGTCTCAGTTGGAGTCCGAATTACAAAGTTAGTTTAGGGTCTAATTACGAGCAGGTAATTAACGTCTATACCGATTTGGCTGTATTATCTGGCCCTAGCGGCGATACCGTGCTGGTTAGTTGGAGTAAAAACCGGGATGTTTCGGCTCTTGAAATTTTGGGCTGTACCGATCCAACTTCGTGTACCTATAATCCGAATGCAAATGTAAACGACAACTCTTGCGTGTATCCAGGCGGGCCCTGCGATGACGGCAACCCGTTGACTGATAATGATGTTTACAGCGAAGAGTGTTTTTGTACTGGAGTTTTAGGATTCGAACGCAATGATGCACATTTGATGAATGTGTACCCCAATCCCACCTCTGGTTTTATTACAATCTCGGTGATGGACGCACACCACGAAACGCTGCTTGAGGTAACAGACTTAACCGGTCGAATTTTACTTCAAACCGATATTAGCGGTGAGGCAAAAACACTAAACCTATCGGCTTTTGATAACGGAGTATATCTTTTACGTTTAACCCAAGATTTTGGTGTGACAACGCGCTTTGTGAAGGTTTCGCATTAGCCTTTGATTTATATTCGTAGCGAGGTCGGATAATTCTCTCTTAAGGCGTATAAAAATCACTATTTTTGCCGTCCTTTTGGAGAGTTGTCCGAGTGGTTGAAGGAGCACGCCTGGAAAGTGTGTATACCTCAAAAGGGTATCGAGGGTTCGAATCCCTCACTCTCCGCCAAAGGATTTTAACCGGGCAATAGCCCGGTTTTTCTTTTTCTCTGAAAATCCTTCAGGCTTGCCTGAAAAGGGTTTTCAGAGAAAAAGAAATAACACCGTCTTTCAGACGGTGATAAAATCCTTTGAACTGCCTCCCCACCAAAGGGATCACGCAGTAATCCCTGCTATCTGATAAGGAATTTCTGCTAATATGTAAAATCGCCGGAAGAATGACGGCGAAATTGATTGGCTTTTCCTTATGGCTTTTCCATCACCTCATCAACGCTCTGG
>CAZVHF010000183.1:0-4811 GCA_964627105.1 uncultured Chitinophaga sp.
GCGGCGACGCGCAGGTCCTGGACCTGGCCGTTCGCCTGCTGGATCATCGGATCGGCCTCCGCCACGCGGATGTCGTCCTGCGTGGGCTCGAGCCGGCCCTCCATCTTCGCCTCGGTCTGCGCCTTGCGGCTCGCGGCGAGCGTGAGCAGCGACTTCGTCTCGTTGACGCGCCGCGCGGTGTCCTCGACCTCGAGCAGGAGGTCGTTGCGGTCCTCGCTGGTCGAGGTCAGGTTGTTCTTCGTGACGAAGTCGGTCAGGTTCTTCGCGACCGTGTCGAGCTCGTCGTCGAGGTCCTGCAGCGCCTTGCGGAAGGTCGCGCGGTTCGCCTCGAACTTCGCGTCCTCGAAGCTCTTCTTGGTCTCGAGATAGGTGCGCGCGATCCGGTTCAGCACCACCGGCACATCGGCGGCGACATGCGTCGACCACGACAGCACGAAGAAGTTCGTGCGGCGGCGGTGGCCGGCGAAGAGCTCCTTCTCGAGGTCGTCGACGGCGTCGGCGACGACGAACTGTCCGTTCTCGTCGCGGTACTTCTCGCTCCAGGTGGTCTGCGCGATGTCGCGGTCGTTCATCGCGCGCTCGAGGATGTCGCGCGACAGGATGCGGCCCGCCTCGGTCGTTCCGAGTCGCTCGACGCCCTCCTCGGTGCGCTGGTCGCGCACGATCACGTCGCCGACATCCTCGGGCGACGGCGCCAGCTCGAACAGCACGCTTCCCGAGTAGAGCGGATACGCGAAGTCGAAGATCACGGTCGCCACGCCGCCGAGGCCGATGCCGACCACCGCGCTGGCCGCGAACAGCCATGCGCGCTGCCGAAGCACGCGGATCGGATCGAGCGGAGGCCTGGAGGTGGCCGTCTGCGGGGCGCGCGAGCGCGAGGCGTTCGTGCGCGGATCGGTCGAGGGCCGTGTGGATGCGGTGCTCATGGAGATTCTCGGAATGGCTCTATCGGGCCATCGCGGATGGAACTTGACTCGGTCGCGGGTGCGTCAGACTCACTTCAGTTCGGCCTGCAGCCTCTCGAGGCCCTGCTTCGTCGGCGGATCGAGGTTCGGCATGCCGAGGCCGGCGGCGGCGGCGGCGCGGGCCTCGTCCTTGCGGCCAAGCGCCGCCAGCGCCTGCGCGCGGTGGTACTGGACCGGGCCGCTGTCCTGGAGCTTCGCGGCGCGGTCGAGCGTCTCGAGCGCCTCGCGCGGGTTCCCGTCGGCGAGCAGCAGCGTCGCGAGGGTGTCGAGGTACTCGGCGCGCGTCGGCTGGATCTGCACGGCGCGACGCGCGGCGGGCATGCCCCGCTTCGGGTCCTTGAGGCACTCGCCGCACAGGTACGCGAAGTTGTTGAGGATGCCGTCCGAGTCGGGCGCCAGCTTCATCGCCTTCTCGAAGCTCGCGACCGACTTCGGGCAGTCGCCGGCCATGTAGTACGCGGTGCCGAGCCTGTCGAGCAGCATCGCGCCCAGCGCCGGGTTCTTCGAGAAGTCGCCCTCCTCGACGGGCGCGAGCAGCTCGACGGCCTTCGCGGGTCCGGCCGACGGGTTCATCATCGCCAGGCTCGCGAGGTAGTCGCGGTCGTAGGGCGAGAGGTTCCCGCCCGAGACCTGCTTGATGAGCTCCTCGGCCTCGGCGACCTGCTGCGGCGAGAGCAGCACGCGGAACGCCGTGTACCACCCCGTCATCGGGTCGCCGTCGCCGGCGTCGGCGGCCGTGCGGGCCTCCTTGTAGGTCTCGCCCACGGTGCGCATGCCCTCGGTGCGGTCGCCGCGGCCGATCAGCGCGAGGCCGACGTAGGTGCGCGCCGTGTTGTCGGTGCGCACGAAGTCGCCGCGGCGGCGGCCCGAGTCGATGACGCCCGTGTAGTCGCGGGCGCGCATGCGCGCCTCGAGCTCGCGGTAGAAGGTCGGCGCGTCCTGCTGCAGCGTGTCGGCGCGCTCGAAGGCCTTCGCGGCCTCGGGCAGGCGTCCGGCGCGCGACAGCATCTCGCCGAGGGCGAAGTGCCACGCGGGCTCGCCGGGCGCGATGCCGATCGCCGCCATCAGCGCGGCCTCGGCCTGGTCGTTGCGGCCGGTGCGGACGAGCAGGTCGACGAGCCGGCGGCGTCCATCGACGCTCGCGGGAAGGATCGCGAGGTAGCGCTCGAGCTCGGCGACCGCGCCGTTCACATCGCCCTGCGCGACGAGCACCTCGGCGCGCACGGCGCACGAGGGGAAGTACGCCGCGCCGACGGCGACCGCGCGGTCGGCCGACGCGAGCGCCTCGTCGAGGCGGCGCTTGTCGCCGGTGACCTCGAACATCTTGCGCTTCACCATCGCGTCCTGGACGAAGCCCGCCGGGACGTTGGGCCCGAGCTGCTTGGCCTTCTGGTAGAGCGGCAGCGCCTTCTCGTAGGCGGCCATCGCGCCCGCGTCGTCGCCCGTGGCGCGCGCGCGGTCGCCCTGGGCGACCCAGATCGCACCGTCGAGCATCTCGATGCCGAGGTCGCGGGTGACGCCCTTCGCGGCCTCGTCGAAGCGCGAGCGCGCCTCCTCGAGCCGGCCGACGCGCATGCACGCCTCGGCGAACTTGAACAGCGTCGCCGGATCGGTCGAACCCTGCGCGATCGGCTCGAGGTACGCCAGGGCCGCGTCGAAGCGCTCGGAGTCCATCAGCATGCCGATGATCGTGCGCGTCGCCTCGCGGTTCGAGTCCTCGCGCCTGATCGCCTCGGCGAAGCTCGTCTTGGCGCGGTCGGGCGCGCCGGTCACCATCTGGAGCTGGCCGAGCATCGCGTATCCGCGCCAACCGGCGGCTTCGCCCGCGGCGGTCACGGCCTCGGACAGCGCCTTCTCGGCCTCGGCGTTGCGGCCGAGCGCGCGCAGCAGCGTGGCGTGCGACGCGGCGGCGTCGAGGTTGCCCGGCTCGCGCTTCGCGATGTCCTTGTAGATGTCGGTCGCCTCCGAGCGCCACTCGCCGCGCCGGCGGTCGATGGCCTGCAGCCGGGTCGCGTTGTCGAGCGAGCGCCACTGCGACTCGGTGTAGGCCACGCGTCCGTTGGCGTCGATGATGTCGGCGCGGTCGGGCGTCGCCATCGCGAGCAGGTTCGCGTACTTCATGGCGTTGGCGGTGTCGCCCGGAAGCATCTGGTAGCGGTTGCCGCGCATGCGCTGCGCGAGCGCGCGGTCGCCCACCTGCGCCTCGAGGCCGAGCCACAGGTCGCCGATCTCCTCGTCGAGGCCCGCGAGGCTGCGTGCCTCGCGGAGGATCTCGAGCGCGCGGCGCGGATTGCCCGCGCGGATCAGGCTCGACGAGAGCACGCGCACGGTCATCATGTCGCTCGGACGACGCTTGTACGCCTCCTCGAGCTGCCGCACGGCGCCCTCGATGTTGCCGGCCTGGTCGAGCGTGGTGCCGAGCGCGCGGTAGACGGTCGAGGCGTCGTTGCCCGACTGGATCGCCTGCTCGAGCACGCGGGTCGCGTCGGCGAGCTTGTCCTGCGCCAGGAGCAGCCGCGCCTGCATGATCGGCGCCTGCGCCGGATCGCGGCCGCTGGCGCGCACCTTGGCGACGATCGCCTCGGCGCCCGCGAAGTCCTTCCTGTCGATCAGCGCGAGGAAGTCGGTCTCGAGCAGCATCGGATTCAGCGGGTCCGCCTGCTCGGCCTTCGCGCGCCACTCCTTCTCGCCCTCGGCGACGCGCTTCGCGGTCGCGCGCTTCTCGGCGGCCGAGGCCTGTCCGAGACGCTCCGCGGCGGCGGCCTCGCGCTCGAGCGCCTCGGCGGTCGTGCGCAGCCGCATGTAGGTCATGACGGCGCGGCTCTTCTCGTCGGCGTCGGTGCCTTCCGAGAGCGCCACGATGCGGTCGACCGGGTCCTCGCTCGCGAGCACGGCGTTGAAGCGGACGAGCGACAGGTCGCTCGGGAACTTCTTCAGGCCGTTCGCGACGAGCACGCGCGCCTTGTCGAGGTCGCCGGCCTGGATCTCGATCGCGACATCGACGCGGTCGAGGCGCACGTCGTCCTTCGGATACTGGGTGCGCAGGCGCGCGATCTCGGCGCGCGCGCGGTCGAACTGCCGCTGCTCGGCGAGCTGCTGGATGCGCGCGATCGCCACGACGAACGGATCGTCGCGGTTCATCGCCGCGGGGTCGGCCGAGAGGATCTGCCTCGCCTGCGCCTCGATCTGCTTGCAGACCGCGTCGTCGGGCTCGACCGCGAGCACGGCCTGCGCGCTCTGGATCGCCTGCTGCATGCGGCCGGCCTTGTACTCGAGGTCGGCCTTGAGGCGCAGGAGCGCCACGTTGCCGTTCGACATCTGCAGCCCGGCGTTCACGAGCTCGAGCGCGCGGCCGGTCTCGCCGAGGCCGATGTTCGCAAGCGCCGAGAGGATGTGCAGCTCGAGGTCGACCTGGCTGCCCTTCTTGAAGACCTCGTTGAACTTGAGCGCGGCGCCCGCGAAGTCGCCGTCGGCGAGCTTGAGCTTGCCGTCCGAGCGGAGGAGCGTCGAGTCGTCGGCGACGCCCTGCAGGAACTTGGCGAGATCCTCGCGCGCGGCGAGCGCGCGCTTCTTCGCGTCGGCCTTGCCGGCCTCGTCCGAACGCTCGAGGAGCTCGTGCAGGATGTCGAAGCGCAGCTGCGCCGCCGACACGCGGTTGGGTTCGTAGACGGCCGCGACCAGGCCGACGGTCGGCCGCGGCGCGTTCATGATCGCCTCGGCCTCGGCCAGCGCCGCCTCGCGGTCGGTCGCGCGCAGGAGCTGCGCGTAGGCGCGGCGGTGCATCAGCGCGCCGGGATTCGCCTTCGAGTACTCGCCGATCAGGCGCAGCGCCTGCTCGAAGCCCGT
>CAZVHF010000184.1:0-4789 GCA_964627105.1 uncultured Chitinophaga sp.
ATCGTTTTGGTGAGTTTCGGATCTTCGAGTTGATCGCAAATCGCCACACGTTGTCCGGCACGAACCAGTTTTGGCAAGTATGAATCCAGTGAATGGTGCGGAAAGCCTGCCAGTTCGATCTCCGAAGCGGTACCATTTCCACGTTTGGTCAGAATGATCCCGAGAATTTTGGAAGTCTTTACGGCATCCTCACCGAATGTTTCATAAAAATCTCCGACGCGAAAAAGCAGCAAGGCATCCGGATAACGCGCCTTAATCTCGTTATACTGCTTCATCAAGGGCGTTTCGGCCGATGCCTTTTCGGTTGATTTTTTAGGGGTTTTCAATGATTTTGGGATTAACTTTGGACCGAATTTCAGCCATGCGAAAGTTACACATTACCGAGTTAAACCGAAAGAGTTCATCAGAATTCCACAACACCGAAAAATGGCAGGTGCGCATCATACTCGACAACGTGAGGAGTTTGCATAACATTGGTTCAGTATTTCGAACAGCCGATGCCTTTCTCTGCGAGAGTATTGCATTATGTGGCATCTGTGCAACGCCACCCAATCGCGAGATTCATAAATCGGCCTTGGGTGCCGAAAATACTGTAAAGTGGAATTATTATAAAAACACAGAAGACGCTGTACACCAAGCTACAGCAGATGGATTTACAGTGTGGGCCGTTGAACAAACCAGCCAAAGTGTTTCGCTCGATACGTTAAATGAAAAGCCTCATAAGTTGGCATTGGTTTTTGGCAATGAGGTACAGGGTGTAAGTGATGCAGCACTGCCGCTAGTGCAAGGGGCAGTAGAAATACCGCAATTTGGCACCAAGCATTCGTTCAATATTTCAGTGTGTGCCGGAATTGTTTTGTATCGGATGCACTTGCTGGAGCATCGATTTTGACAATGTCGGTTTTGAACAAAAAATAAATCAACATAGTTTGGCATTCTGATGTGCCGTGCATAATTCTTTCGCCCGATTTATAAATCGACTAATATCGTCGGCGGTGCTATCCCAACTGCACATTAACCTCACCTCGCCCGTATGTTCGTTCCATACGTAGAACGGAAATTCATCGGCCAGTTTGTCGGCAACGCCATTCGGAAAAATAACAAAAACGCCGTTTGCCTCAACGGGCTGTGTTATCGTAACGCCGGGTATTTCGCGCAAGGCTGCTTCGAGCTGTTTAGCCAGTTGGTTCGAATGGCTGGCCAAGTCGAGCCATAAATCGTTCTTGAAAAACCCCAGAAATTGAGCTGCAATAAAACGCATCTTCGAATAGAGTTGCATGCCTTGTTTGCGGCGAAACTTCATGTGGCGCGCCAAGTCTTTTCTGAAAAACACGATTGCTTCGCCCATCATCATCCCGTTTTTGGTACCGCCAAAACTCATCACATCTACACCCGCTTCGCGGATAAACTCGCGGGGCGAAAGTCCCAAACTAACCGCGGCGTTCGAAATTCGTGCGCCATCCACATGCAACAGCAAATCTTCTTTCCGACAAAGCGCGGCAAAAGCTTCAATTTCCTGTTTGCTGTAAACTGTTCCATACTCGGTGCTTTGCGTAAGCGAAATTACGCGAGGCTGTACATGGTGCTCAACGCCTCGGCCAACCAATAATTGCGGAATTTGATCTGCGCTTATCTTCCCATTTGTGCTTGTTAGCGGAAAAAGTTTTGCCTGTAAATTACGCTCCGGTGCACCTGTTTCGTCGGTGTGAATATGCGCCATATCGCTGCAAATGACGGCTTCGAATGGCTGCAAACAGCTTTGCAATCCCAACACATTGGCTCCGGTTCCGGTAGTTACGAAATACACTTCGATGTCTTTGCCAAATAGTTTTTCAAATTCCTGCTCGGCGGCTTCTGTAACATCATCGTAGCCATAGCCTTTCACGTGGCCCGAATTGGCTTCCTGGATGGCTTCCAGTATTTGCGGATGTATGCCCGAACAGTTGTCGGATGCAAAAAAGCGTTTTCTCATGTTCTGTTATTTACAAATCCCAATGTTTCATCAAACTGCTTGTATTGTATGCGTGGCTCCTCCCGCGTTGTTTGGTCATCGATGGCACGCAACACTTCAGCAAGCGTAATTTGTTTCATGCACTGGTTGTTGCCGCGGCAGGGCGGAATGGCAAATTCGTGCACACAGGGACTGCAATACACATTGCGATACACCGCCGTGCAGCGTTCCATTTGTCCGTATTGTGCAGGCGAGCAGGGACCGAATAATCCAACCACATCTTTCTCAAATGCGAGCGAAAGGTGCAGCGGACCGGTATCGTTCGTTATAATGCGGTCGGCACCATCAATTAATCCGAGCAAGGCATTGAAGCCTGTTTTACCCGCAAGATTTACAATGCGGTTTTTATGGTTGCATTTTGCTTCGATTCCATTCACATAGTCCTGTTCGGCCTTGCTTCCGCACAAGGCAATGTGAAGCGATGGATTTCTTTCCAGCAATGCATCCATCAATGCCACAACATGTTCGGCATCCCAGCGCCGTTCGAGCCTTAGGTCGGAGGCATTTGGATTTATAACCCAGTACGATTCGGTATTCAGTCCGGCTGCTTTCAATTCCGAACGAGCTTCTTCACGATTGTAAGTAGGCTTTATTAAACGCGGTTGAGTTGTTGTTTCGCCCAGCAAACGCGCCATCTGCAGGTAAATTTCCATCAATGGCGCCTTGATGTTGTAGTACATCAGGTGCGTGTACAATCCGCTGCGGTAATCTTTATCGCTCTTGTAATACCCAATACGATTGGTAGCTGCGCTAAGCGTACACACAAGGCTCGAGAAATTCGAATAGACCTCGAGGTCGATGTACACCTGCGGACGAAATCTCCACAGATTCAGCAGTAAGCGTAGTGTGCTTCCCATGAGTTTGATCGCACCCGAATCATCGAGTAAAATCATGCGGTCGATGTGTTGGGGATAAGCCTTGAGGATGCCGGCATTGGCTTTTGTGCTTACGAAAACAAGTTCGGCGTTCGGATACTGTTTTTTCAATGCATCGAGCATGGCCGAAGCTTGTACGATAGAGCCCATGCCTTTGAACTTGCACACAACAATTCGGTCGAATCGGCGGTCGAGGCGGTGGTTGATGCGCAATATTTTACCTACAATGCGCACCACAACACGCAGAAGTATGCAAGCAATGCGACCTGCATACCGATCAATCTGAACTTGTAGCCCGGTATTCATCGTTTCGCCTTGCGTTTCCAGATTTCATATCCGCCTGTCTTGGTATAAAACCGGTAATTGCGGCGGATGTAATTAGCCATTAAGCCATGGCGCACCTCGTTCGAAACGCCGTCGGTAGCATCCCACCAGTTGGGCGGATCATGTTTAAAGAGGATAAGCGGGCAGTTCCATTGAGGGAAACGCGCAATCCAGTCATCCTGCAAACTGGCACTGTGTACGTTTTGAGGATTCTGGTAGAAAAACGAGGGCACTTCTTTCGCAGCATAGTAATGCAGCATCGGCGTATTAGTGAAATCGAAAAACGTTTCGCCTTCCTTCAATTCATCCTTCAAAAAAGTTACAATTGGGTCGATTTGTTTGGCGTAAAAAGCCGTATCGGTCGACAGCCGCTGCAATGCGTTGTGACGACCAATTTCGCGGGCGTTGAATTTTGCTTCGACCATTGCACTAAGCGGAACAGAGGCCGGCAATCGCTCCGGAAAGCGAATCCAGATGGCAAGTATAGCCCAAAGACTTAACGCGAATATGGTACGCTGCTGTGCGGAATGCTTCACATGCAATAAAGCCGCAAAGGGAATGCTGATGAGCGAGAGCGAGAGAAGAAAGTTGTCGGTCGACTCGGCGAAGCCATGACGCACCAAACCACGTGGAATATTGATGATGGAAAAAATGCTCAGAAAAAGGAGCGTCAACAGGATGCGGCGTTTCGGCGTTTCGCTGATTTTCCAATAGGCGGTAAATGCATACAAGCCAACTGCAGCAGTAATGAGCGGAAGAAGGAGGTGATGCACTTTCCACTGGAAATGGTTTTCATCGCCCATAAACAGCAAACCATACGATTGTGAGCTGATGAGGTAATCGAGGCTCGATTTGAGGTTATCGACCCAGGGAATGTTAGCCATCATCGAAACGCCCAGGCAAATTAACCCGAACAATACGACACTCAAGCCCATTTGCATTGCCCATTTGATTGGATGCACGCGCTTGTTTGAAAGTACGAGTAAGGTGCACAGCATCAAGGCCGGTAAATAGGCAACGGTTAAATCGGCACGCCAAGGCACAAGCAGCACTGCGCTTAAACCAAAAAACCAACGGTTTTGTACGGTATCGCGCTTTTGCAGACGCAACAAGGCGAGAAATGGAATAAGCGCCGGCATGTAATACAGCGAAAAAATGGCATCAGTAAAGGGGAAGGCGATGCACACCATGGTTGCCATAGCCCGCGATCGACTCAGTTTCCAAACCAGCAGGAATACCAGTGCAATCCATACGATGTATTCGAGAATATCGAACACCAGAAAATCAAGTCCATGGTATCCGAAAAGCGCTTGATAAATCAAGCCAAAGCCGTAATCAGAAACGAAATGCGAGGAAGCTTTTTCGAGCAACGGAATGGTTCGGAAGAAATGCAGTTCCTGCAAGGGGAGGATGCGGTTCGCCAATTCATACATCTCGGTGGTCGCCGGTCCGTAGGGCACGTAAAACTGATGGATGACCAAGCCACAACTGAGCAGCAAGGCAGACAATGTAAGTGCACGCGACGCCGGAATGCGGAATTTACGTGTTGCTATGCAAAGTAATCCGACCAAGCTAACCA
>CAZVHF010000185.1:0-4751 GCA_964627105.1 uncultured Chitinophaga sp.
GCAGGGATTTTTACATTTGTAGCATGAACGATTTATCCTGGTTTGGATCAACCGCGAATTTGGCCTTCCGCATTGCGCTCATAATTGCCATTGCGATTCTGATCGAACGCGGCTTGAATTTTTTCATTGGCAAAATCATAAGCAAGAGTGCGCAGTAGATCCATGTTGACCAAAGACAGAACGTAAATTTGTCACCGCAGAAAAATTGATAGCCTATTTTGGCATGCAACGAATAAACACTACTTTCGATGCATATTTTGCAACGAATGAGCGTTTACATCCATCAGAAAAAGGATTGGCCCAATTTCGAATGGAATGCTGATGCCATTGTCAATTTGCTGAGTGAAGCAAGAAACCTGCAAGGAAGACTGCAAGGAAAAATGGAAGCTTTAGGTTTCGAACTCAGAAATGAGGCATTACTCGATACGTTAACACTTGATGTTCTTAAAACATCCGAAATTGAAGGTGAATTATTAAACCACGATCAAGTTCGTTCATCCATCGCACGAAAGCTAGGGATGGAGATTGCAGGGTCGGTTGAATCTGATCGGGATGTGGATGGAGTTGTTGAAGTGATGCTCGATGCAACGCAGCATTGTTTCAAACCCCTAACAAAAAGTAGATTATTCGACTGGCATGCAGCTTTGTTTCCGACTGGCAGAAAAGGAATGCACAAAATAATCGTTGGTGATTGGAGAAAAGATACCAGGGGACCTATGCAAGTTGTATCAGGGCCTATGGGAAAAGAAAAGGTCCATTTCGAAGCGCCTAATTCGGATTTACTTGAAAAAGAAATGAGTAGTTTCTTGGATTGGTTTGGTCAAAACAACAAAATAGACCTAGTCTTAAAAGCCTCAATAGCCCATCTATGGTTTGTTACTATTCACCCATTTGATGATGGAAACGGACGTATAACAAGAGCTTTAACAGACATGTTATTAGCACAGGCCGATAAGAGCAACCAAAGATTCTATAGCATGTCGGCTCAAATAAGAATTGAGCGGAAACAATACTATGAAATTCTTGAGAAAACCCAAAAAGGTGACTTAGACATTACCAATTGGATTAAATGGTTTTTGCAGTGTTTAATCAATGCGCTCAACGCAACTGAAGCAGTTCTAGCCAACGTTTTATTTAAGGGTAAGTTCTGGCAAATCCATTCCAAAACCATCATCAATGAAAGGCAGAAGAAGCTAATCAATAAACTATTAGACGGTTTTAATGGCAAATTAACTTCATCGAAATGGGCTAAAATTGCCAAATGCTCAAAAGACACAGCAATTCGCGATATAAATGACTTGATAGAGAAGGAGATTTTACGCAAAGAAATCGCTGGAGGAAGAAGCACAAACTATGAATTGAACAAAGAGGCCAGCAGGTAACAGAACACAACGTTACGTTCAATTAAATCAGAATGAGTTTATTGTATTTCAATACAATCACTACTCGGCATTTGTTGGTTTGGCGGATTTAAATCCCTGCTTCGGTTTTCCTAAGCAGGGATTTTTACATTTGTAGCATGAACGATTTATCCTGGTTTGGATCAACCGCAAATTTAGCCTTCCGCATCGCGCTAATCATTGCCATAGCTATTCTGATCGAACGCGGCTTGCGTTTTTTCATCGGCAAATTCATGCGCAGAAGCGCGCAGCTAATGAACATCGATCAAACACGCTATGTGTTTTTTAAGCATGCTATTACTGCCACCATATACATCTTCGCTGCCATTCTGGTTATCTATTCGATTCCGCGCTTCAGAACAGTTGCTGTGTCGATGTTTGCCGGTGCGGGAATCCTGGCTGCTATAATCGGCTTTGCCTCGCAGGCAGCATTTTCGAACATCATCAGTGGTGTGTTTATGGTGATTAGCCGTCCGTTTAAAGTGGGCGATACCATCGAGGTAGGAACCGGCGTTCAGGGCGTAGTCGAAGATATTACGCTTCGGCATACCGTATTGCGCAACTACGAAAACAAGCGCTTCGTAATTCCGAACTCGAAGATGAGTTCCGAAATCATCACCAATTACAACCTATACGATGAGGCCGTGCGTCGTTACGTCGATTTTTCGGTCGATTACAACAGCGATATCGACAAGGTAATTCAGATTATTCGCGAAGAATGCGAGCAGCATCCGCTCTGCATCGACATGCGATCCAAAACAGAAATCCTCGAAGGGGTGCATAAAGTTGATGTGCGCCTCGTTGGATTTGGCGAATCTGAACTAAAGATTCGTGCTTACCCTTGCGTGGCAAAGCCGCCCGATGCATTCGACCTACATACCGACATTAACCTAACCATCAAAAAACGCTTCGACCGCGAAGGAATCACGATTCCTTATCCGCAACGCGTAATTTCGTACCGCAATGAAAAGGAACCTGAGCCTCAGAATCCGCAAAACAGGTCTTAGCAGGCCTAAATTCGGGCAAAAGGCCGGATTGGCTCCCGGCACGCTGGCGTATACCGGCGAAACAAGGCAATTTGAACCCTGGATTGATCTCATCCGGTTTAACGAAACATTTTTTGAAGAAAAGCACCGCATCACACTTACCGAATTGTTGCGTGAACAAAATGATTCGACGCATGTGGTCTGGATTAACGTCACAGGAATCCATCAAACTGATCTCATTCAACAAATTGGACAAACTTTTGGGCTGCACGGCTTGGTGATGGAAGACATTGTACATCCCAACCAGCGCCCCAAGCTCGACGAATACGAAGATTACCTGTATGTAGTGGGTAAGATGATCCAGTTCAATCCCACAACACAGGAAATAAGCAGTGAGCAATTGAGCGTTGTTTTACGCGGCAATACGCTTATTACCTTTATCGAAGACAAAGGAGATTTATTTGAACAGGTGCGCGACCGCATTCGTAAAGGCAACCAGAAAATTCGAAAATCGGGAGCCGATTATCTGGTTTATTCGCTACTCGATTCGCTGGTAGATAATTATTTCGTGGTGCTCGAAAGCATTGGCGATCATCTGGAAGACCTGGAAATTCGCCTGCTCGAAGATCCACGTACCGAAGTACTACAGGAATTACACAAAGCCAAACGCGACCTCATTTATCTTCGAAAATTCATTTGGCCCTTGCGCGAAGTGATTAGTTTATTGAGTAAAGGCGATAGTTTGCTGCTTACAGGCAATACCACCTTGTATTTGCGCGATGTTTACGACCATTGCATCCATGTAATCGACACACTCGAAACGTTCCGCGATGTTTCGTCGGGCTTGATGGATGTTTACCTAAGTTCCATCAGCAACAAGATGAACAACGTGATGAAGACCTTAACCATTATTGCCACCATTTTCATTCCATTGACATTTATCGTGGGTGTGTATGGGATGAATTTCGATGCCATGCCTGAGTTGCATTATTCGTGGGCCTATCCGGCAGTTTGGATTGTAATGATTGGCATCGCCGGTGGAATGTTGATTTGGTTCCGTAAAAACCGCTGGTGGTGATGTCGATATACCTCAAACAGAACATCGCATAACCATGCTCACAGGCCTCTTGTTTGGAATTTGGCTGGTATTAGCGATAGTGCTAATTCTTCGTCTGAACGCCTTTCGAAAATCGGCCTTCAAAACGCAGTCGCTAATTGGATTGTTCTTTTTGAAACTTGCAGCTGGAGCGGCTTTGATCTGGGTGTATTCATCCATTTATCCCAACCGACAAACCGCCGATATTTTTAAGTTTTACGACGATGCGGTAGTTATTAACGAAGCTCTGACTGAAAATCCGGGCGCTTACCTGCGCATTATGAGTGGGATCGATGAACAAAACAGCGCGTGTTTACCCTATCTGGAGCGTACCCACAACTGGGCGCCACAATCGGAGCAGTGGCTTGCCTATGCACAAACCGGCAACTACAATTATTTCTTATCGAACCGCCTCATTACACGCATCCATGTTTTATTGCTGCCACTAAGCGGTGGTGGAATTTACACGCACCTCATCTTTTTTAATTTTCTCTCCTTACTGGGCATTGTATTTTTTCTGAATGCATTTCAAACGCGCACGATACTTCCGGCAATGGCATTCGCTTTATTACCCTCTACCCTACTTTGGTGTTCGGGCTTATTGAAAGATAACATTGTGTTTACCGCGCTCTGTTTCCTGTTTGGAGCCTGGCACCATGTTAAGGCAAATAATTCGCGCGTGTTGCATGGCGGATTAATTGTTTCATCTATGCTGGTTCTTTTGTACACCAAATTCTACATCCTGGGAGGCGTAGTTGTCTATTTGATGGTTGATGCACTGATTTGGAAACTTCCTCAAATGAAAGCAGGATTAATTTCTCTGGTATTGATAGGCATTGCAGCTTTGATAATAGTTAGTCCATTGGGAGATTCCATCGGCACGATTCTGAGCGGAAAGCGTGAGGAGGCACTTAAAGCTGCTGTATTTGGCGAAGCGCAAAATCAGGTTTTTTACCATCCGGTTGATTCCGAATGGCCGCGCATTGTTGCCGAGATTCCGGCTACCCTGGCCAATGCATTTTTTCGTCCATTGCCCATCGAGGCAGGCAACAATCCATTGGTTCTCTTAGCTTCATTCGAAAATGCCCTCATATTACTCTCATTGATCATAGCGCTAATTATCGGTGTGCGAAGTTTATTTCAACGAAAGAATGTATCGTGGTGGTTTTACATTTTAACACTGGCATTCATCATTGGCTTCACCAGTCCGGTGACGGGTGGCTTAATGCGGTATAAAACAGCATTTATTTCGTTTAGCGTATGGATGAT
>CAZVHF010000186.1:0-4741 GCA_964627105.1 uncultured Chitinophaga sp.
GTTTATTTACGGCTAAATGCTGCTTGTTTCGTAGCTTCGCCGTAAGGGTAGGGGGGATAGGATTCCTACAAAACATATTAACTTTTGTCAAGACCAACTTATTCACAATATCATTGAGTTGTGTATTCTTTTTAGATAAATTTTATCATAAATTCAAAAGTATATTCATTCAATCTTTAATATGTTAAATCGTTAACGCCTTTATTATTCGACTATTATAATCGTAAGGCATTGACAGATATTATATGTAGGGATACCATTGCCAAATTCCTATCTCATTAAGTCTGAATGCTTCATTAAACTACAAGCACCATTTTTTCAAAACCCAGCACTTGCAATCGCCATAGTTTTGTAGTTTCGATAATGCATCTTTACTTAAATCCTAAACAATTCTTTGTTTGTATCTTATTCTTTTTGTTTCACTTAACTATTTTGTCTCAAAAATACTCTGCAAATATTGAAGCTTTACAAATTCAAGAGGCAGATTTAAACAAGCAATTAGTTAAACTTCAATCCGAAATTGAGAAACAGAAATTAATCTTTTGGAGCAATCGAATAAAAGATATTGCTCTCCCTGCCGTGGAGGCTAACGAAACAATTATTCATCATTCGCTCTTTAGCTTGGTTTACAACGAAAAACATGAACAGGCCAATTGGGTTGCCCATGTAATAGCGCCCGATGTTCGTTTCGGAAATTCTGGCAGAAGCAACGATTTCCGTCCCGATACCCTTGTGAAATCAGGAACCTGTACCGATCGTGATTATTTTATTCGCGATACGCTTCCCAATGGCAACATTAAATATGACGGCTTTGGATTCGACAGAGGACATCTCGCACCATCTGCCGATTTCAGATGGTCTTCGAAAGCATTGTCTGAAAGTTTCTATTATTCAAATATGTCGCCGCAACGGGCCGAATTTAACCGCGATTCGTGGGCAAAACTTGAAGACCGTTTTCGTTCATATGTAGAGCGCAACCAATCGGCTTTGTTTGTTGTAACAGGCCCTTTGTTGCGCGACGGACTTCCTCGAATAGAGCGTGCAGTTTCGAAACCCACCATTCCGGCGTATTACTACAAAATATTGTACGATGAAAAAGTGTCCTACATGACGGCTTTCTTAATGCCGAATAAATTGTGCGATTTTTCATTCGATACGTATGCCGTTTCTGTTGATAGTCTCGAAAAATTAACAGGAATCGATTTTTTTCCATCTTTAAATGATTCGCTCGAGAACCTTTTGGAGAAAGGAAACGATCCCGCTCCTTTGCTTACCCTCAAAGAGCAGCAGGATGTTAAACCGCTGGATCCTACGCAACTCGGGCGCAATGAATTTAATACACTTCAGGCAAAACTTTACACCGGCCAGAACGAAAATATAACCGTTTGTGGCACCGTGGTAAGCACGAAACGATCTGCTAAAGGGAATGTTTTTCTCAACCTCGATAAGGCGTTTCCTAATCAGATTTTTACAATCAGTATTTTTAAAAATAATCTCGTTAATTTCTCTTACCTGCCCGATGAGGACTTGCTTGGTCAGGTTATTTGCGTAGATGGCAAGGTGGGAGATTTTAATGGTACACCATCAATAACTGTATCCAACGAAAAATCGATTAGGATTTTACGAGGCGAGCAATAAAAATGCAGATTTCTTATAAGATTGTTTTTACTGCAAAGTTCAATCACCATTTATTTTGCTTAATTTAAATCATGAGAAAATTTTTCTTTAGCACTGTTTGCTTTGGGGTTTGTAGCATTCTCGCTATGGCGCAGGCCGATTTACGCTGGAGCGATTACATTAAATCGGCCGATCAGGGAGGTGAAATTATTGGCAAAGCTGCCGGAAAATTGTATTCAGTTATGGTCGAAGACCGAATCCCTTATTTGGTCATGTACGATTCGGACGATTTAATGCCCGGTTTGTTTTTTGAATTGGTACTTGGTAACAAAGCAAAACCCGGAGCAAAGGTAAAATCGTATACCTGGGAGCAAGTGCGAAAGCGACGCGAAAATGAAAAATCGCAGGGCTTCCTTTTTGAAAAGGCGTTCCTCCAGAAAGATAAAATTGTTATTGTTTACTACATCTACGAACGACCACTAAAAACATTTTACGCTCAAACATTTGATCTCGAAGGCACGCCAATTCAAACGCCCGTAGAACTCGACCGATTTGAGGAAAAGCGTACCTCTGCGCTGCATCATTTCGGACTTTCGCAGGACTCCTCCTCGCTTTATCTTTTTCGTCAGCCTCGACTCAAAGGTGAGGAAATGGATCAATGCATCGTGAAGGCCTGGAATGAACAATTGCAGCCGGTTCATTCAAAATCGTTTGAATTGCCTTATCGCAACCGCGATTTTATGGTGTACGATTATTACCTCACTTCCGATTATCACCTTATAACGCTTGTGCGAATTTATGTACCCCGCGAGGAACGCGATGCAGGTGGGCCGGCTTATCGGTTCAAAGTGCTTTCGTTCGACTTAAAAGCGGAAGGTTTTGTGGATGTAGAAATGAAGCTGTCGAATATGTTTATACGCGATGTTAACCTTCGATTTGACGAGCACGAAAATGCATATTGCGTAGGCACATACAGCGACGACCGTAGGTTGGCCAACCTGCGCGGAACCTTTTACTACAAGCTCGATTACGCCAACGGAGCAATCAGTGCCGAACACAAGGAAGATTTTTCAAAGGAATTGGTATATCAGTTAAACAACAGCGAGTCGAAACGCCGCAGAAATCAGGAACTTCGTGCAAACATCGATTTGAAAGCCGTTCATGCAAAACCTGATGGGGGAAGCTTCGTACTCTTCGAAGAGCAATACGTCGAAGCCTACACAACACGTGGTCCGAATGGAGTGTTTACAACTACATATTACTATAACAACAACGATATCCTAATTCTGAATCTCGATTCGCTTGGTGAGGTGATTTGGCAAGCTGTTATTCCAAAGCAACAGGTTTCTACCAACGATAATGGATATTACAATTCGTTTTTCTCGATGGTTTATAACGGAAATTTATTTATTGTTACAAACGACCATATTAAGAACATTCAGGAAGGAAATTTTGATACACAAATTGGCCCACAATTTATTCGGAGAACTTTGCCTGTAATAATTAAGGTAACGCCCGAAGGAACCTATGAAAAAACAAGTTTAATGGTATTTGATCGAAAGCGCGATTTTAGGGTGTCGTTTAAAGATGCTGTGCGGATAAGCGAAAACCAAGCTGTGGTTTATGGGTACAAAAACAGCCGCGGCTTTTTTCAGGGCGGAAAGTCTTCCTTCAAAGTGGGACGTATTGCGTTCGATTTACACTGACATAAAATTTCAATGCTGCATAACTTGTTAAAATAGATTTAAGAAATCGTTTGCGTGGCAAATGAAATCACGTACTTTTGGGCTCAAATTTTTTAGCAATGAACATCCACGAATACCAAGGAAAAGAAATATTGAAGCGCTTCGGCGTAGGAATTCAGGAAGGAATTTTAGCAGAAACACCTGAACAGGCTGTTGAAGCTGCGAAGAAACTTCAGGAACAAACCGGAACAGGTTGGTGGGTTGTAAAGGCGCAGGTGCATGCCGGAGGACGTGGAAAAGGTGGTGGTATTAAATTGGCCAAATCGCTTGATGATGTTCGAAATTTGACCGAACAAATTATCGGTATGAATCTCGTAACACCGCAAACAGGTGCCGAAGGTAAATTGGTTCGTAAAGTGCTCATTGCTCAAGATGTTTATTATCCCGGAGCAGAACCAACTTCTGAATTTTATATGAGTGTTTTGTTGAACCGTCAAACCGGACGAAACATCATTATGTACACCACCGAGGGTGGAATGGATATCGAAGAAGTAGCTCATTCGCATCCCGAAAAAATCCTCCGCGAAGAAATCGATCCCAAAGTTGGTTTACAAGGCTTCCAAGCACGTAAAATTGCATTTAATCTTGGATTAACAGGCGAAGCCAACAAGCAAATGGTCAAGTTTGTAACAGCTCTTTACAAAGCGTATGTAACAATTGATGCATCTCAGTTTGAAATCAATCCGGTGCTTAAAACTTCCGATAGCAAAATTATCGCTGTGGATGCAAAAGTAAATCTAGATGAAAACGGCCTATTTCGTCACCCCGATATTGCCGCTATGCGCGATGTGCTCGAAGAAGATCCAACCGAAGTAGAAGCGGGCGAACACAACCTTAATTATGTAAAACTCGATGGTAACATTGGTTGCATGGTAAACGGTGCCGGACTCGCGATGGCCACGATGGACATTATCAAACTGGCCGGTGGCGACCCTGCTAATTTTCTTGATGTAGGTGGTACTGCCGATGCAGCGCGCGTTGAACAGGCATTTCGCATTATTTTGAAAGATCCCAATGTGAAAGCCATTCTGGTGAACATCTTCGGTGGAATTGTACGCTGTGATCGCGTGGCACAAGGAATTGTTGATGCTTACCGTTCTATCGGTGAAATTAAAGTTCCGATTATTGTGCGCCTGCAGGGTACCAACGCCGCAGAAGCCAAGCAAATTATCGACAATTCAGGCCTTCAGGTAAAATCGGCGATTCTGTTGCAGGAAGCCGCCGACAAAGTGAAGGAAGTATTGGCTTGATGTAAGTCTAATTGCACGGAAATAGACAGAAGAAATGAATGCATAAAGCATTCAGCGTGCTTGTAGACCTCTTTAAAACTATTTATGGTGCCAAAAAACGCCTCATACGTGTGTTGATTTGTTCAAATA
>CAZVHF010000187.1:0-4675 GCA_964627105.1 uncultured Chitinophaga sp.
TTGCCATTCGCATAAACCAGCAACGAAAGCAATAAGATCATCCCAATCAATTGCGCTTTTTCGAGCACTTTTTCGGATGGTTTGCGGCCGGTAATCATTTCCCAGATTAAAAACACCACATGGCCGCCATCGAGCGCCGGAATGGGCAGGATATTCATGAAGGCCAACACAATCGATAAGAATGCCGTAAAGCCCCAGAACTGACGCCAGTCCCAGTTGCTGTCGAACTGCTTGGCTATGGATGCAAATCCTCCCACTTGCTTGGCGCCTTCTTTGGTGAATACCAGCTTGAACTGCTTCACATAGTTTGTAAGTGTTTGCAATCCCTCATTTATTCCCGCCGGGAAAGATGCAAAAAAGCCGTATTGCTGCGTTTCGGTTTGAATGAATTTATCGGGGCCATATGGGAAAAATCCGATGCGCCCTTCGGCGGATATACTTAAAGGAAGCGCCAAACTATCCGATCCGCGAATTACCATCACATTGGCTTTTTGGCCTTTGCGAGCCTGCAATTCGCGCTGCAAATCGGCAAACCAGGGCGTGCTCACCGAGTCAATGGCAATGATTTTATCGTTGGCACGTAAACCTGCCTTGTAATTTTCGGAAGAGGCATCCAGTTCTTGCACGATTGTAGGAAAGGCCGGAACGAATAACTTGGGCTCACGTTGCGCAATAACCTGCTCGGCGAAATCTTTAGCAATTGGTATATGCACCTCTTGTCCGCCGCGATTCACGATTACCTCGGTTGGATTGTCGAGCAACAAGGCAAGATTCGCTTCCTGAAAATGCTTGGGTTTGGTTCCGTTTACTTCCACCAACACATCGCCCGATCGAAACCCGGCCGAATACGCCAAACTATCGCCTACCATGATTCCGTTCGTCGCATTTTTTATCGGAAGAACTTCCTTCCCCCACACAAACAAAACCATGGCATAGAGAAACATGCCCAGAATTAGGTTCACCGTAACGCCTCCAATCATAATGATTAAGCGCTGCCATGCCGGTTTGGCGCGAAACTCCCAGGGTTGGGCAGGCTGAGCCATCTGCTCTTTGTCCATCGATTCGTCGATCATGCCCGAAATCTTCACATAGCCTCCCAAGGGCAACCAGCCAATACCATATTCGGTATCGCCTTTCTTAGTTTTGAAAAGCGAAAACCAGGGATCGAAAAACAAATAAAATTTTTCGACACGGGTTCCAAACAGGCGGGCCGGAATAAAATGCCCCAGTTCGTGCAGAATAACTAATATCGATAAGCTAAGAATGAGCTGTGCGGTTATTATGAGTATGTCCATCGGTAAAAATTCGGTGCAAAGGTATTAATATTCGTGCTTGGCTTAATTGGCTTTGATGCTGCAGTATTCGCGTGCCATGCGGCGTGTTTCGGCATCGGTTTGCACGTAATCGTCGTAGCTTGGTTTAGCTTTTACAGGCAGTTTTTCGAGGCAATGTGCTACCAAATCGCTCATCGCAAGAAAGCCAATTTGTTCTTTCAAAAATGCATCAACAGCCACTTCGTTGGCCGCATTCAAGATGCAGGGTGCCGTTCCGCCCATACGCATTGCTTCGAAGGCTAAATCGAGGTTTCGGAATGTTTCGCGGTCGGGCTGTTCGAAGGTTAATGCCGGATAATTTATAAAGTCGAACCGTGGGAAATCGGTTTGCAAGCGCTTCGGATAGGTTAAAGCATATTGAATCGGAAGTTTCATATCGGGCAAACCCATCTGCGCTTTCATGGAGCCATCGCTCATTTGCACGATGCTGTGCACGATGCTTTGCGGATGAACCACTACATCGATTTGCTCGGGTTTGAGATTGAACAACCAACGGGCTTCGATCACTTCGAGGCCTTTGTTCATGAGGGATGCCGAATCGATCGTGATTTTAGCACCCATATCCCAATTGGGATGTTTCAATGCCTGTGATGGAAGAACCTGCATAAGTTCAGCGCGGGTTTTTCCGCGGAATGGTCCACCCGAAGCAGTGAGGTAAATCTTCTCGATCTTGTTATCCCATTCGCCGGCAAGGCATTGAAAAATGGCCGAATGTTCCGAGTCGACGGGATAAATATTAATTCCTTTTTCGCGCGCTAGTCCCGTTACAAGTTCACCCGCTACAACCAGCGTTTCTTTGTTGGCCAGCGCAATGTGTTTTCCGGCGCGTATTGCCGCAAGGGTAGGGCGAAGGCCGGCATACCCAACACAAGCCGTTAGTACTATTTCGGTCGATTCCTGCTCCATCATTTGCACAATGGCATCTTCGCCGGCGTAAACCTTAACGGGTTCACTTGCCAAGGCATCGCGCACTTCGGCATATTTCGCCTCGTTGCCAATTACAACGGTTCCGGGCAAAAACGCTTTCGCTTGTTTAATGAGTAGTTCTGCATTGTTTTGTGCGGTGAGGCAATCGATTTCGAATGCGCCGGGATTCGCACGCACAACATCCAATGCCTGTGTACCAATGGATCCGGTAGATCCGAGTATGCTAATGTGCCTGGCAACCATGGGTAGATTAATGGCCGAAAGGTACAATAAAAGGCTTAGCGAATGTGTGGTTTTGCATACTTTTGCCGCATGAGAGCAGTTGTACAACGGGTTACAGAAGCCTCGGTAAGTATCGACGGGCAGGTGCACAGCAAAATTAAACGTGGATTGCTTGTATTACTTGGAGTTGAAGAGAACGATACTGTTGAGGATGTGGTATGGCTTTCTGCCAAAATTGTAAATATGCGCATTTTTGCCGACGAGCAGGGATTGATGAATCGCTCGCTATGCGATATCATGGGAGAATTGCTCGTTGTGAGTCAGTTTACGCTGCATGCATCCACTAAAAAAGGCAATCGTCCTTCGTTTATTCGCGCTGCCAAACCCGAATTCGCAACGATGTTATATGAAATGTGCTGCAAACAGCTAAGTCAGGAGTTGAGCCGACCGGTTAAAACAGGCGTGTTTGGTGCCGATATGCAGGTGAAATTGGTGAATGATGGACCTGTTACCATCCTTATTGACACAAAAATAAAGGAATAGCAATATTTACCTGTATCTCCGCTGAGGAATTATGCGTACCTTCGCGCCGCCAAAAACAAAGGTATGCAGCAAATCAGAAACATTGCCATCATTGCACACGTCGACCACGGAAAGACCACGCTGGTAGATAAAATCATGCACCAGACGAAACTTTTCCGCGACAATCAAAGCACGGGTGAGCTGATTCTCGACAACAACGAACTCGAACGTGAGCGCGGAATTACGATTCTATCGAAGAATGTTTCGGTGCGTTACAAGGATGTTAAAATCAACATCATCGATACACCAGGACACGCCGACTTTGGAGGTGAGGTAGAGCGTGTATTGAATATGGCCGATGGCGTATTACTCTTGGTAGATGCGTTCGAAGGGCCGATGCCGCAAACCCGTTTTGTGTTGCAAAAAGCGCTTCAGTTAGGACTGAAACCCATCGTTGTACTTAATAAAGTAGATAAGCCAAACTGCCGTCCCGACGAGGTGCACGATGCTGTTTTCGAATTGTTTTTCAACCTCGATGCCAGCGAAGAGCAGCTCGAGTTTAAAACGGTTTACGGCTCATCGAAGCAAGGCTGGATGGGTGCCGATTACAAAACACCAACCGAAGATTTCGAGTTTTTGCTCGATACCATTCTGGCCGAAATTCCACCACCTGCACAACCACAAGGTACGCCGCAGTTGATGATTACCTCGCTCGATTTTTCGACATATATCGGTCGAATTTCGATTGGGCGCCTTACCCGCGGCGAACTTCGCGAAAACATGCCGGTTACGCTGGTAAAGCGCGATGGTAAATTGATCAAGTCGCGCATTCGCGAACTGTATACCTTCGAAGGCCTGGGCAAGGCAAAGGTAGCTCATGCAGTTGCCGGCGATATCATTGCCGTTACCGGTATCGAAGGATTTGAAATTGGCGACACGATTGCTGATTTTGAAAATCCCGAAGGATTAACGCCCATCGCCGTTGACGAACCCACGATGAGCATGTTGTTTACCATTAACAACTCGCCCTTTTATGGGAAAGACGGCAAGTTTGTAACCTCACGTCACTTGAAGGAGCGTTTGGAAAAAGAGCTCGAAAAAAATCTTGCTTTGCGCGTTCAGCCAACCAATTCGGCCGATTCGTTTCTGGTTTACGGTCGCGGTATTCTGCATCTTTCGATTCTCATTGAAACAATGCGCCGCGAAGGATACGAGTTACAGGTTGGTCAGCCGCAGGTAATTATTAAGGAAGTCGACGGCATGAAGCATGAGCCCATTGAGGCACTTACGATTGATGTGCCTGAAGAATTTTCGGGCAAGGTGATTGAATTGGTGAGCCAGCGTAAAGGCGAATTGATGGTTATGGAGCCCAAAGGCGATATGCAGCATTTGGAGTTTAACATTCCGGCGCGCGGAATTATTGGCTTGCGTAATCATTTACTCACAGCGTCGGCCGGGGAGGCCATTATTGCGCATCGTTTCAAAGGGTATGAGGGCTGGAAAGGCGAGATTCCTTCGCGTATTAATGGAGTGATGATTTCGAAAGACAATGGGAAAGCCATTGCGTATTCGATTGATAAATTGCAGGATCGGGGATTTTTCTTTGTCGATCCGGGCGAAGATGTGTACACCGGAATGGTAATCGGAGAGCAGAACAAAGCAGGCGACTT
>CAZVHF010000188.1:0-4673 GCA_964627105.1 uncultured Chitinophaga sp.
TGTATTTACCGTTCGGTGCTTCTACCAAACCAAAACCATATTCGTGCACCAGTTCGTCTGAGCTTGCATGCGGATCTACAACCTCAACGTTTACGCCGAAATCTTTCAGTTCGCGCACTACATCGGCTACCTTCGAATTGCGAATGTCGGAAACGTTCTCTTTAAACGTAGCGCCCATTACCAGCACACGGCTCTTGGCAATGTCTACTCCGGCGGCTACCATTTTCTTCACCACTTTGCTAGCCACGTAAGCGCCCATGCCGTCGTTAACGGTACGCCCGGCAAGAATAACCTGCGCATTGTGTCCGAGCTCCTTGGCTTTGTATGTCAAATAATACGGGTCTACACCAATGCAATGCCCGCCAACAAGACCCGGAACAAACTTCAGGAAGTTCCACTTGGTGCCGGCAGCTTCGAGCACATCGTAGGTATTGATGCCCATCTGACTAAAGATCATCGACAATTCGTTCATCAAGGCAATGTTCAAGTCGCGTTGCGTGTTTTCGATGATTTTTGCAGCCTCCGCCACCTTGATGGATGCGGCTTTGTGTACACCGGCATCGACAACAATTTTATATGTATCGGCGATAATGTCGAGCGATTCGGCATCGCATCCGCTTACAACCTTGATAATTTTGGAAAGGGTATGCTCTTTATCGCCCGGATTGATGCGCTCTGGCGAATATCCAACCTTAAAGTCGGTGCCGAATTTCAATCCCGACAATTCTTCGAGAACAGGAATACAATCTTCTTCGGTACAGCCCGGATACACGGTTGATTCGAATACCACATAATCGCCTTTTTTGAGCACCGAACCCACACTTCGGCTCGCCGAAATTAGTGGACGCAAATCGGGTAGGTTGTGCTCATCGATGGGCGTGGGCACTGCTACGATGAAAAAGCGTGCTTCGCTCAATTCATCGGCGCTTGCGGTAAAATGAATATCACAGCCATCGAATTCTTCCGGTGCAAGTTCTTCGCTGGGATCAATTCGATTCTTCATCATCTCAACGCGTTTTGCATTGATGTCGAATCCAATGACACTAATTTTTCGGGCAAATTCAAGAGCAATGGGTAATCCAACGTACCCAAGGCCAACAACAGCTAGCTTTTCCTTTTTGCTCAGTAGGTCGTGATAGAGGTTCATTTTAGCGTGCTTATTTTCGAAGTGAATAAATGCGTTCTATGATTTCAACAACCTTAAGTCCTTCCAATGCATTCGTAGTTGCACTGGTTCGGCCTTTTAGGGTGTCTATTACGTTTTGAATAACAAAGTGATGGTTGGCCGCAGAACCTTTGTAGGCTCCATAGTCGTTTGCCGGACTCGATGGCGGTAGCTCGGGCATCGTGTAATCTTTTACATGGCAATATTCAACCTCGTTCATGTATTGCCCGCCTATTTTAATACTGCCTTTCTCGCCAACAATGGTCATCGAACTTTCGAGGTTTTGATTCCATACCGCTGTAGAATAATTCAAACAGCCCATCCCTCCATTTACAAAGCGGAAGGTAACCAAACCTGAATCTTCAAAATCAGTTAGGTCTTTATGGTTGAAATCTGCAAATTTCCCCTGAATGTCTTCGATATCGCCGAATAGCCAGTACATGATATCGATGAAGTGCGAGAACTGTGTAAACAAGGTTCCCCCATCGAGGTGCTGCACACCTTTCCAGCTGCCTTTTTTGTAGTAGCGTTCGTCGCGATTCCAGTAGCAATTTACCTGAACCATGAAAATATCGCCCAACAGCTTTTCTTCAATAACCTGCTTGATCCATACAGATGGCGGCGAATAGCGGTTTTGCATGACACAAAACACCTGCTTCGATACCTGCAGCGCTTTAAAGATAACCTGCTCGCATTCAGCCTTGGTTAAGCCCATTGGCTTTTCGCACACAATGTGCTTGCGGTGTTCGAGCGTGGCTAACGAATGCTCGGCATGCAAACCATTGGGAGAACAGATATTGACCACGTCGAAATCCAATCCAGACTTAAACAAGGCCTCGGTTGAATCAAAATACGGCACACCAAAATCGTCGATCCCGAGTTGTTCTTTAGGAAGCACATCTGCAATGGCAATCAGTTCGGCATCAGCATTGCGCTTTACCATTTCAGCATGACGTTTGCCGATATGTCCGGCGCCAATAACTGCAAATTTTACTTTTCCGGGATGCTGCATTTATGCGATAATTTTTTCTACACTATGGTTAACTAATTTATATTTTTCTTTGCTTTCAGGACATACTGCGATGCCATCCGCATCAAATTTTAACTTATGTCCGTACTCGCTCATCCAGCCGGTTTGGCGGGCAGGATTGCCAACAACAAGCGCGTAGGCAGGAACTGTTTTGGTAACTACAGCTCCGGCTCCTATAAATGCGTACGCTCCGATATCGTGACCACATACAATCGTTGCGTTGGCTCCAATGGAAGCGCCTTTGCCTACATGTGTTTTCAGGTAGGCATTGCGGCGATTTACGGCACTGCGCGGATTAATTACATTGGTGAATACCATCGAGGGACCCAGAAAAACATCATCGTCGCACGTTACACCGGTATAAATCGATACGTTGTTCTGCACTTTCACATTGTTTCCCAAAACAACCTCGGGCGAAATCACGACGTTTTGTCCAATGTTGCAGTTTTCGCCCAGTGTGCAACCCGGCATAATATGCGAAAAATGCCAGATTTTCGTACCCTTTCCGATGGTACAGCCCTCGTCGATAACTGCGCTGGAGTGTGCGGTGTAGTTTGAATTCATTGTTTAGTTCGATGCAAATTCGCGGGGTGTAATAATCCACTCCGGCAATGATTTAAAATAATCCCAGGTCTTTTTCATGCCCTCTGCCCTACTCACTTTGGGTTCCCACCCGAGTAATTGGCGGGCACGGGTAATATCGGGCTGTCGTTGCTTGGGATCGTCGGTTGGCAATGGTTTGTATACGATTTTTTGCTCTGTACCTGTGAGTTTGATGATTTCTTCTGCAAAATCGCGAATCGAAATTTCATCGGGGTTCCCAATGTTTATCGGTTGTGCATAATCGCTCAGCAACAAGCGGTAGATTCCTTCAATTAAATCGTCGACGTAACAGAACGAACGGGTTTGCGAACCATCGCCGAATACGGTGATGTCTTCGCCACGCAAAGCTTGGCCCATAAAGGCGGGCAAAGCGCGACCGTCGTTTAGCCGCATGCGTGGCCCGTATGTATTGAAAATACGAACGATGCGCGTTTCGACTCCATGGAAGGTATGGTATGCCATTGTAATGGCTTCCTGGAATCGTTTGGCTTCGTCGTAAACGCCTCGAGGACCAATGGGATTTACATTGCCCCAATAATCTTCGTTCTGCGGATGAACGGTAGGATCGCCATACACTTCGGAGGTAGAGGCAATCAGCATTCGCGCTTTCTTTACGCGGGCAAGACCAAGTAGATTATGCGTTCCCAGTGAGCCAACCTTTAAGGTTTGAATAGGAATTTTAAGGTAATCGATTGGACTGGCCGGTGAGGCAAAGTGAAGAATGTAATCGAGTTCTCCGGGCACAAAAACGAATTTCGACACATCGTGGTGGTAAAATTCGAATGCTTCGTGTTTAAACAAATGTTCGATATTGCTGAGAGAGCCGGTGATGAGATTATCCATCCCAACCACCTTGCATCCTTCGGCAATAAAGCGGTCGCAAAGGTGCGAACCCAGAAATCCGGCTGCACCGGTTACCAAAACGCGTTTCCCTTTTATTGATGTGCTCATGCGTTAGATTTTATGGGTTTACGTCCGATGCTGAAATACGAAAATCCTTTTTCTTCCATCACATCCGTAGCATAGAGATTGCGTCCGTCAAAAATAACTTTGTGTCGAATCGATTGCAACATGGCATCAAAATCGGGATTGCGGAATGCAGCCCATTCGGTGCAAATAACCAAGGCATCGCTCGATTCGATTGCTTCGTATTGGTTTGTGGTAAATTGAACTCGCTCGCCGTAGATGCGTTTCACATTGTTCATTGCCTCCGGATCGAAGGCTCGAACTACCGCACCGGCTTCGAGCAAGGCATCGATTATGTAAAGAGCCGGCGCTTCGCGAATATCGTCGGTGTCGGGCTTAAAAGCGAGCCCCCAAATCGCAATGGTTTTTCCGGTTAAATTGTTCTTGAAGAATTCCTTAACACGCGGAATCAATACTTGTTTCTGATCCTCATTCACCGACATCACCGATTTTAAAATGCGGAAATCGAACTCCACTTCATCGGCCGATTTCACCAAGGCTTTTACATCTTTCGGAAAACAACTTCCACCATACCCGATACCGGGGAACAAGAAACGTTTGCCGATGCGCTGGTCTGATCCAATTCCGATACGTACCTGATCAACATCTGCACCTAGCAATTGGCACAAATTCGCCATTTCGTTCATAAACGAAATCTTCATGGCCAAAAAGCTGTTGGCAGCATATTTTGTTAGCTCGGCCGAACGTTCATCCATGAAATAAATCGGGTTGCCCTGACGCACAAACGGAAGATAAAGTTCCTCCATAATTTTACGCGCTTTAGCCGATGATGTACCAATTACTACGCGGTCTGGCTTCATAAAATCTTCAACAGCAAAGCCTTCACGCAAAAACTCGGGATTTGAAACTACATCAAATTCGGCTTTTGCATTTTCTGCTATCGCAGCA
>CAZVHF010000189.1:0-4281 GCA_964627105.1 uncultured Chitinophaga sp.
AGCCTTAGGCTATGAAGTCATCGAACTTGACGCGGAGGGGAATTCGGTGAATTAAATTTGAGTTAATGCCCTTTTAAAGGAGCATTATTTTTGAGGGACTATAAGTTGTACGTTTTCAATTATTGGGAAATAACTTCTCTTTGCCTCGTTTAACGCGTGGAAGGATAACTGTAAATAAACAGCCTTTTTGCGCTCCTGATTTCAATTCGATTTTTCCGTGCAACAAGTGAACCAGCGTTTTCACCGTACTTAATCCAATTCCGGTTCCTTTATTCCCATATTTATCGGCTTTCCCAAGTGTCTGAAACATTTCAAATATGCGTTCCTGGTGCTCTGGGATGATACCGGGTCCATTATCTTTTATTTCAATTCTCCACTCACCAAGTGTTTGCTTAATCCGTATCTGAATCTTTGGGCTATTTGCTATTCCGTATTTAACCGCGTTGTTCAATAGGTTTATAAGGATTTGAATCAGAATAACGCGGTCGCTATATAATTCTGTTATTTCAGTTTTTGCATCTAGATGAATTTCGTCTGGAATACTCAACTCTGCCACATCACGTAACAATAGTCGCGTATTAATCCACTCGGCATTTACATCATAATTTCTACTTAAGCTATGTTGTAGGATACCCTCTACCAGGCTCACAGTTTTATTTGCACGGTCCTGAATTTGGTTTAAAAATTCTATGACTTCGCCGTTCAAATCACTGCCAGCAACTTTTAGTGTATATTCGGCCAAGGCCGCAATTCCTCGAACCGGGGCTTTAATATCGTGCGACACCAAATGCGCAAAGCGTTCGGCCTCATAAAATTGTTTTTCGAGCCGTAACTTCAATTCTTCCATTTCAAGGAGTTGCTTTCGCATTTGCAACTGAATCATCACTTGTGATGCTAAGTGGGAAAGCGCCTTCAATTGTTGCTCATCTAGCTGTCTTGGCTCATTATCAATAATACAAAGCGTGCCTAAAGCAAAGCCCTCATTTGTAACCAAAGGCGCTCCGGCATAAAATCGAACATGCGGTTCGCCAACAACCAAGGGATTGTCGTAAAAGCGTTTGTCTTTTAGCGAATCTTCAACTACCAGAATTTCGTTTGGATTATTGATGGCATGAGCGCAAAAAGCCTGTTCACGAGGCGTTTCAGAAACGTCCAAGCCATGTCGCGACTTAAACCATTGCCGGTCTTTGTCGATCAGCGAAACCAGCGAAATGGGTGTTTTACAAATAAACGCGGCAATCGATGTAATGGAATCAAAACTGCTCTCCGGCAATGTATCGAGAATGCGGTACGATTCAAGTGCCGCAAGCCGTTCGATTTCATTTTCGGGTAGTATTGGTTTTTTCATGCAGTTCTGACTATCCTTTTTCGTAAATCAAGTATAAAAGGTTCTATAATTTACCCGCAACAACGCAAGGTTTTTTCAATTTTACGGTACTGCCATCCAAATGGAAGGCCTCCAACACCACAATATAAATTCCGATATCGGCTTTAAGTCCCGATTCATTTAACCCGTTCCATCCAATTGCTCCGCTACTGCCCAAATAGGCCGATTTAGCAAGCTGTTTTACCAAACGTCCCTTTACATCATACACGCGCAAATCGCCGGTAAATCCTGGTTTCGAGAAGGAGTAATTCAGCGTCGTTACATCATCAAAGCCATCGTTATCGGGCGAAAAAACTTCAGGTCCAATTACCAAATCACCTTCTTGCGTTTCGCTGAGTTCGGCAAACTGCGAATTGCGATAGCCCGGCGTTGCAAATCCAACAGTAGATGCAGCCGAATTCCAGTTGCTTTTATCCAAAGCCGGACGATCAAAATTAATCCGCTCCAGACTCACGCCGTCGGTCGAATTTAGCAAGGTGTAATGCATGTCGATGGTGTAAATCATGCGATCAACGAAATTCGTATCGCTCTGTTTCGAAAGCACCACCACACCATCGTCGTTGTTGAATGATGGAAAATCGTCCATCTTAAGAAATGATTTTTCGTTTTCGGTTTGATATTGCGATTTAACCACGTCGATGTCCTCGCTTAAAACCATATACGTTCCCGGAAACAGCAAAAATCCATCGGGGGCAATCTGCGTTAAGCCTTCCAATTCTTGCGAAACCGTATCCTGGTTGCTGATGTACAACTCACGCAGGTCTAAAATCTTGGCCGAGCGGTTAAAAATCTCTACAAAATCAACCCCCTCGTCTTTTGGATTGGATAGCACTTCGTTGATGACGATATCGCCCGGAAAAATATCCTCGGGAATCGCAAATTGAGCGGTAATGTCGGCATTGATGCTGTTACCGGCACAATCGCTCAGTGGCGTACTGGCGGTGAGTGTGTAAATAACGCCGCCTAAGATTGGTGCAATTAATCCCAGTTTTACCGATCTAAAATCGGGCGGAAAGGTTGTTACTGATGTTGGATTTCCGATGCCGTTGTCGATTAAATAAGCCGCTGGATTTGTAGATGATGCCGCCGGAATGGTTTCGGAAAAAAATACACGAATCGTATCGGGACTCAACAAAACAACGCGTTCTACTTCGGGAAGGGCTTCATCGCTGATGTTCTGGTAAATGGAGTTGCGCCGACCGGGTGTAGCACCACTTGGATGATTCGATGCGCTCCAGTTGCCTGACCCTTCGCAGGGTTTTAAGGGCGAAATTTGCTCGAGCGACCAACCGCCTTCGTATTTTACCGCATCGTTGTACCATTGGTCAGAATACGTCACCGATGAAATCAGTACCGTATCGGGATTAAGCAAGCTGATACTTGCACCGGTATTTGTAAGTGCCGGAAAACTTTCTACTTCTGCAACGGCTGCACTCGCATACAACTCTTCAAATCCGGTGAGATTCGTTAAAACTAAAAAGCTGTCGGGTAAAATGGTCGCCGCATTTGTAATCTGGCGCAGCGTTGAGTTAACCTTTACAAACCAATTTTGAAGGTTAATCGGATAAGGTGTTCGGTTAAACAGTTCGAACCACTCTGCATCAGGCTGCTGAACAACCGGCGTTGGGTCGGCCATGATTTCGTTGATCACAATGTCGTACGGCTGCGGTCTGTAAAACAGAAAGCTGAGTTCGGCCGTAGCCATGCTATTGCCTGCCAGGTCGCTTACATTCGAGATACTTAGCGTATAGGTTTGGCCTGAAACGAAGGTGTCGGCAAACTGCAGATTTACGCGCTGAAACAAACTGGCATTCCGAATGGCTGCAGCAGGCTGATTAAGTCCACCATTTGCCGTGTAATTCAACTCCTCCTCGGCTGTTGTTTGCTCAACAATTTCTGAAAAAACCACTTCGAGTTCCTGCTGTCCGAGCACATTCACCTGAAGCACTGTTGGCGCCTGGGTATCGACCACAATCTCGCCCACCGAAATATTGTCCATATAATACTTCTGGCGGTTCGAATTCGAATAACGCACCACAAGACCAAAATGGGTCGATGAGGTATAGGTTAAATCACTCGCTGTGCCCACCAGATTGTAAAGCAAGCCGCTTCCTTCATAGTCGGCATACAAACTCCACAGTCCGTTTATATCGCGAGTTACCTTAATTTTTGTCGGATTCGTTGACGAACTGTTAAGGATACCCGTAACACCTGTAATTACGTAGTTTTCAACCCCTGCTCCATCTTTGCGGAAAAGGGCCACTTCGTCGGGGGTACCGCCAATGCGCACAAAATAACCCTGGTTGTCGCCGGTAAGGATGTCGCTGTTTGACGTTAAAAAAACATCCATGCGGTTATTGGAGGATGTTGCAACTTTGGGATTCACGAAAAACTCCCACTGCGCATTTGCCAAAGCTGTCGAAGGGGTAGCGATGTAAATTTCACGGTTGGTGTTGCTGGTAGTGTCTCCATTGCTTTGCAGCAAGAAGGATGCATCCACCAAAAACTCATCGGTATCGCCTGTCCATGTTGGATTCTGACTGAGCTCGCCATCCGAAAAATTCTCCACCAACTGCGCATTCGCTGTAAAAAACGAAACGCACAACGTAATGAGTATAATTAATCGCTTGATGGCAAACATGAATGGGTGATTGGGTAAATTTGTCTCGCAAATTAATTGATTTCGGTTTAATAAAATCATAAATAAACATGAAAATAGCCGTAGTAGGGGCAACGGGTCTTGTAGGTTCTAAAATGCTGCAGGTTTTGGCTGAGCGAAACTTCCCGGTAGATGAGCTTATCCCGGTGGCTTCTGAGAAATCGATCGGAAAAGAAATAACCTTTAACGGACGCTCCTTTGCCGTTTGTTCGCACGCAGATGCCATCAGTCAAAA
>CAZVHF010000189.1:4313-4650 GCA_964627105.1 uncultured Chitinophaga sp.
GGCCCGAAATTGCCTGGTTTTCGGCTGGCGGGGCTACATCGCTCGAGTGGGCACCACGCTATGCTGCAGCCGGCATTCGGGTTATCGATAATTCATCGGCTTGGCGCATGGATGTAGATAAAAAACTCATCGTGCCCGAAGTTAACGGCCATCTGCTTGGGCCGAACGATTGGATCATTGCCAACCCAAACTGCTCTACGATTCAAATGGTGCTGGCCTTAAAACCTTTGCACGATGCATACCGGATAAAACGCATTGTAGTTTCGACCTACCAAAGCGTTACCGGAACGGGCGTAAAAGCCGTTCAGCAGCTTATGAACGAGCGCGGTGGCAAGGA
>CAZVHF010000190.1:0-4647 GCA_964627105.1 uncultured Chitinophaga sp.
AAAAAACGGCCGAAACCTTTAGAGGACTGCAATGCATTAACAATGAACAACCCGATGAGCGCAGTCGGATAATTGCCTATATACAGCAATTTGAGAAATTCGACCCGGGCAAGGTTTATCTGCTCGATTCTGCAGAAGCCTTACTTAAACGGCGTGGCCCCACACAATTAAAAACCGACATTCGACTGGCTGTTGCCCTTGCCTTTGCGGCTAAAGATTATGCCAGGGTTAGCTCGCTGGCAACGCAATATGGTCGAGCAGAACTGCTTAAAGAACTGCAAAGAAAATCGAAAAACAACGAAGACGCCTGGGCGGCCTACCGCATCGCCGAGAGCTTTACCGCACAAGGGCTGCCTGCCGATGCACTCCCATTTTTCGAAACCGCTTGTAGGTTGGCCCCCCTTCATTTTGAGTTTCGCAACAAATACGGAGCCTGCCTCATGCAATTGGGCAAAATAAAGGAAGCGCAAAAAGAATTTGCTACACTTTGCCGCGAAGCACCGTTTTATGCACCGGCATTCTGCAATTATGGCTATTGCCTTTTAATGAACAGCGACAACCAAGGCGCCAAATCGATGTATACCAAGGCATTGCAACTCGACCCCGACTACCGCCAGGCGCTAATAAACCTCGTGGGTTTGGAATTGTACAATGGCAAATCAGCCGAAGCCCAGAAGTACATGCTGCGTTTGGAAAAAGCCTATCCTAACGACGCGGAAATAAAAGCATTAAGCAAGCGAATACGGGGGATTTGATATTTGGGGAGGGGGTTTGGATTTATACCCAATAGAATTTGATTCCCAAGGAAGATTTTAAGATACGCATTTACGATAAGCTCGATACCTGGCTGCATTAAATAGCCGACGAAGATGACCGCGAGCAAATTGAACTCTGGGCCAAGCAGGTGGCAAAAGGGAAGATTACGGAGGAGGAGTTTGGGGAGCGGGTGCAGGATATGGGCTGAGGAGCCGCCAGCATAAATCCTTTTCAAACAATAAACTCCAGATAGGTGTCGCGATCGATTTGCTGCACCTCAACACCTGGATAGTTCTGCCGAAACCCCGAGGGTGTTTTGACTTTTTTCGATGCAGAAAACTTTATTTCAAATGCGCGCAACTCGCCATTTTCGTATTCGAGCCAGTCAATTTCCTGTTGCTGGTAATTGCGCCAGAAATAAACGTTTGCAAGCGAGCCGGCGTATCGCAACTTTTTGATGCTTAAGCATCTTATTTTCAAGCACTCGATGAATTATGGTCTGCATACTCTTCTTTTCTAATCGCTAAATTACTAGAAATTTAGTTATTACAATCGCCATATTTCAATGAATTTAGCGATTAGCTGATGTAGGAGCCCTGCAACGGACTAGAATAAAACCTTATTTTGCTTTCGCAGTAAAATCCATTCACGCACCCATAGCGCGTTGCAAATCTTTTTATACATTGCTTGCTCATTTCAATCAGCACCTACTGCATCCCATTACGTATGAAAACACGCATTCCCTTTTTGCGCCTCGCTTTGGCATTTATCTTTACCTACTTCCTTGCTATTGGTTTAAGCGCCCAGGACTTTGAAGGACGCATCGACTTCGAAATCAAAAACGAGGGTGCCAGCGATCCGCGCATGAGCATGATGCTACCCAAAAAATCGTCGATGTTCATTAAAAATGGCAACGTGCGCATGGAAATGGATATGGCCATGGGCATGAAAAGCGCTTCGATAACCGATGGAAAAACAGGCACATCGGTAACCCTGATGGACATGATGGGGCAGAAATACGCCATTTCTTCGGTTACAAACGACGAACTTGTTAAAAAACAACAAGACAAAATGAAGGTTGCCGTAAAGCAAACCGATGAGCAAAAAACAATTGCGGGCTATCCGTGTCAAAAGGCAATCGTAACATTCACCGATACCACAACCTCGCAAGAAACAGCACTCAACGTTTGGTATACCAAAGAATTAAAATTCGGCAACAAACATGTGCAAGGTCCTTTCGCATCAATCGACGGCTCAATGCTCGAATACAGCATCTCCCAGCAGGGCTTTTCGATGCAATTCACAGCTAACAAGGTAGTGAAGGAAGCCGTAGACGATACCAAATTCATAATTCCCGCCGAATACAAAAAAATGACGCAGGAGGATATGATGCGTATGTTTGGCGGAAGGTAGTCTTGTTGAAAAAAGACTGAAAACGTATACTACCGGCCTGCTTATTCCGTTCTTAATTCCCGAATTTTGTTGATGAATTAAAGGTATGTCCGGAAAAAACAACAGGCTAAAGTCGGATGCCAACGCTACCGAAACGAAATCGTCCGAAAAGGCTCCGAAAAAGAAAGGAGCAGGCCTTTTCGATGCGCTTCGATCAGAGCGTTTCGTAAAGATTTCGAGTTTATTTCTTTTGCTTTTCTCACTTTTCCTGGCCTTCTCGTTTGCATCGCATCTTTTCAACTGGCGCCACGATTTCGACAAGGTAAACGACATTCCCTGGTACACACTTTTATCTGATCCCGAAAACGCTGTAAATAACCGCATGGGAGAAATTGGCGCCCTAATGGCGTTTGTGTTTCTGCACCAATGGTTCGGAATTGCCGCCTTTTTAATTCCTTTTTTTGTTTTCATTGCAGCATTCCGCCTGTTCTTCGAAGTGCAGCTTCTGCCCATCGGTAAAACGTTTTTACATGGCTTGTTTGTTATACTTTTCCTCCCGGTCGCTCTGGCTCTCGTTATGAGCGATGATGTGTATTATGGAGGATTTGGCTACACCCTATGCACTTACCTCAAGAGTATAGCAGGCACGCCCGGCACAGTGCTCATTCTGGTGTTTGCGCTGATGGCCTTTTTAATGCTGGCCTATAATTTTCGATTTGCTCTGCCCGAAATTTCACTTCCGGTTAAACCAACACAACCTGAGCCTGTACCCGTAGTAAATACTGGCAATACACTGCGCAATGTACCTGTCGATGACGACGATGATGACGATATAGCGGAAGACGATTCCAATGAGCTGGTTGAAACCGGAGAGCTTATCGACTTTGAGGTAAAAGGAAGCACTGCCTCGAATTCGGGCGGTGGAGGAATGGTACCCGAACTCGAAATTAATCTACCGGAGATTGACGCCGAACCTGAATTGAAGCCCGATACAGATCGACCGGAATTAACCGAGTCGAGTGCTACCCTCGATGGGCTTAGCGAGGAAGAAAAGGAGCGTATGAACCTAACCGAAGTACTTGCCGAAAATGAAGACTTCGACTTAGGCGAATACGACCCTACAAAAGACCTCTCTCATTATCAGTATCCTGATCCTGAACTGCTCGAAAATCACGGCTCCAACAAAACACGTGTCGACAAAGCCGAACTCGAAGCCAATTCGAACCGCATCATCGATACATTGAAAAGTTATGGAATCGACATCGCGAAAATCAGCGCCAGCATCGGACCAACCGTAACGCTGTACGAAATTATACCCGCCGCCGGTGTGCGTATTTCGAAGATCAAGAACCTCGAAGACGACATCGCCCTTAGCCTTTCGGCATTGGGAATCCGTATCATTGCCCCAATGCCGGGGAAAGGCACAATCGGTATCGAGGTGCCGAATCAAAATCCGGAAGTGGTGGCCATGAAAACGCTCATCACCTCCGAGAAATTCACCACTACCACGATGGATTTGCCAGTTGCGTTAGGTAAAACCATTTCGAACGAAAACTTCGTTGCCGATCTGGCTAAGATGCCCCACTTGCTTATGGCGGGTGCCACAGGGCAAGGTAAATCGGTGGGATTGAACGCCATCTTGGTTTCCCTACTATACAAAAAACATCCTTCTCAAATTAAGTTCGTATTAGTAGATCCGAAGAAGGTCGAGCTCACGCTGTTCAATAAAATCGAACGACATTTCCTCGCCAAGCTTCCCAACAACGAAGAAGCCATCATCACCGATGTAAAGAAGGTTGTGTACACGCTAAATTCGCTTTGCGTACTCATGGATCAGCGCTATGAATTGCTGAAGATGGCCATGGTGCGAAACTTAAAAGAATACAACGCGAAGTTCCTCAGCCGCAAACTGAATCCAAAAAATGGCCACCACTTTATGCCGTACATCGTGTTGGTGGTCGACGAATTTGCCGACCTCATTATGACCGCCGGCAAGGAAGTGGAACTGCCCATTGCCCGCCTTGCGCAGTTGGCCCGTGCCATCGGTATACACCTTATAATTGCTACACAGCGCCCTTCGGTGAACATCATCACCGGAACCATCAAAGCGAACTTCCCGGCCCGCGTGGCGTTTAGGGTTACATCGAAAATCGACTCGCGCACCATTCTCGATTCGGGTGGAGCCGATCAGCTCATCGGACGTGGCGATTTACTTTTCTCGACCGGAAGCGACCTCATTCGCCTGCAGTGCCCATTTGTTGACACACCCGAGGTTGACCGCATCTGCGATTTCATTGGAAGTCAGCAGGGCTATCCATCGGCCTTCATCCTGCCCGAATACGTGGATGAAAATGCTGATCCAGAGGAAGATTTTGACATCGGCGACCGCGATTCGATGTTCGACGAAGCTGCGCACATTGTGGTGATGCATCAGCAAGGCTCTGCATCACTCCTGCAACGTAAATTAAAGTTGGGTTACAACCGGGCGGGACGCATCAT